>PUOC01000159.1 GCA_003551965.1 Clostridiales bacterium | reverse complement strand
CAGACAGACACCTATGACACCAAGCACCTCTTCAAGGACACGATGGAGAAAGGTCCTGGGGTTTGGTATCAGCCCTCTCTTCGACACAGGGCGCGCCGCGCTCCGGAACTGCATTGCAACAACCCCCTAGCAGATGGAAACGGGGATTACGAATTGTGTTACCCCGCCCCTCGTTCCGCCGGCCGCGAATCCACGGTCCTAAGGCATGCAGGGCTTGGGATTTATCATTTAGCCGTTCGTCCAACTATTGTCCTGTGCAGGAATTTTCCCTCGCGGCAGCGAATCTTTTCGTTATTATCTGACTAGCGGCCGAAAGGAGGTGAAAACAATGCGCAGCTCCAATACGGCGGCGGTGAAGATCGTGATTACCTTCACTTTCGCCTTGTTACTGGTGGCGGCAGGCGTTTTCGTCTACCAGCCGCAGCAGGCCGGTGTCACCACCTTTGTCCAGGCCATGGACGTTCCCAGCGACAGCTGCATCGACTGCCACACCAATCCGGCGGCCATTGAAGCACTGGCTTCGGAACCGGAACTGGCGGCCGGCGGCGGCTGAGGACCCGCTGCGCCTCCGTTGGAGGCCACGGATAAGTACGTGGTATCGGAAGCCTTTCTTGAAGACGTTCATGGACAGATCGGCTGCATTTCCTGCCACGGCGGACAAAACGAAACAGACATGGATTTGGCCCATGAAGGCATGATTGTGCAGCCATCGGCCCACGATGCCTGCAGCAGCTGCCATGCCGGCATTGCAGAAACCTACGAAACAGCCCTGCACAACACCACCGCCGGCATTGCCCGCGGACTAGAACGGCTGGCCTACCCCAAGACCTTTAACGACACACCGGAATTGGAGTACGTGTACGAAAACGACTGTACATCCTGCCATGCATCCTGCGGCGAGTGCCATGTCAGCCGGCCCCGGGTCATGGGAGGCGGTGTGCATACCAACCACGAATTTGTCAAACTGCCGCCTATGGACGACTCCTGCTGGGGATGTCACGGTGCCCGCAATGCCGGCGAATATATGGGCAATGTGGACGGCATCAGCACCATTCCCGATGTCCACTATGAAGCAGGAATGCACTGTGCTGACTGTCATGCCGTGGACAACTTCCATGGAACCGGTGAAGTAGAAACCGGCATGTGGGACTTGGAAACCCTTCCTTCCTGCTATGACTGCCACACCGATGTCTATGCCGAAGATTCCCCCATTGAAGCCCATGCAGTCCATGATCCCGATTCCATGAGCTGCCAGGTCTGCCATTCGCTGCCGGTCAACAACTGTACCAGCTGTCACGTCAGCGCCGACGGCGGTTCTTCCGTCAGGAGCCGGATGCAGTTCAAGATCGGACTGAATCCCATGCAGAGCGAACGCCACCCCTACACCTATGTGGCTCTGCGCCACGTTCCCACCAATGAAGATATGTTGGCGGAATTCGGCGACGACCTGCTGCCCAACTTCGAGAACATTACCAGCTTCAAAATGTCACCCAGCCACAATGTCCAGCGCATCACGCCGCAGAACCGCGACTGCCAGCGCTGCCACGGCAACGAACGCATCTTCCTGCAGGAAGACGATCTGCCCGCAGACGGCAGTCCGGCCAATATTGATCTGATCGTGCCTGAAATACCGTAAATCCAAAATTCTTAGGAGGTCATTCCGTGAAAAAACTCATTATTGTTGTTGCTGCCCTGCTGCTAGTTGCATCTCTTTCTTCCATGCTGGCGGCGAAAACACCCCAGGAACTGGTGGCTGAACTCGGCGAAGACATGCGCTCCATGAGCACCATGGAACTGCAGATGGACATCGATTTCGGAGAAGAATATCTTATTATCGACGTGCGGGACGATGACGAATTCGCCGCCGGCCGCATTCCCGGTGCCATCAATGTCAACTTCGGCAAGCTGTTCTTCCAGGCTACGCAGTTCATTGAAGACAAAGACACCGAATTTGTCGTCAACTGTGCCGTCGGTGCCCGTTCCACCATTGCCATTTCCATACTCGAAGAGCTCGGCTACACCAATGCCATTAACCTAGAGGGCGGTTTCAATGACTGGATGAATTCCGGTTATGAAGTAGAAACCGACCACGGCATTTTTGTCAAGCAGTAGATCCACTGGCTGCCGCCGCTGCGGCGGCAGCCCTTCTTCCCCTATGCTGCTTCTGGAAAGGAGTGAAGGCACCGACCCGGTGCCGATTGCCATGAAGAAAAATACCCGCATGCTGTTGCTGCTCCTGCTGCTGCCCGCCGCGGTGTTCGGGGCACTTTTGGTGTCCGCGATGCAAAATTCCGCTGCCTACTACTACACCATAACGGAACTGCAGGCGCAGGAGCGGCCCGACCGGGCCCTGCGGATTAAGGGCGCCCTAGCCGCCGACAGCGTCCGCTTTGACGCCGAAGGGCCCACCATCCATTTTCAGCTGCAGGAACAGCCCTATTCCCTGGACTGCGTGGCCCACCAGCCGATGCCGGACAACTTCCTCCACTCCGATGAAGTGATCGTCGAAGGCCGCTTCGATGACGACGGCGTCTTCCAAGCCTCGAAACTGATGCTGCAGTGCCCGTCCAAGTATGAACCGGAATCCAATGACCCTTAGGGAGTGTCGCCATGGCTGCTGTCGGAAATATTGCTTTGGTCTTTGCCCTCTTAACCATGGTATACGGTATTGTCTTAGGCGTTCTCGGCCTCAAAGAGAACCAGTGGAATTATAAAGCCAGTGCCCGCGGGGCCTCCACGGCTTCTTTTCTCCTCATCACCGCAGCCTGCGGCATTCTCTGGCATGCCCTCCTAACCAGTGACTTTTCCCTTTCCTATGTGGCCAATTATACCAGTACCGATCTGCCCTGGTACTACCGCTTCAGTGCCTTCTGGGCCGGCCAGGCGGGATCGCTGCTCCTTTGGCTGTGGCTCACGGCGGCCCTGCCGATTCTGGTACTGCGGTCCAAACTGCCGGAGAAAATCCGCTTTCATTCCATGTTTGTCCTCCACGGCATCGGCCTGGGATTCTTGGCCATTCTCTTGACGGCCACGCCGCCCTTCCGGACCTTAGCCCAGGTGCCCGCAGAAGGGTCGGGGTTAAACCCGATGCTGCAGAGCTTGGGCATGATCATTCATCCGCCCATTACCTTTCTGGGCTTTGCCCTCTTTGCCGTGCCCTTTGCCGTGGTCTTGGCATCGCTGTTCAAGGGCGGAGAGCAGCCCTGGGCTGCGTGGACGCGCCCCTGGCTTCTGGCCGCGTGGGCCGCCCTCACCGCGGGCATCATCACCGGCGGACAGTGGGCCTATACGGAACTGGGCTGGGGCGGCTATTGGGCCTGGGATCCGGTGGAAAACGCCAGTCTCTTCCCCTGGCTCACATCCACTGCCCTGCTGCACACCTTGGCCCTGCAGCGCCGGGGACGGGGCTTTGCCGGCTGGAACGCCTTCCTGGTGTTTTTAACCTTCATTCTCTGCGTCTTCGGCACCTTTTTGACCCGCAGCGGGCTTTTGGATTCGGTCCACGCCTTCAGCGACTCCCGGGTCGGGCAGCTGTTTCTGGTATTTATGGCCGTTCTCGGAGCAGCGGCTTTGGGCGCCCTGATCCGGGGACGAAAGCAAGCACCGCCCACAAAGTCTGCACCTTGGTTCAGCCTCGACGGTAGCTTCCGGCTGGCCAGCGGCCTGTTGATCCTGATTACCGCGGCGGTGTTTATCGGGACGATGATGCCCTATTTTTCCGGCCTCGCGGGCCGGTCGATCAGCTTAGAGGAATCCTTTTATAATCAAATGACGATTCCCTTTTGGCTGGCCTTGATCGCCCTCTTGGGCTTAGTACCGGCACTGGCCTGGTTCCAGCGCCGCCGGGGGCGTTCTGTCCTGGCGGGTGCCGCCGCTTTCCCACTGACAGCCGCCGGCCTCTATATCGCGGGTATAGAAGAACCGCTGGCCCTGGTTTCCTTTGCCCTCTGCAGCGGCGTGCTGGTCAATCTTCTGATCGACAGCGTCCAGCAGAAAGGCCGCCGGGCGGCCCATGTGGTTCACATCGGCCTGGTCCTGATCGCCTTCGGCATTACCGGAACCTTATTCGATGCCGAAACCATGGAAACCGTCGATCCCGGCGATGCCTTCCGCTTGAACGGCTACACCCTCACCTACCACGGCCTCGACAACAGCCAAGAAGGCATGCACACCACGGTGTCCAGTACACTCACCGTGGAGCGGCGACAGAGGCCCTACGGCGAAGTACGCAGCGAAAAGGTGTTCCATCCTTCCTATCACCAGCCTTCAACCAACATTGGGGTCCTGGGAAGCTGGCGGGAAGACATCTATTTCACCCTCTCCGGCTGGGACCACGACCGGGCCTTCCTGCAGCTGAGCATTAAGCCCCTGGTGGCCTGGATCTGGCTGGGATCTTACCTTATGTATGCCGGCGCCCTGTGGCTGTTGTGGAAATCGCGGCGGGAGGAGATGGGCTCATGGAAATCGTAGTATTGCTGCTGATGGCAGCCATCATTGTCTGGTTTGTGATGGTGCCGCTGTTTCGGACCCCGCCTGAGGACGAACAGGGCGGGGAACAATAATACGCAATGGCAGCCGCGGGGAGGACAAGGGCGTTGTCGGCACTGCAGCTTCAAGGAATTACAAAGATCTACGGCCACCGCCCTGTTCTGCGCCAAGTGACGCTGCAGCTGCAGCCGGGAGAGATGGCCGTACTGACCGGAGACAATGGCGCGGGCAAGACCACGCTCTTAAAGGTCGTGGCCGGGTTGATCCCTCCCAGCCGGGGGCGGATCGAGGGCATATCCCAACGGTACATCGGCTATGTGGGACACCGGCCGATGATCTATGAAGACCTGACCGTGGCAGAAAACTTGGCCTTTTTTGCCGGGCTGTATGGTGAACAAGAGCCCGGCCGCATACCGCAGACCCTGGAACGGATCGGGCTCCAAGGCACGGAGCAGATGCCGGGCCGGGTCTTAAGCCGCGGCATGCTGCAGCGGCTCTCCCTAGGCCGGGTCTTGATGCAGCAGCCGCGCCTGTTTCTCATGGATGAACCGTTCACAGGCTTAGACAGCCAAGGCCGGCAGTGGCTGACCGGCGTCCTCCGACGACTGCTGCAGGAAGAGGCCATGGTGCTCCTGGTCAGTCACCAGCTGCAGGAACTGGCCGATCTTCCCTATGCGGAATACCGCCTGCAGAGGGGGCGGCTGGTGTGAAGGCCTATTTAAACCAAATTCGGCTGCTGGTGCAAAAAGACATCCGGGAGAGCTTCCGCCGCCCGGCCCATCTTCTGGGAGCCCTGGTCTTTTCGGGCCTGCTGCTGTTCGTATTCAGCCTGCAGCTGCAGTTCCAGCCCGAGGGCGGCAATCCCTGGGCGCCTAGTTTCCTCTGGGTGCTGCTATTGTTTGCTTCCCTGTTTACCATGAACCGCAGTTTTGCCAAAGAACAACAGAACGACTGCCATTGGGCCTTGCTCATGGCCGTGGAAGAAAAAAGCGCCTTGTTCTTGGCGAAGGCCGCGGGCAACCTTCTGCTCCTGGCCCTGGTTGCTATACTGGTGGTACCCTTAAGCGTTGTCCTGTGGGATATCCGGGGGCCGGTGTCGCTGGGCCTTTTCCTCGTCACCTTGGCGGCGGGCCTGGTGGGCTTGAGTTTGGTATCGACGCTATTGGCCGGCATTACCTGGCAGGCAGAAGGAGAAAGCGTGCTCTTGCCGGTCCTGGCCCTGCCGATCAGCATTCCGCTGCTTTTGGGCTTGGTGGAACTGACCCGCACATCCCTGGGTGTATCCGATGCAGTCCAGCCGTGGCTGTATCTGGTCCTGCTTTTCGATACCCTGTTTCTGCTGCTGCCGATTGTGCTGTTCGATTACATTCTGGAGGTGTAGCCCGTGGTTTGGACCGCCCCTGCGGCTGTGTCCGTACTGTTTTTGTTCAATCTTTACATGGTCTTTTTCTATGCCCCGGTGGAGCGCACCATGGGCATGGTCCAGAAGATCTTCTATTTCCATCTGTCCGCCGCCTGGATTGGGTTTTTTGCCTTTTTCGTGGTTTTTTTGGCCAGCGCTGCCTATCTGAAGACCCGCCAGGACCGTTTTGACCGCCTGGCCACCGCATCGGCGGAATTAGGATCGGTATTCACGACCATCGTCCTGCTGACGGGGCCGCTTTGGGCCCGTCCGGTGTGGAACACCTGGTGGACCTGGGATCCGCGCCTGACATCGACCTTGGTGATGTGGTTCATGTACCTGGCATATATTGTACTGCAGCACAGCTTGCAAGGGCCGCAGCGGGCGCGCCTGACTTCAGTCTACGGCATTGTAGCCTTTGTCAATGTGCCGCTGGTGTTCTTTTCCATCCGCTGGTGGCGTTCACTGCATCCGGTGGTCATCCGGACTGAGGGCGCCGGCCTGGCACCGCCCATGGTCCATGCCCTGCTGTTCAGCCTCTTTACGTTTTTGGTTCTCTATGGGTTCTTGCTCTACTACCGGGTGGGCGTGCTGGCACTGCAGGACAAAGTGGAGCGCGGCACCCAAGCCCTGTATGAACGGGAGGATGTCTCACCATGGAATTTTTAATCGCTGCCTACGGCCTGGTGTGGGTGTTGGTCTTTGCCTACGTCGCCGCCGTGGCCCAACAGCAAAAGCGCCTCCACCGCCGGGTGGATGCCCTGCTGGCCCTGCAGGAGCAATATGAAGAAGACACAAAGGGCAATGACGTGCCAGGGCCGTAGTGCACCGCCATGGCGGAACGTACCTGGTAAAGGCCTGGCCTGCCGTGCGCTCTACCCTAACGCAGGCAGCATCCTTCCTTGCCATGCGTCCGCACTGCGCCGAGCCATCTCCAATGCGAACGCGATCAGAACCGGACACAGTGAGTGTAAAACAGCGCAGAGAATAACTCAGAGGCGGGGAGCAATCCCCGCCTCTGACCTGTTCGTACAACTAGAACTGTCCCCGCAGCCGCAGATAGATGCCCTGCGGCCAATCGACCAAGGTGCTCAGATCCGGGTCCTCCAGACTTAAACTGCTGTAGCCTAGGGATAGTCCAATGTGCTGATGGAGGTCCTTGGTAACTTCCACCGCAGCACCGGTTCGGACACTCTCACTATCCCAGAGTCGGCGCCCGTAGACATTGAGACGCAGGTCTTCCAACAACGCATACTCTGCACTGGCTTGGGCCAGGAAGAGATTGGACCTCAACGTTCTGGAGGCACTATCACTGCGGTCCTCTTCCCGCACCTGCCGGTAACCGCCCTGGACACCAAGGGATATCGTATCGGTCAAACGGTAGGCCCAATCAGCCGCCAGGGCGTGGACTGTACTGCCGGTGGCCGTAAACTCCGAGTCGCCCGGATATTCGTAGCTGCGCCGCAGATAGTTCACCCCGGCAATGTGATCCTTTTCGGCGCGGTGTCTGTAGGTCAATTCCACTCGTATCTCATCCTGCAGCCGCTGCCTTTCCGCTGCAGCAGTGCGCAGATACCAAATACCATGCAGCTGGTAGGCAAGGCCCGGGTCTATACGGCCTTCCGCACCCAGCAAGACACTGCCTTCGCTGCCGCTGTCCCGCCGGCTGTACTCCAGACGAGCACGGGGCCGAAAGGCTTCCCCACCGTCATAGCCGAGGCGCAGGGAACCGGCGTACTCCAGTCCGTGGTCGCGGTCCATGGTCCCTTCCAGCCACAACAAACCGCTCAATTCGTCGGAAATGGCCATTCCCTGGTGTATGCCCGCTGTCGTTCGGCCGGCATTCGGCTCCATGCGGCCATAGAGATTCGTAGTTTCCCCGGGTTGGGCGTCGATGCCGAATACCCAGCGGCCGTCGCCGTCAGTCAGCCGCGCCGCATCCCCTTTATACGTGGCCCGGGCCGACAGCGATTCTGTAATCTCATAGGCATAATCCGCTTCCAGAGATACGTCCTTCAGGTCCAAGCTTAGGGGCATCCGGAGAGCGAGCTGCAGTGCTCCCTGTTCACCAAGGTCCCAGTTTCCGGCGGCGCCGGCCGACCAAGAGGCGCCGCGTCCAATGGGAAAGAGCGAACCATCCCGGGACACTTCCAAGGAAGAACTGAACCAGCCTTCCGGATCATAGTCCAGAGACGCCTGGCTCTCCGTCTGAGCCGCTTCGGAACCTGTTTTTTCGTAGCCCGCTTCATAGCCTGCCGTCCAAGCATCACCCAGCTCGTATTCCACAGCTGCATCCACTTGCACGCCTTCTTGGCGCCGCTCCTCTTCACCGGCGGCGGTAAAGCGGCCACTTACCCATTCACCCGACGCCGACAGCTGCAGACTGCTCTGGAGAGTCCACACTGCATCGGCCCACAGAGCTCCGCCTTCTCCAAAGGCGGCCGCTGCTTCATACTGCAGGGTAAAGTTCTCAGTGACATCCACCGTGCCGTCGATACCGAATAGCGGCGGTCTATCCTCTCGCACCGCCGGTCCGCCGACGAGTGTTAAGTGCAAAGGCTGGTCTTCCCATGCCGTAAAGCGGAAGCCATAGCCAAACTCCCGGCCCGCTTCGCCCTCTACCGCATAGGATGCTGCAATCACTATCGGATTAAGATCGCGGTCCATGGAAGGAACCGGATCGGCAAAGTCGAGACTGCCCCACCGGTAATCGATCCGGTAATCGCTGTCACGCCGCAGCAGCCGGCGCTCCATTTCCTCGTCCGTATCGGGATCCAGCGTCACAAGCCAAATCTGTTCACTGCCGGGCTGAATATCCGTGTTTTCGAGATAGTACAGCCCAGACACACCGCGGCCGTCCATGGTTTCGGAATGGGTTTCCCAATGGCTGCGGAACAGATAAGCTTCCAGCCCCTGTTCATGTTCTGCATACAGTCCCGTTACCTGGCTGCGGTACTCGTTGTAGCGGCTGCTGGTCTTCCAGCGGGTATCCAGATCGCCGTACAATAACCCGGCCTCTTCCGACTGGATCCGCAGATACAGCGGCCGTGCGGAGGGTGTTTTGTCATCCGTACGGCTTTGGTCGCCGAAGGAGTAGCTGCGGGGGAAACGCTCATTCGTCAAGTCTAGAGCGTATTCCCGGCGGTCGTCGTACCGTGCCGTTATCCGATACGATCCTTGGTCATAATCCAGGAAGCCAGATCCGGTACCCATAAGCCGCAGCGGACGGGCCTGCAGTGTAAGCTCCATGGCACCGGCCCAAAGGGCCCCGGCCTGGCCGCTGTCGTAATTTCCTTCTCGGAGGGGAATGTCGGCAATAGCCACCGATCCCGGCTGCACAGTCACTGTCAGGCTGGCGTTGCCTTCCTCCTCGCCCTGTACTTTCGTTCCCTCGGGCAGGGTGGCGCCTTTGACAGTTAAAGCTCTGGTGCCTGGGAGAATGGGGCCGATGGAATAGCGGCCGTATTGATCCGTCACGACGCGCAGGCCATTGTCGAGATACAGTTCCACACCGGCTATTCCCGGCTCGCCGGCGGCCTGGAGGCCGCTGCCGTCTTGATCGATAAAGACAGTTCCCACGATCGTACCGCCGACACCGAATGCACCTTTGTGCATCACCACCCGGTGCTCCGCCGGCCCGACTCGGAAGTCATGGCCTGTATCCGATACACCGTCCACATAGGCTTCAGCTCGGCCATCGGAATCCGAAGCCGCAGCTTTGGCCTTGGCTGTCAAGCGGATGATCGCGGTTTCTCCCGGTTCGAGCCGACCGTGGGCAAAGCGCACTGTACCGTTATCGATTTCCGGTTCGTAGTTACCCACTCCCACAGCGTCTGCACTACCGGGTTCATAGACGAACCCTTGCGGAAGCTGCAGTTCGATCCATGCATCCTCCGCTGCCACTGCTCCTGGAGCATCGTCCCTGTTTTCTACCTCCAAACGGTATTGGATAAACTCGCCCACGGCCATTTGATCCTTATTCGCCGTCAAGTCGATGGTGATCTCCGGATGGCGCTGGCCCACCTGCAGTTGATGGCCGGTTTCGATTCCGTCCTCCAGGGGCGGAATGACAGCCTCAACCATATTCTCCAATGTCTGGCCAAAGGCCGCCTCGGAGTGAAGCTCGGTTTGGTATTGCAGCGTCACAGTTCCCGGCTCCGCGTCCTGCAGGACCCATGTCAGGACACCATCCTCATAACTCCCGCCGTGGGACGCTGAGCCTTCCACATAGATGAGATCTCCGGGAAGGGTGTCGCTGACCACAAGTTCGGGAATGCTGTGCTCACCATGATGGTTCAGTTCAATCGTATAGGGTACAGTATCCCCCGGTGCGGCAGAGGCTGGAGCCGTTTTTTCCAGTTCAATGTCTTCCACACCAGTCGCCAAATAGAGGCCGATCGACTGTGCCAGCTGCGTATGATCCAGTGGATCCGACAGGTGGGTCAGGAACTGATCTGCCTCCACCTGCAATCGATACTGTCCCGGCTCTACCTGGAACAGATAGCGTCCCTGTTCATCGGTGTACTGCGGATTGGCCTGCGGTGTGCCGCCGATAAGCGGCAGTTCGGCCGGACTGCCCCCAAGGGGGCCTTCAGCGTAGAGCACAGTGACTTTAGCACCCGCAATCCGCTCGCCGGTGACGGCGTTAAAGACGCTGCCGCTGGCTTCCATAAACAGATTGAGATTGATCAGCACATCACCGGGTTCCATGGCAGGTACTGCAAGCCGGCTTTCCCGGCCATCTTCGGTCTGTGCCCGCACCTGATAGCCACTGCCGAGGCTTAAGGTCTGCAAGGCCTCAGCCCCTACCGACGTGCCGACATCAACCAGGAAGCTGTAGCGTCCCCGGTCATCGGTGCGCATGGAATCGACCACCGTCCCGGCTGCATTCATCAGCTCCACTAGCACATCGGGCAATGGCTCGCCGGTGTTGCGGTCCCGAATGACCCCTGCGACCAAAGAAGGTCCGACGGTTATTTCGCCGCGTCCCACATCGGAATCGGCCACGCTTGCAGGCATGGCAACTTCCACTTCGTTCCCTTCCTCGTCGATGAGGATGATGGATATTTCGTATTCGCCGCCTCGCGGCACGTCAAACAGGTAGTAGCCGTTTTCGTCGGTGCGGGTGGTTAAAACCACCCCATCGGCCTGCTTCAATAGCATCTGCACTCCAGCCTCAGGAAGCCCGGTCTCGGAATCGAGTAGTCGGCCCAAGAGCACCCCGGGTGTAAAAATGATATCCACCTGTTCGCTGACGATACCGGTATCACGGTTTTCTGTTGTAATGGTAACCGGTATGCGGACCGTCGTGGCGGATTCAATCTGCGGGGCTGTTAAGACCGCCGCCGCTTCTCCGTTTGCTGTGGCCACCGTAATCTTCTTCGATTTTGTGCCGTCGGCCAGAGTAAACCATCCCCGTTCCGTGGCAAACTCAACCTCCACACCATCAGGAACAGGATTACCGAACAGATCCATGACAGCGGCCCAGACATCCGCCTGGGATTCGCCATCCCCGACCACTACATCGGGATTGACTTTCATTTCCAGGAAACTGGGATCTTCATTGGCTGCTGTAATGGAATGCTCTGCCGCAGCCAGTGCCGTTCCCTCCTGCAGAATGCGGGCGGTTGTTTCCAACTCGGCTCCCTGGGAAACATGCGCCTCCGCTTGCACGGTCAGCGTAACCTGCCCTTCGGTCTCGGGCGGCAGTTGATCCAGGTCCCAGGTCACTGTGTGTTCCTGTTCATCATACACGGCGCCCGGGGCGTCTGCAAAGACAACATCGTCATCCAGCGCCGCGACCAGGGCTGCATTGGTCAACGTACTCGTACCGACATTGCCGTAATCCAGCTGGAGGGTGTAATTCGTTCCCACATAGACGCCATCAGCGTCACTGCCCATGGCTAAGATGGGAGCAGCATCGTTGATCACAATTCCGCTGTCAACCGCAGCCGTCACTCCGGCATCGCCCTGGCTCTGTGCTGTCACTTGAAAGTGACGTTCGCCCGATGGAGCGGTGTCAGGCACATCAATCACTGCCAGTAGGGCGTGGCTTTCACCAGGAGCTAAGACACCGAGCAGCGGCAAGCCGCTGTCCGAGTCCACGGCCACAGCCGGATCGTCCTCCGTGAAGCTGCCGCTCTCCTCCAAATCGTAGTGCCACTGGACATCCACGCCGTCCAAGCCCGGATGATCCAGGAACATGCGGTCCAGATCGTTGCCTCTGTTTTCGACGGTATAGGATAGGACCGCCCGGCCGCCAGGCGGAACAGCCTTAAGCCCGCCGCCTTCTATACTTACTCCATAGACAGCTTGGATCTGGACAACGGCTTCGTTCGTCCGCACCTGATAGACGTTGTCCAGCAAACTGCGGTAGGTGACGCGAGCATCCAAGGCAATCGCCGTTCCCGCCAGCAGCTGCTGTTCGCTATCCTCAAAACGCACCTGGAATTGCACCTCGGCCGCTTCACCGACATCCAAATACCCGACCGGTATGGCAAGGCGGTCATCGGAGAACGACGCGGCGACCACCGCCCCATTGACCGCAGCCTGCCCTGCTTCGTACAACAGGGCCTCAGGCAGTGCCGTATGGACCCGCACCTGGTCGGCCGGGGTCGTGCCGACATTGGTAATAGTCATGGTATAGACTAGGTTCTCACCGGGCTTTGCAAGCAGCGGGCTTTCGGCGTGCGGCTCCGTCCCCAACTCGCCTTTGTCCACGGTAATAGAAGCATCCAAAACGGGATCGGTGTGCACCACAACCAGCTGGGCGTCCTCTTCCGTTTGGTTCCCGGCCTCGTCGCTGATCTTTGCGGCGACGCCGTACTCACCGTCTTCCAGTGCCGATTCTTCCGGGATCTGCACACGCCAGCTGCCGTCGTCTTCGACCACAGCTTCGCCGGCAAAGACTTCATGGCCGTCGTCATCGATCACAACCACCGCAACCTTACTGCCGGCCGGCTCATCGGTGGTGCCGGTAATCGTCGGCGTTGTGTTGTTGGTTATCTTATCATCTGCCGTTAGCTCTGGATCCGTTGTATCCACGGTCAACGATCCCGTTTCTGTGGTGGTATTCCCGGCTTCGTCGCTAATCTCTGCTGCCACCGTATACTCGCCTTCCGGCAGCTCGTCGGTCACGTCGATCGACCACTTGCCATCGGCATCTACTGTGGCTTCGCCTTCAAAAACGGTGTTGCCGTCCTTGTCTGTTATCACAACGTCCACTGTACTTCCTTCGGGCTCGTCGGTGGTGCCGGTAATGGTCGGCGTCGGGTCGTTCGTCACCTGATCTGCCACCGTCAACTCCGGCGGCACCGTGTCAATGACAAGTTGGCCGTCGGCGTCTGTGGTATTACCGGCCTCGTCGCTGATCTGTGCGGCAACGCCGTACTCGCCGTCTTCCAATGCCGATTCTTCCGGGATCTGCACACTCCAGCTGCCGTCATCTTCGACCACAGCTTCGCCGGCAAAGACTTCATGGCCCTCGTCATCGGTCACGACCACCGCAACCTCACTGCCGGCCGGCTCATCGGTGGTGCCGGTAATGGTCGGTGTCGTGTCGTTCGTCACCTGATCTTTCACCGTCAACTCCGGCGGCACCGTGTCAATGGTAAGATTGCCCTCAGCCTTTGCCGTATTCCCGGCCTCGTCGCTGATCTCCGCCGCGACACCGTATCCGCCGTCTTCCAGCGCCGACCCTTCCGGGATCTGCACACTCCAGCTGCCGTCGTCTTCGACCACAGCTTCGCCGGCGAAGACTTCATGGCCGTCGTCATCGGTCACAACCACCGCAACCGTGCTGCCGGCCGGCTCATTGGTGGTGCCGGTAATCGTCGGCGTCGGGTTGTTGGTTACCTTATCATCTGCCGTTAGCTCTGGATCGGTCGTATCCACTCTCACCGTTCCGGTGTCGTTGGTCGTATTCCCGGCTTCGTCAGTAATCTCTGCTTCCACCGTATAGTCGCCGTCCGCGAGCTCGTCGGTCACGTCGATCGACCAGCTGCCCTCGGCATCTACTGTGGCTTCGCCTTCGAAGACGGCTTCGCCGTCCTTGTCCGTTATCACAACGTCCACTGTACTTCCTTCGGGTTCATTTGTGGTTCCGGTAATCGTCGGCGTCGGGTTGTTGGTTACCTTATCATTCACGGTTAGCTCTGGATCGGTCGTATCCACGGTCAACGATCCTGTTTCTGTGGCAGTATTCCCGGCTTCGTCAGTAATCTCTGCTTCCACCGTATAGTCGCCGTCCGCGAGCTCGTCGGTATTGTCGATCGACCAGTTGCCCTCGTCATCCACTGTGGCTTCGCCTTCAAAAACGGTGTCGCCGTCTTTGTCCGTTATCACAACGTCCACTGTACTTCCTTCCGGTTCATCGGTGGTGCCGGTAATGGTCGGCGTCGGGTTGTTGGTTACCTTATCATCCACCGTCAATACTGGAACTGTCAGATCGATGG
Organism: Clostridiales bacterium; assembly: GCA_003551965.1. Lineage (GTDB taxonomy): Bacteria > Bacillota > Limnochordia > Darwinibacteriales > B1SED10-159 > B1SED10-159. Next base: position 4,372 of record PUOC01000159.1, on the reverse strand, counting down.
TTAATTCTCCCGAAGCGTCATCCGAGGTGTTTCCGGCCGGATCACTGACAACGGCAATCACGTCATAGATGCCTGGGTCTAGCTCCTGGCCCAGCTGCAGTTCCCAACTACCGTCGCCAGGGACCGTCGCTTCCTCTTGCAGGAGTATCGTGCCGTTATCTGTGACGGTAATGGTTACCGTATCCTGATCGGGGACGGCGTCGGTTTCCCCCGTAAGGATGGGGGTCTGTTTATTGGTGACAACATCGTCCACCGTAACCTCCCGCGTATAGGTGATCCCGAAGGAGTCCGAGTCCGCCTCTAGGCCGTGCACCGCCGCCCCCAACGTATATTCGCCCGCCAAGTCAATGCTTAGATCATCGAAACGGGCCGTGCCATCATCTCCTGTGGTGACTGTGATCGTACCGCTCAGCACGGCATGCTCGGGCCCGGAAACGAGCGACAATGTCACCTCGGCACCAGGCACTGGATTGCCGTATTCGTCCTCGGCAACGACTGTAACGTCCTCAAGGGTGTCTCTCGCCTCAGTATTGGCCGGCTGCCGATCAAACGCCAAGCTGTACGCTTCAGACGCCTGAATCGTAATTTCACCACTCGTATTACTGGCTTCGTCCATTTCCGCGGTCACCGAAAGCGACTCGCCCGCCTTCGTGCCGCGCACGGAGATGGACAGCATGCCCTCTGCATCGGACTCCAGCGGCCCTTCCGCATCAGTCAGGGCGTGCAGGAACGAATACCACCCATCGCCATCCAGAGAAAACTCTATGCTCGCCCCATCGGTTACCGCGCTGACCGCGTCCACGGACCGCTCCGTTAGAAGCGTGTCAATAGCGTCCCTAAAGGTAAAGGCGATCTCCTGCACCTCTCCAGCGGGTAGATCCACTGGTTCCTCCGGTGTTACATCCACATGGGCCGCTTTGCCCGGCACGACCTCGATCCGGGCGGCGGGATTTTGGCCGTAATTCATCGCAAACTCCAAAGCGACCTCGCCGATGCCCTGGTCATCGAGGAAACTTCCGAACACGGTTATGATGTAATCGCCGGACTCCTCTTCAACAGAATAGGAGTAATCCTCGCCTTCTGTGAGCGTATCGCCGTTATGCTCTAGCTCCTCCAACATTTTGCCATAGGGGCGGACTCGAATGTCCACATCCTCCGTGTCCACCTCGTATTCCAAGCTGTGACTGGTTACTTCCTGATCATCTTCCGTGACAATGACAGCGTCCGCCAACAAAATGGACGCACCACTGTACAGTGCTGTGGGGCCATATGACCGGCGATCGCCGCTGTCTGCACCGGCCGGGACATCATCTATTGCAAAGGAATGGTATTCCCGAGCCCGCACCGATGTTTCTTCCACTTCATGACCGGATGACTGTTCATTGACAGTCGTCGTATAGCTCCACTGGATCTCGGCACTCGCAGGTACCTCCACATCGTTCATGTCCAAGGCAACTTGACCATCTTCGCCTGTTTCAATGCTGTATAACGCCGCATCGACGGTTGCTTCATTAACTGTCAATGAAGAATCGGAGATCCCCTGGTCGCGCAGTTCTATGGGAATGACCGTTTCCAGTACGGTGTTGTACGCCGGAGCACCACCGGTGTTGCGGATTGCGATGGTATAGTCAATTTCGTCACCCGGTTTGGCTGGAGCTTCACCATCATGTACGATGCCTTCGACTTGCAGTTGCGGCTGGATGGCATTTACTTGAACTGACTTCTCCAGGACCCGGCCTTCCGTGCGGCCGCTGTAATCCAAGCTGACGCTGTTTTTCAGGGAAATACCCGATGCCGGTTCCCCAGGAAGATCGGCGTCGCCAACCTGGGCTTGGTATACAATGGTCACTGGCGAGTCCTCGGACCGATCCGCGGGGTTGGTAACATCACCGAGAGGCCAGGTTATGCTCTGCCCAGCGATGTCCACGTCATCTGCCGCAATCGGCTCATACGAATAGCCATCGGCCGGTTCATAGGAGCCGGCGTCGCCTTCGTCACCATTGATGCTCACGGTATCCACAAACACCATTCCGCCAGGAAGGGTTTCTGTGACAACCAGATCTTCCGTTAATCCCTTCTGCAGATGGATCTCCACTGTGTAAGTCACGATATCTCCGACCCGGACGGAGCTGCCGCCATCGAATGTGTTGCTCTGCGTCAGGTCATGGATATCGTTTAGATCGGCGGCCAAAATATTCACAGGTTCTGTCCCGTCATATACCCGCACACCAGGATCCGGAGGCAGACTGTACCAGTCGGCCTTGGCCGTGTTGGTCAATTCCTGGTTGGGGCCAACGGTATCGCCTACTTTGGTTTTATAAACAATCGAAATGACATCGCCAGGTTCTATGGGATCGGAAACGTCCCACAACAGGGCGTCCCCCTTGTCTTCGGGTTCTTTCTCCGTTCCGTTCACCTGTCCGCTGCCGCTTTCATAGACCAAACCAGCATCTAGCGTCAGGGCCAGACGGGCATCATAGGCTGTGGCGGTGTAATCTCCGTCATTGGTAAGTTCCACCGTATATTGCAGCACATCGCCTGCCTGCGGCCCCCTGTCTGCGGTCAGGTTTTCCACTGTGTGTTCCAATATAAGCTGCGGTTCGGATACTGTCAGCTCCTCTGCAGAATCGCCTGTGCTTTGCGCTGCACCCGTTGCGTCCTCATACGTAACAGTGGCGTCATTCTGCTTACTGTCACCGGCAGAGTTTTCCTCGACATCTTTCACCACTACCGTGTACGTGACTGTGATCGTATCGTCTTGGCCTTCGTCTTCAAAGGGATTCGATACATCGCCGAAGCGCCAGATAATTTCACCGGTAGCTCCGCTCTCTGGCGTTTCGCTCACCGCAGAGGTTATTTGATCACCTTTCTCGGTATCAGCATTGACAAATGCAAGCCCCTCCGGTAGTTCGTCACGGAAGATGACATCATTCGTCGTTGCCCGTGTCAGCGTAATCTCTGCTTCATACTGCAGTTCTTTGCCGATCACAACCTGATCCGACAAGGAGCCATAGTCTACGACGCGGCTCTGCAGCTTCGTGTTGTCAGCTACTGCAATCACATCGCTCGTTTCCGCTGCATACTTCCGGGAAACATCTTTGTCGTCGACACTTTCCCAGGTGACAGCGGCCGTGCTCTCCAGTTCTTCGTTCGGATGCACTGAATCTTCCGCAACGCCTGTGATAGTGAAGGTGTACTCTTCGCCCTGGTCAAGATCAATGGAACCATCGCCGCCAAAGGTTACCGTATTCCCTGACACATCCGGCGCATCGGACTCCGGACCCGTGTTTTCCTTGTATTCAATCCCTGGAGGAAATTCGAACTTAATCTCCAGGTTAAATGCATCGGAATCGCTGCCGGCAGCATGGTCAACCTTGACATCATAGATTACCTCGGTGCCGGCTTCATAAGGATCCGCCGGCTGCTCCGTAATCGCCACCTGCAGCCGCGGTTCAATCACATCGAGGTCTGTGTCCAATGGACCGTATTCCTTGCGTGAATCTTCATCTCCGGCGAGGCTTTGGAAACTGTAATCCAGATTTGTTTCCACAGTTCTTCCTTGGATTACCTTGTCATCATCGTCCAGGACTCTGAAGTCATACTGGATAGTAAAGGTAATGTCACTGCCGGTTTCATTGACAACTTCGGGAGCCTGGCCATCATCCTGCAGGACAAGGACTCCGTTGTCTGATGTCATGGTCCACTGATCCAAATGGATGTCCGAGGTTGATTCGACTTGGAAAGAATCGTCCATGTACGCCAGTTCATCAGGGTCGAAGCGCTCCTGCAATGCAATGGCATAGAGACTCGTATTGCCGGGTGCTGCAAACTCCACTGTATAGTGGATAGTGTCCCCCGGAGTCACTTTATCCGCGACCCGCGATCCTTCCGCCTCTTTGGTGATTTGGGAAGCAACCGTGGTGAACGTCACATGCTGCGGTCCATCACCGTCATACTGCTGATTGCCTTCTACCGAATCTGGCTGGCTGTAAAACTGCAGCACTTCTGCCTCGTGGGTCAATTCGGCACTGGATCCGATGTCTGGGTCGACCGTTGTCACAAACTCCACGGTAAACGACTCCTCGGGCTGCAGAACGCCGTCTTCGGTATCTAAGAACGTGAGTTCGAGCGTACCATCGTTTTCACTATAGATGTAGTCTGTATCTTCCGTGAGCGGATCGGAATCGCCCTTGTAAACGAATACTTCCTGGACACCCGTTTGGCGCACACCCGCGGGAATCGTTTCCCGCAGTACCAAACCGTACAGCGGAGCTTCGCCGTCATTTTCTATGGTTAAGGTGTTCCTGACTTCTTGGTCGGCTACCAATTGGTTGACTGCGTCAGCATCCTCACTGAGATCGTGGGTTGTTTG
>PUOC01000206.1 GCA_003551965.1 Clostridiales bacterium | reverse complement strand
TTCGCTGTCAGCGGGGAACGGCAGTGCCGGCGCTAGGTACATGGTGAAAGCGACGTCATCGACGGAATGTAGAGCCTGCCCATCGGCGGAAATACTTGGCGCCCAACCTAGAACCAGGGTCGGAATTAGTAAGAGCACCACCAAAGTTGTGCGGGAAAGTCGGCGGTTTCTCATCATCAGAGGTTCGCTCCTTTCGTGAAGTCAGAACAAAAAACAAAAGTAACTTAGTAAGTATTTGCTTTGCTGTTATTATACAGCAAGAAATTCCATGGGTAAAGACCGGCGGCTTTGGTAGGATGCTGGGAAGAGTTGGGAATAGTTGGGAAGAGAAGGTGTTGGCGGGAAAATGAGGAAGATCATTCAGAGGAGATCAGAGACAAGCTTCCACTGTTGAGAAGTATTCAAGGCGCGATCTCGATTTCGTGAGGAAGGTGAGCTATGGAAAAACAACCGAATATCGTTGTCATGTTTCTCGATGACTCTGGCTGGAATGACTTCCGCCCCTTTAGCGAGACCCCGTATCCAACGCCCCATGTGGAACGGTTGGCTGGTATGGGCTGTGCCTATCAGCAGTGTTATGTTCCGCAGGCCGTGTGTTCGGCCTCCCGAGCTTCACTGCTGACGGGATGCTTTCCGGAGCGGCATAAGGTATACGGGGCCATTCCGCCCCGGGCCCGGGGACTTGATCCGTCCTTTGCCACGGCGGCAGAAGTTCTCAAGAAGGCGGGCTACGCCACTGCTGTCGTCGGTAAATGGCATGTAGGTGATCAGCCCGAAACACGGCCGCCGCAGCGCGGTTTTGACGAGTCGTCGGGACTTATGTATTCCAATGATATGTGGAGGCATCATCCTGAGGTCCGGCGTTTCGATTCCTGCGCCCTGCAGTATTGGAAGAACGATGAGGTCATTATTGACGACGTCAGTCCACAGCAGCAGAAGATGCTCACCACGTGGTACACAGAGGATGCGGTGGATTTCATACACCGCCATCAAGAACAGCCGTTCTTCTTGTATGTCCCCCACAATATGCCCCACGTCCCCCTGCATGTCAGTGACAAGTTTGACGGAAAGTCCAAGGCAGGTCTCTATGGAGACGTGATCATGGAAATCGACTGGTCCCTCGGCCAGGTCATGGACGCCCTGGAAAGCACCGGCCAAATGGAGGAGACGTTGGTTATCTTCACCTCTGACAACGGACCCTGGCTCTCTTATGGAAATCACGCCGGTTCCACCCCCTACCGAGAGGGTAAGGCCACGGCCTTCGACGGCGGTACCCGGAGTGCCTGCGTTATGGCCTATCCCGGGCACATTGAGGCAGGAACGGTGTCAACCAAGGCATTCAACACAGTGGACCTGCTTCCCACATGGGCTCGCCTGGCCGGCGCTGAGCTGTCCCAAGAGGACGTTGACGGCCGTGATGTCTGGGACCTGTTGACCAACCAGCCCGGGGCAAGCAATCCGCACACCTATTATCCCTTTTCCACGGCCCGGACCTTCGAAGGCATTATCACCGGCGACGGCAAGTGGAAACTGCACCTTCCCCATACTTACAAAACAGTGGCAGAAGCGGGCCAGGATGGTAAACCGGGACGCTACGAGGATGCCTTCATTGATCTATCCCTCTTTGACATGGAAGAGGATCCCTTAGAGACGACAAACGTGTTTGACCGCTATCCAGAAATAGGAAAACAACTGCAGCAGACAGCTGAAGCCCATCGCACGGCATGGTGGGAGAAGCCTGAATAGACGGAAAGAAAAAAGCGGCCCGAGTTTTGAGGGCCGCTTATCTATTTCCTATGGCAGCAGATCATCGGAACGGTCCGCCGCAATGCGGTAGGAGGTTAGGATGCGTTCCCGGCTTTCTTCTGCACTGGCCCGATCCAGGACAATCAGCTGTCCCCTCCCGCTCTGGAATGTAGTAAAGGGTTCTTCTTGGCCTTCAACCGCCTGCACCAGCTCCTGCAGGGATCGCACAGATTGGCCGTTCACATCGGTTATGACCATCGGTGCCGCCGATTCATAGCCTGTATTGACATCATCGGGCAGGATGCGAAGCAGGACGATCACTTCATCGCCTTCCTCTTCAGGAATGTTGTTCCGATAGAAGCTGATAAGCTCCGTAGGCCCGATACTGCGCCAGTCGCTTCCCCAGACCTGCAGCAGGTTCTTGGTCAGTTGCGTGAAGACCAAGCCGCCGTAGATAAAGTACCGCGGCTGTGTTTCGTACTGTTCGTGCGGGACCAGCCAGTTCCTGTCAGCCGGCCGATGGAGCTCGATGGGGATCGTCAGCTCATCGCCGTCACGAAGAATTGTCACGGACATGGTGTCCCCCACCTGGTATTGTTGGACAACGTAGGACATGCTGGTCCGTTCGCGGCTGCGAAATTCCACCGTTCCGTCATTGGCCACCGTAGAGTCGTCCACGGCTAGGACGACATCGCCCGACAGCAGCTTGCCATCGGCCGGTGAGCCAGGATAGGTCTGGTTGACCAAAACGCCTGTCTGGCCTGGCTGCATCTGATGTTTGGAGCGCAGATCGGGATTTTCCATGCGCTGCCAGATGATCCCCAAACTAGGAAAACCGGGGTAATTTCCTGAGGCAATACCGTCGAAAAAGTGTTGGATTATGGGCGTTGGTACCATGTATCCGAGGCTTTGCGCCGAAGGAATGCCCTGCATAATGACACCAACGAGCTCACCATCGACAATCACCGGCCCGCCGCTGCTGCCCGGATTGATTGCAGCATCGATCTGCCCTGCCAACAGGCCGAAGGAACTGTGAACATAGGGCTGGTGTTCAATACGGGACACGACGCCCTTGGTGATGCTGAGTGTGTCGCCGCCCATGGGAAAACCGTATACGGCGACTTCCTTATGGGTTTCGGGAAGTCCGCCAATGGACAGGGGCGTGATGCCTTCAAAGAAACTGGGATCGTCCACGACAACCACAGCCAAATCCGACTGGTGTGATACATAGGCTACATGCGCCCGGTATCGTTCGGTGTCGCCGTAGCGACGCGCCTGCAGGAATGTGACGTCACTGACTACGTGGGCATTGGTCAAGATCCGGTTCCCCTCGATGACAGCACCGGATCCTGTAGAACTCCGAGGCCCCTGCATATTCCAAGGATTGTAGTAGTCCGGCGTATTAAACACAGAGTAGATCTTGACAATGGCATCTCGGATGTCCGTGGTTTCCGCTTCGGCAGCGGAAACACCGGTACCTTGAAGCAGTAACAGCAGCATAAGAACAAACCATAGACAGCGCTTCATAGTCTCTCGCAACCCTTCATAATATAAAGTGGTGAAACTGAAAGTGCTGTCTTCGCCATGTCCTATGCCGTTTCCTGCAATGAAACAGCGGTCATGTACCCAGTCTCTTCTGCCCTTTGCGAGAGGAGAGCGGCCTTGGCCAGGCCAAACAACGCTATGGCAATGTGTATTTTGTTTCGTAGAGTTCATGGTCGTAGGGGGCTATGCGCCCAGGGCATTCCTCCCGGGGACAAAGCTGGCAGTTGGAATAGTTAACTTCCGTGGGGAAACAGATTCCGGAGACGGATTTGGATGGAATCATCAAGAAACTATCCGTTAACGTAACGCCAATGGCGGATTCCGGGTCACCTAACAGCTTAAAGAGATGCTGTTGTTCGGAAATAGGCCAATCTTCCAAGGAGCCGGGGTTCATGGTGGCTGTCTGTGTGAGGCCAAACTCGTCCCCAAGCGTACTGCGAAACGCGTTGACAGCTTGACGCATCATCCACTGCTTGACCGCGTCAGCCCAATACTGCTCCAGGAAATCCGTATACCCCTTTGACCACTGTTCGAGCTCTAAGCCGCAGGTGGCCACGTAAGGAACGAGTTTGTAGGCCCGGTCCACGTTCACCCGCAGGACCCGGCTTGACAAGCGGATTCCGTCGACCACCACGAAGTCTGTGCCCTTTTCTTCGATGTAGGACGTTCGAGCCATTACCTTAGGGCGGCCTATCTGTTCAGCCTCTCTGCACATTTCATCAAGCACACCGGCATCATCGCTGCCGGCGACGACGTGAAGCTGCTCAAAAAGCTTTCCTCGGTCGATATTAACAGAAAACTGATCGTAGACATGGGCAGTCATGGATTGGTTCCTCCTCAAAATTCAGCCATATGTCCTGGTTCGCTGTTCGGAGAATAATTCCTACGGGCGTTGGTTTTTCTTACTCATGTAACGATACGGGGGCAGCATGGCCAAGGGGCAGGAGCGGGAGGGCGGGCGTCGAATCAGAAGACAACGCGATGCAGTCGATGGCCTGCCGCTGTCCCTGTGACCATGTGGAAGGGAGGACACAGCCCATGATCCGATTGATGGACCTAAGCGATTATGATGCAGTGGTTGCACTGTGGCAGAAAACTCCGGGTGTAGGCATGCGCCGCGAGGACGACTCCAGACAAGGAGTGGCCCGGTTTTTGCGGCGGAATCCTCGCTCGTGCTTCGTGGCCTTGGTAGACAAGAAATTGGTGGGAGCCATCCTGTGTGGCCACGATGGCCGGCGCGGCCATATCTACCATGCCTGTGTCGATGAAGCGCACCGCCGCGAAGGAGTAGGGCGTGCGTTAGTCCAGGCCGCCTTGGACAGCCTGGCAGAAGAAGGCATTCGAAAAGCTTCCCTAGTGACCTATGGGGACAATGAACGGGCCAAAGATTTCTGGAAAGCACTTCACTGGAGCCAGCGAACGGATCTCAGTTTCTTCGACGTCTGGATCGACAGCAGCGGTGAGGAGTGACATCGCCTGGCGCTGAGTGGTGTTCGGCCTCTCTGCTTCCTTCTTCCGGCCGGCGGCTGGAGCGCGAGGGGTAGGCGCCATTTCCAAGCGTTCTCTCCCACAGCGGCTCAGCCGTTTTCGCGGGAAAAGGTTCATGCAAACGGCAGGCATGCGTTTTTCCCTTGCGATGTCAAACCGGGACTGGTCGGGCTGCTCCACAAATGGTCCGCCACGGAGCTGTTCTCTTAGAGGTCATTGCATCCATGCTTTTCTGGTGCAGCAGCGCTCCCCTTGTCTGCACCGGAATCGGTTTAAAAAGTCGCGAGTGAAAAGTTAAAAACATGGGTATTTTTTCGGGATCTGTGGTATAATGTAGCTATGAAACTGCGAGTAAGTTATGCTAAGCGGCGGTACAAGGATAAGGTATATGTGACTCCCCTGTTAGTTACATCGTACCGCGATGAGAGCGGTGTTCCGCGGAACAAGACCGTTCTCAATCTTTCCGATTTGCCTGCCCATGCCATTGCAGCCTTGGAGGAGGCTCTGCAGTATGGCGATCCGCCAAAATTCGACGTGGGCTCCATGAAGTACCAATTTTCAGCCAATTTCGGCGACTGCATGGCCGTTATGCGTCTTATGAAAAAGCTTGGCGTAACCTCCAGTCTCGAATGTTTGACGGCTGCTCAACAGGATATGGTGGCGGTCATGATCTGGAATTTGGTCTGCCACAGCAATCCGATGGTTTTCGACAAGCTGGTACGCAGATGGAATCAAACGGCTTGGCCCGTTCTGCTGGGACGTTCGGTGGCACCCCGGTTGGAGTTCTGGTATGGTGCTCTGAAGGAGTTAGGCGCAAAGAAAGAAAATATAGACAATGCGCTCTACGACCACCACCGAAATCGCAACCGTGCACGAACTCTATACCTGCATCAAGTGGTCCCTCAAGGGGGGGGAGGAAAACTTGTGGTGGCCCTGGCTACGGACGATAGCCACCGCCCTCGCTCGGTGCGTGTCTTCTCCGGGTCCGCTGAAGAACTGGAGCCGTCCTTAGCCAGCTATGTGAGCCAGTTTGATCTGCCCAGTATGCTTGTGCTTGGCGACGGAACAGCGCATGCGGCGGCTGCCGTCGGAAGGTCCGCCCGGGATCCAAGCTCTGCCGGCGGCGGTGATTTCCCCAGAGGCCAAGCCCACCCTGTGGATCACCTTCCGGACGCTCCCCGCGGCGGGGCAGCCGTGAAGACAGAAGGAGAAGTGTGCTGCCATGTACCCGATGGCGATGGCAGTGTCCGAAGCGGCCCGTACACCGCTGCAGAAAGGCGTTTGAGAGAAGCTGAGCAGGGGTTGGCGGAACTCGGCGCTCAGGTGAGCGATGGTCGTCTGGAAGGTACCGAAGCAATTCGGCGCCGGTTGGCGGAATGGAACAACCGCTGGTGTGCTGAGCCTTGGTTTTCCGTGCAAGTAGGAGACGGAAAGTTCTCCTACACCAGAAGGGAGGGTTGTCCATGTGATGGATTCGACGGGCAGGGCCCGAAGCCCGCAGCGTCCCTGCAGGACTGCTGGGAATGTGCAGCTGTAACACGCTTGATCGACCGTCATTTTCGGTCAGTCTGCTTTGACAAGGCTTCCTTGGCACACGACACGGACCTGCAGTGCGTAGTTAGGGGATATGGGGTCCTGTGTTCGCTGGCACTGTTTGTCAGTGGGGAGGCAGAGGTTCGACTGAGGCGGCTCTTTACCTCGTGTCCAGACCCTTTGGAATCATATATGGAAATATGGGATGAGCTGTCTCGTTTTACGTTGGGTTGGTTCCGATACGGAGGTTCACTTCGCTGCCAGTTGGGTGATTGCAGTGTAGGCCAGCGCAAATTGCTCTCGTGCTTAGGGATACAGTTAAACCGCAGAGAATGGGAGAAGTTGGCCGCTGCAACCGAAGGCAGATGAAGGGGTGCACCAGGGAGGAAAGCGCCGCTTGTGCCTGGCACCGGCGATCATGCATTGCGAATAAGAGTGGAAAAGAGGAGGATATTTGATGAGTGCAGAAGCAAAAAAAGGCTTGTCTCCAAAGGTAATCATTGTGGGTGTTGCCGTTGTCGTTGTTGTGGCCATTGTATTGTTCATGACCGTAGGCCGCGGTGACCCGGCCGTGCGGGCTGTTATGGAACTTCCCGAAATGGTAGTGACGCTGGAAACCGCCGATGGCGATGAAGTGCAGATCGATGTTCGCCACGCAGCCACCCCCGACGGCCGCACAGCCGCATTTCGGGGCTTGCCTGCGGAAGCCATGGAAGATCTCTTTCTTTATCTTGTCTTTCCCTTCGAGGCCACAGCCGCCCGCAGTTTCGAGAACCTGAGAACCGATGTGGACATGGCCTTCTTCGACAGAGAAGGTGAACTGCTGCAGGTGTTTAACGTCTCTAGCGGTTCCACCGATGGCTATCGTCCAGACGACCGCTATCAGTATATCCTGATTGCCAAATCCGGCGCGCTGGCCGACAAGGGCATTGAAGAGGGAAGCAGCCTTGTCTTGACTGTACGTTAACACGCTGACGCTGGCTCATGGCCAGTGCCGAAGATGTGTTTGAAACTCGGACTGCCTTGCAGGTGCCCGGCGCCGATGCAGCATCCTGGATTCTCGGGGTGGTGAATCGGCGCCCCATTACATATCGGCAGCTGTCTGCGGCGTCGCCTATGGGAGGAAACCGCTCGTGACCAGCTATGTTTTTGACAACGGAATTCCCCGGCCGTTTTTTTGGTTCTGCGAACCAACGGTTTACAGAACAGGAGAAAGCGGCTTGACGATTACCACAGAACCCGCTACCGATTTCTGGCAGCGCACCCACTATGGATTCCAGCGCGACAACGGCCACGCCCTGCTGCGCAGTGTCAAAGAAGACTTCTGTTTTTCCGCCCGGGTTCGTTTTCGCTACGCCGGCCAATTTGATCAGTGCGGCCTGATGGTCCGGATCGATGGGGAGAATTGGATCAAGCAGTCTTTAGAGTACGAAGATGCCTCTCTGGGCCGCCTTGGCTCGGTGGTGACCAATCACGGCTACTCCGATTGGGCTACCACCGATACGGCGTCGGACATCTCTGCGCTTTGGTACCGCGTGGTCCGCCAGCGCCGAGATTTCTTCCTATATCACTCCGAAGATGGGCAGACATACCGGCAGATGCGTATTACCCACCTGCCGGCAGCAGATGCCGATGTCTATGTGGGCGTCTATGCCTGCAGTCCGCAGACGAGCAGTTTTCGCTGCCATTTTGACGAACTGGCACTGACACGGCCGTGACTTCGTTGTCCGGTCGTTTTGCTATGTCTGCCCGAGGCCGGCGGCCGGGTTGTCCGGATAGGAGATCCAATCGCTCCAGCTGCCTGCATAGAGCCGGACATGGGTGAAACCCAGTTCTTCGAACCCAAGAATGACGGGGCAGGCTGTCACGCCTGATCCACAGTATACAATGATCTCCTGATCAGGAGACAGATGCCGTGCCATATCTTTCACGGCATGGAAGTGCCAGCGTCCTTGGCTGTCCACATTGTCTTTCCAAAACACATTTACGGCGCCGGGGATGTGTCCGGCTTTGGGATCAATCGGCTCTTCGATTCCCTGAAATCGAGTAGCTTCCCGGGCATCCACCAAGATTGCTTTGCCGTTCGGTACCTGCTTCCGAACATCGTCAACCTCTGCCTTTCGATACGGCTGGACATGGGCGGCGAAGGGTGCAGGCTTGGAATGGGGAATATCCGTGCTGACAGGATATCCCTGCCGTACCCACAGATCAAAGCTTCCGTCCATGACGCCGACGTTGCCATGCCCCAGATACCGCAGCAGCCACCAAAACCGCGCCGCTCCGGCACCGAGCTGGTCATCATAGGCGACAACGAGGCATTGTTCATCAATGCCTACTTGGCGAAGTTTTCCCGCCAGCAATTCCGGATCCGGCAGGGGATGTCTGCCCCCATGGGCCTGCAGAGGGCCCGAAAGGTCTTGTTCTAGGTCGAAGTGATAGGCTCCGGGCAGATGGCCCTCTTGGTAAAGCCTGCGCCCTTCACCGCTGTCGGCCAGAGAAAAGCGGCAGTCTGCCAGTATCAATGTGTCGCTGTCTAGGTTGTCGGCGATCCACTGCTGACTGATTATGCTATGCCAATGCTGTTCCAAAGCGTTCTCTCCTCTCAACGCAGCCCGTTGTCCCGCACCTGGGCTGGTACATGCCGGTGATGCACATCCTCATCAATGGCTGCGATCTGACGGACGGCAGAGATCAGGCGGTTGAACTTTTCTGGCTTTAGGCTTTGTGCTCCGTCGGACAGCGCTTCATCGGGTTTGTGGTGCACTTCCACGATCAGACCGTCGGCTCCGGCGGCAATGGCAGCCTTGGCCAACGGTTCCACCATATGCCAGCGTCCGGCGGCGTGGCTTGGATCCACAATGACTGGCAGGTGACACAGCTCCTTGATGGCGGGTATAGCGCTGATGTCCAGTGTATTTCTTGTATAGGTCTCGAAGGTGCGAATGCCCCGTTCGCAGAGGATGACGTTGGGGTTGCCCTCCGACATGATGTACTCGGCCGCCATGATCAGCTCTTCAATGGTTGCAGACATGCCCCGTTTGAGTAGAATGGGCTTATTTGTCTGGCCGACGGTGCGCAGCAGCGAAAAATTTTGCATGTTGCGCGCCCCTACCTGGAGAACGTCGACGTAATCAGCCACGAGCTCCACCAAATCGGGGGTGATAATTTCCGTAACGATGGGCATGCCGGTTTTTTCCTTGGCTTCTTTGAGGATCTGCAGTCCTTCTTCCTGCAGACCTTGGAAGCTGTAAGGGGACGTTCTCGGTTTGTAGGCACCGCCCCGCAGCATGTGTGCTCCCGACGCTTTTACCTGCTCGGCAATGGCAAAGACTTGGTCGCGGCTTTCGACCGCGCAGGGGCCGGCGATAAACGTGAGATTCCCGCCACCTATCTTAACGCCCTCCACGTCAATCACGGAGTCCTCTGGATGGAACAGTCTGCTGGCCAGTTTAAAGGGGTGCTGCACGCGGATGATGCGATCGATATAGCTGCTGCTGGCCGCCACTTCGCTTTCTGTGAGAAGCTGGGTGTCTCCCACAAGACCTAGAATGGAGTAGTTTTCTCCAATGGTTGGATGGACCGACAGACCCATGGATTCGAACTTCTTACTCAGTTTTTCCATTTCACTTTGCGGTGCACCGGGTTTCATGACAATAACCATGCTGATACCTCCCCAATTTGATGTATAGAAACAAAAAAAGAGACTTTGTCCAAAGTCTCCCGTGGGTGGTGCAGATGTGAAAGGCTGCGCCGCTTTCTTATACGAATACGGAAGAGCTAATCATCGATTCAACTTCGAATAGCCGGCGCTAAAAAAGCCCCGGCTGGTAAAGAAGCGGAATCGATTTGACGACAGTCCGTATTGCTGGGTAGGTGTTTGCTTCGCAGTCATAACACGCCCGCCCTTTCTGTTAGTTCCATAATTATATGCATAATGATGCCATTTGTCAATGGCGAATTTCGTGTTTCTGGGCTGCATGGGAAGTTATCTTGGCCAGCCTCTCGGCCCGCCCTTGCGATAATCGTCTTCCCGCTGGAGAAATTCATAGGGGGTGCATAGGCCGGACGAGTATACGGCACGCTGCCATGCGGCGGTGATCCTCCATGGCCGGGCTTTTCGGTCTCTGGGTATTTGTGCAAAAAACATAGGATTCTTACGAAAAAGTAACAAAAAGGTTCAAGGGATTTCGCTGTGGAGCGAGAATACAAGTTAGCTAAACCCTAAAGGAAATTCGCTTATAAACCAAAGCCATGCTGGCGGAATCCGTGAGTTTTCATGTTATGAGGCCGATATTCGCAAAAAAGCAAAGGAGCATCCGTACAATGCGCAGTGATATGGTCAAGACAGGGATCAACCGAGCGCCGCATCGCTCTCTTTTTAAGGCCATGGGCTATTCCGACAGCGAAATAGAAGCTCCTTTGGTAGGCATTGTCAATTCTAAGAACGATGTGGTTCCTGGCCATATTCACTTGGATACCATAGCCGCCGCTGCCAAATCCGGTGTCCAACGAGCGGGCGGGACGCCTATGGAATTTCCTGCCATCGCGGTCTGCGACGGTATTGCCATGGGCCATCGGGGCATGCATTATTCCCTGGCCAGCCGGGAACTGATTGCCGACTCCATTGAAACGATGGCCATGGCCCATGGTTTCGATGCTCTGGTCATGGTTCCCAACTGTGACAAGGTTGTACCCGGTATGCTCATGGCTGCGGGACGTCTCAACATCCCCGCGGTGGTGGTCAGCGGCGGGCCAATGATGGCGGGGCGCGCCGAACAAGGCGCCTCTTCCGGAAGAGCGCTGAGTCTCTCCAATATGTTTGAAGCTGTGGGGTCGGCTCAGGCGGGGACCATCGATGAAGAAGAACTCCGTGACTACGAAGAGCATGCCTGCCCGACGTGCGGTTCGTGTTCCGGCATGTTTACGGCAAACAGTATGAACTGCCTGACCGAGGTGCTTGGCCTTGGACTGCCGGGCAACGGCACGATACCAGCGGTCTACGCCGAACGCGTGCGGCTGGCCAAGCAGGCGGGTGAGGCGGTGATGTCCCTATGGAAGGCGGATATCAAGCCTCGGGATATCATGACCCAGGAAGCGTTTCACAATGCGCTGACTGTTGACATGGCTTTGGGCTGCAGCACCAACAGTATGCTGCATCTGCCCGCCATTGCCCACGAGGTGGGGTTAACCCTTGACTTGGATCTGGCCAATGAAATCAGTGCTCGGACTCCAAATCTGTGCAAGCTGTCTCCCGCCGGCCCGCACCACATTGAAGATCTCTATCATGCCGGCGGTGTTCAGGCTGTGATGAAGGAGTTGGCAGAGCAGCAGCTGCTCTATCTCGACCTGGCAACCGTGACCCGCAAAACCGTTGGTGACAATATAAAAACAGCCGAAAACCGGAACAAAGATGTGATACGCCCCATTGCGGAACCTCACAGCAGCACCGGTGGCATAGCGGTTCTTTATGGCAACCTTGCCCCCGATGGCTGTGTGGTGAAGCGCTCGGCCGTGGCTTCAGAAATGCTTGTCCATTCCGGTCCGGCCCGGGTATACGAATCCGAAGAAGAAGTATCAGAGGCGATCTCTGCCGGCGCAATAAAAAAAGGCGATGTGGTGATCATACGCTACGAGGGTCCCAAGGGCGGTCCGGGCATGAGGGAGATGTTAGCTCCCACATCGACGTTGGCCGGAATGGGCTTGGATAAGGACGTGGCGTTGATTACCGATGGACGGTTCAGCGGTGCCACCCGGGGGGCGTCTATCGGCCATGTGTCTCCGGAAGCGGCTGAGGGCGGCCCCATTGCATTGGTGCAGGACGGGGATATCGTCGCCATCGATATGCACGCCGGCACCATTGAGCTGCAAGTGGATGCAGAACAGCTGTCCCAGCGCAAGGACGCCTGGCGGGCACCGCAAGCAAAGATAAGCCGCGGATATCTGGCCCGTTACTCGAAGCTGGTGACCTCGGCCAATACCGGCGCTGTTCTCCAGGATTGACCGCGGCAGTGTGTGTCAAATACTGCGTTTCGTTGTCTTTCGGTGTATACATGAGTACAAACGATTTGAGGTGGGATCATGCAGCTGACAGGAGCTGAAATTATACTGGAATGCCTTAAGGAGCACGGCGTCGATACGATCTTTGGTTATCCCGGCGGAGCCGTGCTGAACATCTATGATGCCTTAGCCAAACATTCCGATGACATTCGCCATATTTTGCCGTCCCATGAACAGGGAGCAGCCCATGCAGCGGATGGCTACGCCAGGGCCACCGGCCGGGTGGGAGTGTGCCTGGCCACCTCCGGTCCGGGGGCGACCAACCTAGTCACAGGCATTGCCACGGCCTACATGGACTCCAGTCCCGTGGTGGCGTTCACCGGCAACGTGGGAGGGCCGCTCTTAGGGAAGGATAGTTTTCAAGAGGTGGATATTACCGGCGTGACGATGCCGATTACCAAACACAATTTCATCGTGCGCGATGTCAATCAACTGCACAATGTCGTCCGCAGGGCCTTTCAGATTGCACGGGAAGGGCGTCCCGGGCCGGTATTGGTCGATGTTCCCAAGGATGTTACCGTCAACAAGACCGAGTACCGGCGCCAGGAACCGCTTCCTCTGGCAGAACACAATGAACAGGTAACAGCTGACTCTTTAGAAGGCGCCATAGAGATGATCACCGAGAGCAGGCGTCCTTTTCTTTTTTCCGGCGGCGGCGTCATCTGTTCCGGTGCCCACAGGGATGTGCTGGAGTTCGCTGAACGGGTCGGAGCTCCTGTCAGCTGCAGTCTGATGGGCTTGGGCGGATTTCCCGGCAACCATGGCCAGTTCTGCGGTATGATCGGCATGCACGGGACAAAGGCCTCCAATGTGGCTGCCACCCAATGCGATCTCTTCATTGCCGTGGGGGCTCGCTTCAGTGATCGCGTCGTAAGCAATGCCAAGCGGTTTGCCCCCGATGCCAAAATCCTCCATATTGACATCGACCCGGCGGAAATCAACAAGAATATCAAGACGCACTATCATATCGTGGGTGATCTGAAGTATGTTATGCAGCGTCTCAATGAACGGCTGCAGAACAGCGCAGTGGAACCAAACCAGGACTGGCTGCAGGAAATTGCCCAGTTGAAGAAGGCATATCCTCTCACCTATCCCAAGGGGAACGGCCTAAAGCCCCAGTATGTCGTAGAGCGGATCTATGAACTGACCCAAGGCAATGCCGTGATTGCCACGGAAGTAGGCCAGAACCAGATCTGGTCAGCGCAGTTCTATAAATACCAGGAACCGCGGACATGGATCTCTTCGGGAGGCCTCGGAACCATGGGGTTCGGCCTGGGAGCGTCCATTGGGGCCCAGATCGGGCGACCTGAAAAACAGGTATTCAACATTGCCGGTGACGGCAGCTTTCGCATGAACTGTAATGAACTGGCGACCGCTGTGGAGTACAATCTGCCCATCATCGTAGTGATCCTTAACAACCGCGCCTTAGGCATGGTACGCCAATGGCAGGATCTGTTTTTTGACCGCCGCTTCTCCCAGACGACCATTGACCGCACCACCGATTTCGTTAAGTTGGCCGAGGCATACGGTGCCACTGGGCTGAGCCTCAGCCGCACCGAAGACGTGGATGATGTGTTGATGCAGGCCATGAATGCTGATGGCACCGTAGTGATAGACTGTGAAGTCGATCCTAACGACAAGGTCTTTCCCATGGTTCCTCCGGGAGCGGCCATTGAGGACATTATTACGGAAGAATAGCGATCCTGCCTTCGAATGGGCAGAGTGAGAGGAGCGTTGTCACACGATGAATGAAAACGTCAACCGCCATGTGTTATCTGTGCTGGTGGTCAACCAGACCGGCGTACTCAGCAGGGTTGCAGGACTTTTCAGCCGCCGGGGATACAGCATTGACAGTTTGTCTGTGGGTGTTACGCAGCGAGAAGACATTTCTCGAATGACCATTGTGGCCCGGGGTGACGATGCCACGTTGGAACAGATCAAAAAGCAGCTGGACAAATTGGTGGACGTCATCAAGGTGGTGTTTCTGCCGCCAGAAAGTTCCGTCTACCGTGAGCTTGTTTTGGTCAAAGTGAATGCCGATGCAGAAAATCGGTCTGCGATATCGGGCATTGTGGACATCTTTAGGGGGGGCATTATTGATGTGGCCCCCGATGCCGTAACCGTAGAACTAACCGGTGACCAATCAAAAATTGAAGCTTTTGTAGAATTGATGCAGCCTTACGGCATACAAGAGTTGGTACGCACGGGATTGACCGCCCTGCAGCGGGGCAACAGAACTATTGGATTGGATGATATCGAGCTGGACGAAAACTATTCAGAAATAGGGAGGACACCGCATCATGGCTGAAATGTATTACGAACAGGACTGCAACCTCGATTTGCTCAAGGGGAAAACGGTAGCGGTGATTGGTTATGGCAGCCAGGGACATGCCCATGCCTTGAACCTGCACGAGTCGGGAGTCGATGTGGTGGTAGGCCTCTACGAGGGAAGTCGTTCCTGGCCCAAGGCTGAGCAGGCGGGCCTTAAGGTGGCGATTTCTTCCCAGGCCGCTGAGATGGCGGATATTATCATTTTGCTGCTGAATGACGAAAAACAACCGGCTCTGTACAAGCAGGCCATAGAACCGCATTTGAAGCCGGGGAAAGCCCTGGTGTTTGCCCATGGTTTCAATATTCATTACGGCCAGATTCAACCGCCGGCGGATGTTGACGTGTTCATGGTTGCTCCTAAGGGGCCAGGCCACACGGTCCGCAGCCAGTACCAGGAAGGTAGAGGAGTTCCCTGCTTGATTGCTGTGGAACAGGATCCATCCGGAACGGCCAAGGAAATGGCTCTGGCCTACGCTGCCGGTATTGGTGGTGCCCGGGCCGGTATTCTAGAAACATCCTTCGAGGAAGAAACAGAGACTGACTTGTTTGGTGAGCAGACGGTGCTCTGCGGCGGCGTCAGCGCCCTCGTTAAAGCCGGTTTCGAGGTATTGGTCGAAGCGGGATACCAGCCGGAAAGCGCCTATTTTGAGTGCCTCCATGAATTGAAATTGATTGTGGACCTGATGAATGAGGGCGGTTTGAGCTATATGCGCTATTCCATCAGTGATACAGCCGAATACGGTGACTATGAAGTGGGCAAACGGATCATCACCGACGATACCAAAGCAGAAATGCGCCGCGTACTTGAAGCCATTCAGGATGGCCGCTTTGCTAAGAGCTGGATTTTGGAAAACCAGGCCAACCGTCCAAGCTTTAACCGACAGCGGGCTCAAGAAGCACAACACCCCATTGAACAGGTGGGTGAAGAACTTCGCAAGATGATGAGCTGGGCAAAGAAATAAAGGGAGGTTATCTCGATGACCGCCGCAAACACGCTGAAGGTATTTGACACCACCCTCCGGGATGGGGAACAGTCACCGGGATGCAGCATGAACCTGAAGGAAAAACTGGAAGTGGCCAGACAGCTGGAACGTCTGCGGGTGGATGTGATCGAGGCGGGCTTTGCCATCGCATCACCGGATGATCTGGCAGCTATCAAGGCGGTATCCCGAGAGGTTAAAGACTGCGTCATTGCCAGCCTGGCCCGGGCACTGCCGAAGGACATTGACCACGCATGGGACGGCGTGCGGGAAGCGGCCGCGCCGCGGCTGCACACCTTCATTGCCAGTTCGCCTATCCATATGGAGCACAAGCTGAGAAAACGACCCGATCAGGTGCTGGAGCAGGCCGTCGATATGGTCCGCTATGCCAAGCAGTACTGTTCTGATGTCCAATTTTCGGCCGAAGACGCCACCAGAAGCGAACCAGAATTTCTCTATCGTCTGTTCGAAGCTGTGATCGATGCGGGCGCTACAGTCGTCAATATCCCTGATACAGTGGGCTACACGACTCCCTGGGAGTTCACCGAACTGATTCAAGGCATTAGGAACAATGTGCCGAACCTAGACAAGACTGAGCTGGCCGTGCACTGCCACAATGACCTGGGATTGGCTGTGGCCAATACCATGGCGGCTGTGCGTCAGGGCGTGACGCAGTTGGAATGCACCATAAACGGGATCGGGGAACGGGCGGGCAACGCCGCATTGGAAGAGATAGTGATGGGGCTGAAGACCCGCCAGGACTTCTATAACGCCGATACCAATGTGGACACCACGCAAATATACCGCGCCAGCCGCTTGGTAAGCACGCTGACTGGCGCGCAGGTGCAGGTGAACAAGGCCGTTGTGGGCGCTAACGCCTTTGCCCATGAGTCTGGCATCCACCAGCACGGGGTTCTGGCCAACCAGAGCACCTATGAAATTATGACTCCCGCATCCATCGGCTTGGCGGCCAACCGCATGGTGCTTGGTAAGCATTCCGGACGGCATGCCTTTGAGGACCGCCTCATAACCATGGGCTACAGTCTGCCCAAGGAACAGCTCGATGAGGCCTTTGAGCAGTTCAAAGCATTGGCCGATAAGAAGAAGATCGTAGCCGACGCAGATCTGGAAGCGCTTGTGGAACAGAAGGCGGCCCATATCCCGGAGACCTATTCCTTGAAGCGTTTTGTCATAAACAGCGGCAATTCGATCACGTCGACGGCCTGCGTAACGCTGGTCAATGGAGGCGGCGCGGTGAAAGAAGCGGTAGCCACCGGCGACGGCCCGGTTGATGCCTCTTATAGGGCCATTGACGAGATCGTCGGTTTGGAATTTGAATTGGATAGCTACGGGCTCAATGCTGTGACCGAGGGCACCGATGCCCAAGGTGAGGTACTGGTAAAAATCAAGCGCGAACAGAAGCTCTACAACGGGCGCGGCCTGAGTACCGACGTGATCGAGGCCAGTGTCAACGCCTATCTGAACGCGATTAACAAAATGTATGACGAGATACGTCAAGCCAGCGGGAAGGAAGCTGGGGCAGAGGAGAGTATGGCCCATGAGTAAAGGGAGCAGCCAGGAAAGGGCACTGCATATGTTTGATTCGACGCTGCGGGACGGCGCGCAGGCCGAAGGAATATCCTTTTCCGTACCGGACAAACTCAAGATTGTGGAAGCCCTCGACGACATGGGAATCCAGTATATTGAAGCGGGCAATCCCGGTTCTAACCCTAAAGAACTGGACTTCTTTGCGGAAGCCGCCGGCTTGGAATTGAAAAACTCCATTTTAACGGGGTTTGGCAGTACGCGCCGCAGAAATATCCCTGTGGAAGAGGACAAAAACGTGCAATCACTGCTGAAGGCCAGTACGCCGGCGGTGGCCATTTTTGGAAAAAGCTGGGACTTTCACGTGACGGAGGTGCTTCAGGCTAGTTTGGACGAAAACCTCAATATGATCCGAGATACACTGGGCTTTTTCAAAGAGCGCGGTAAGGAGGTCATCTTCGATGCCGAGCATTTTTACGACGGCTATAAACACAACCCGGAGTATGCCCTAGCCACACTGTCCGCAGCGGTTGAAGGCGGTGCCGGTGTTCTCTGCCTTTGTGACACCAATGGCGGCGCCTTCCCCGATGAAATCTACGAAGTTACGGCTCTGGTCAAGAAACAATTTGCTGGAAATCCCCATATCGAGATCGGTATTCATTGCCATAATGACGGAGGTATGGCGGTGGCCAATACCATGATGGCGGTGGATGCTGGCGCCACCCATGTCCAGGGTACACTCAATGGGCTGGGGGAACGCTGCGGCAATGCCAATCTCTGCACAATCATACCCAATTTGCAGTTGAAGAAAGGTTTCCAATGCATTTTCCCCGACCAACTGCAGAAGCTGACCCAGATAGCAGGCTATGCCAGTGAAATAGCCAATGTTAAGCTGAATGAGCGGGATCCGTACGTTGGGAAGAGTGCCTTTGCCCACAAAGGCGGTATGCACATCGACGGTGTCAGCAAAGCATCGAAGTCATTCGAGCATGTTGATCCGGCCGAGGTCGGCAATGAAAGACGTTTTCTGATGTCCGAAGTGTCGGGCCGTTCCAACATCCTTAGCCGCATACAAAGTGTAGTTCCTTCGGTTAAGAAGGACTCACCGGAAACCGAGGGCATAATTCAGCGGCTCAAGGAGCTTGAGCACATGGGATACCAGTTTGAAAGCGCCGAAAGCAGCTTCAAGCTTTTGGTGCACAAGCATTTGGGCAAATATCAGCCCTTTTTCAAGCTGGGGTATTTCAAAATACTGGGCGAACAGCCCCGCAGCGAAAAGGCCAGTTCCACGGCGATGATTAAGCTGGCGGTGGACAATCGTGAAGAGATAACGGCTGCCGACGGTGAAGGCCCGGTCCATGCCTTGGACAAGGCACTGCGGAAGGCCCTGGAGATCTTCTATCCCGAACTGAAGAAGGTACACTTAACGGACTATAAAGTGCGCGTGCTCGATACCAAGTCGGCTACAGCCAGTAAAGTACGGGTGCTGATTGAGTCGACCGACGGCGATGATTCCTGGACGACGGTTGGAGTGTCGCCGGATATTATTGAAGCCAGTTGGATTGCCTTAGTGGATTCCATCGAGCACAAACTGCTCAAGGACATGGAGAAGAAAATGCGTGTATTTATGTAAGGGAGGCATTTCCTCATGGGAATGACAATGACCCAGAAGATCCTGGCGGCCCATGCAGGGCATGAAGAAGTAAAGGCCGGGCAGCTGATTATGGCCAATCTCGATCTGGTGCTTGGCAATGATATTACGGCGCCTGTGGCGATTACGGAGTTTGAGAAGATCGGAGTCGACGGGGTGTTTGACCGCGGCAAGGTGGCCATTGTTCCGGATCATTTCACTCCCAATAAGGATATTCAGGCAGCGGAACAGTGCAAGGTCGTGCGCTCCTTTGCCCAAGAAAAACAGATAGAAAATTACTTCGAAATTGGTGAAATGGGCATTGAACATGCACTGCTGCCCGAAAAGGGCCTGGTTGTACCGGGCGATGTGGTCATTGGCGCAGACTCCCATACATGCACCTACGGCGCTTTGGGTGCTTTTTCCACCGGTATTGGCAGCACGGACATGGCAGCGGGCATGGCCACTGGCCAAACCTGGTTCAAAGTACCTGCCGCCATGCAGTTCCGTTTGACGGGAACCCTGCAGGAATGGGTCAGCGGCAAAGACGTTATCCTGCACATTATCGGCCGGATTGGAGTGGATGGTGCGCTTTACCGATCGA
Source organism: Clostridiales bacterium (assembly GCA_003551965.1). GTDB lineage: Bacteria > Bacillota > Limnochordia > Darwinibacteriales > B1SED10-159 > B1SED10-159. The sequence goes on along the minus strand of PUOC01000206.1, from coordinate 34,040 downwards.
TGGAGTTTGTCGGTGAAGGGGTGTCACAGCTGTCCATGGATGACCGTTTCACCATCGCCAACATGGCCATCGAAGCGGGCGCCAAGAACGGCATATTTCCCGTGGACGAACAGACCGTGGCCTATGTAAAGGAACATTCCTACAGGGACTATACCGTCTATGAAGCCGATCCGGATGCAGACTATGATACCTGCCATACCATAGATCTCAGCGCCATCCGTCCGACGGTGTCCTTCCCCCATCTGCCGGACAACACACGGACGATCGATGAGGTGGGTGATGTGACAGTGGATCAAGTGGTCATCGGATCGTGCACCAACGGGCGCATCGGTGATATCCGAACGGCGGCGGCCATTCTCAAGGGCAGAAAGGTAGCCAAGGGCGTGCGCTTGATTGTGTTCCCAGCTACGCAGAGGATTTACTTGCAGGCGCTCAGGGAAGGATTGGTGGAGGCACTGGTGGAAGCCGGCGCCGCCTTCAGCACACCTACCTGCGGCCCCTGTTTGGGCGGGCATATGGGCATCTTGGCCAAAGGTGAGCGGGCCGTGGCCACCACCAACCGGAATTTTGTGGGCCGCATGGGCCACCCGGAGTCAGAGGTGTATCTGGCCAGTCCTGCGGTGGCAGCGGCCACGGCCATAACCGGACGAATTACCGATCCCGCCAGTGTGTCGGGGTAAGGAGGAAAAAGTATGCAGGCGAAAGGCAGAGCGTTCAAATACGGCAGCAATGTGGATACGGATGTCATCATTCCCGCCCGCTATTTGAACACGTCCGATCCCGCAGAATTGGCCAAACACTGCATGGAGGACATTGACAGCGAGTTTGTCAAAGAGGTCAGGACAGGAGATCTGATCGTGGCCGACAAAAATTTCGGGTGCGGTTCGTCGCGGGAGCACGCCCCCATGGCCATTAAGGCAGCGGGAGTATCCGTGGTTATCGCCAGTACCTTTGCCCGGATATTTTACCGCAATGCCCTCAATATTGGGCTGCCGATCCTAGAATGCAGTGAAGCTGTGCGGGGTATCGAAAAAGGCGATGTTGTTGAGGTGGATTTCACCACCGGTGAAATAAGCAATGCTACCAAAGGCCAGATCTATCAGGCGGAGCCGTTTCCGGAATTTATGCAGGAGCTGATTACAGCCGGCGGTCTAATTCCCTACATCCGCCAGAAAAAAGCTACTTAGAAGGAGTCGATGCCCATGCAGTTGTCCATTGCAGTCCTGCCCGGGGATGGTATTGGTCCCGATATAGTAAAGGAAGCGCAGTCGGTTCTAGAGCGAGTGGCGGAGAAGTTCAGCCACAGGATTGAATGCCAGCAATATGACGCCGGTGGTGCCGCCATTGACAAGCTAGGTGAGCCTCTGCCCGAAAAGACACTGGCCGGCTGCCGCGCCAGCGATTCCATCCTGTTGGGTGCGGTGGGAGGGCCGCAGTGGGACCATCTTTCCGGCAGTGATCGCCCGGAAAGGGCCCTGTTGGGCCTGAGAGGGGCATTGGAATTGTATGCCAACCTCCGTCCTGCAGTGCTGTATGAACCGCTGCGGGAAGCCTGTCCGCTGCAGGCGGACATCGCGGCCGGCGGCATTGACATCATGGTTGTACGGGAATTGACCGGAGGGATCTATTTTGGTGATCGCGGCCGCAGGCAAGGGCGCTATGGAGAGGAGGCCTACGACACAGAAGCCTATGGTGAGGCCGAAGTAGAGCGTATTGCCCGCACAGCCTTTGATATTGCCCGCAAGAGGAAGAAGCACGTGACCAGTGTGGACAAGGCCAATGTGCTGGAGAGCTCGCGGCTGTGGCGATCGGTTGTCGTGGCCGTAGCTGGTGAGTACCCTGATGTGACATTGGAGCACATGTATGTGGACAATGCCGCCATGCAGCTGGTGCGTGATCCATCCCAGTTCGATGTGCTTGTGACCACCAACATGTTCGGCGATATCTTGTCCGACGAAGCCAGCATGATCACCGGTTCCATCGGCATGCTGCCGTCTGCCAGTCTTGGCAAGGAGAGGTTGGGGATGTACGAACCGATTCATGGCTCGGCACCGGACATCGCTGGCCAGGACAAGGCCAATCCCATTGCCACAATCCTATCAGCGGCCATGATGCTGCGCTATAGCTTTGGTTTGGCCGCTGAAGCCGACGCCGTGGAAGCGGCTGTGTCTGAAGTACTGCAGGCAGGGTATCGGACGGGAGATATTGCCAGTGCCGGTACAACGTTGGTGGGCACCCGGAAAATGGGGCAGCTGATCTGCGAAGCGCTCTAGTTCGTATGCAGCCATCGGCAGTGAAAGAAATAACCCGGCTTCTCTTGGAGAAACCGGGTTTTGTCCGTTACATGACAGTAAAGTTCAGGCGCTCAGGCTCGCTGCGTTCACCTTCGGTGCTTGTGGCATACAGACGCAGATCATATGTGGTCGAAGGGGCTTCCCACGGAATGGTATAGCTGAGGGAATAACTCCCGTCGCCCTGGGGCTTCAGCGTTTCTACCATGCCGTACTGGGGAACCGACAAAATAACGTGCCGGATCTCCCCTTGAACATCGCTGACATCTGCCTTGATGCGAATGGTGTCTCCGGGTTTCGCCGACGGCGGTTCGATAGTCGCGTTGATATTGCAGCTGAAATCGGCCATTTAGCATACCTCCTAATTGTAATATAGAACCTCCGACAATGGGTACACCTTCACCTCCTGTCAGGATTTTGTTTCCGTATCTGTCCTTTCCAAACGACCGAGAAAGAAGTCGAGATTACTCAAATGGTCAGCTAGATTGGCATTTTCGGTTACGGATAAATGAACTAGCAGCGACTCTACCAAAAGGTAGATGGTCGAGGCCATTCCTTCCGGGTCAATAGGCTGCAGCTCACCACCGGCAACGCCTCGTCTCAAGATGGACGCTAACAGGGCAGTGACGCGGCTGCGAAAGGAAAGAATTTCTTCCCATACTTCGGCGTGGCCGACACGGACCATGGGCTTGGCCTCAGCCAAGACCAAAAGCAGGTGCTTCTCTTCCCGGAACCGCCTCCCAAGCATTTCAAAAACTTCTCGCAGTTGATCCGCGGATCCCGCGGAGCTTCTTTCTATACGCTCCAGCTCTGCAAGCAGGGTACCGAGGATATGCGTGAGAACGGAGCGAAACACATCGTCCTTGTTTTGGAAGTATTGATAGAGGGCGGTCCTAGACAGGCCGCACTGGGATGCAATATCTGCCAGTGAAGTATGATAATATCCCTGCTGGCCAAAAAGCGTGGCGGCCTCGTTCATAATTTCCCATTTCTTCTGGTCGTGATCTACGATTTTCGGCATAGGCACAGATCCTTTTTTGACACTGGTGTCAGTTTTAATTATAATGGATTGAGCTGGCGATTGTCAATGCTTTCCTGCTTCATCGAAATACGATCCGATCGCACGGAGTGGGGGCCTTGGGGACACGGTGCCTGATGCCGTGCAAAGGACAGCGGCAGATCGGCAGCCCACTGCGTTTTCAATCATCGTTTGCTCCAGCCATGTTGTTTTCAGGAGAATTGTTTGTTCATAAAGACGAAAAACCGCAAGGGCTCCGCAATATGCCATTGACAAATGACCCGGCAGTGAGTAAGATTAGTAACATAACAGGCGTTTGTCCAGAAGAATAGGAAAAAGGAGGAGAACCATGCGAAGAGTAGGATGGTTGTTTTTAGCCGTACTGTTGGTGTTGAGCATGGGAAGTTCTGTTGCAGCCCGAGATACGCTGATCATTGCACAGGGAACCGATGCGGTGACGTTAGACGCACATCACTCGACCGATTCGCCTACTTCCACAGTGACCGAGCACATATCGGAGACGTTGTTTGAGTTGACCCCCGAGGGCGAGATTGTCCCTCTGCTGGCCGATTCCTTTGATGTTTCGGAGGATGGTTTGGTCTGGGATCTCCATTTAAAGCAGGGGATCCAGTTCCACGACGGTACACCGTTTAACGCCGAAGCAGTGAAGTACAACATTGATCGGATTCTTGACCCGGACGAAAGTGTTACTTTCCGCTTCCTGCTGACAGAGATCATCGAGACCGAAGTGGTTGATGAGTACACCGTGCGGTTCGTTACGGAAAAACCCTTTGCTCCGATTTTGGCCCATCTGACCCATACGTCCATCTCTATGCAGAGCCCCAGTGCCATTGAAGATTATGGCGAGGACTACGGCGACATCGTCAGTATCGGTACGGGCCCCTTTGAGTTCTCCGAATGGCGCCGCGGTTCGGAAGTGACCCTCGTCCGCAATGAAAATTACTGGGGCGAGCAGCCTGCCTACGAGCGGCTTGTATTCCAGGCAGTTCCAGAGGGCGGGGCCAGGATGATGATGGTGCAATCCGGTGATGCCGACGTAGCTGTGCGCGTTCCTCCCCACGATATTGAGCGGCTGGAAGCTGATCAAGACGTCGATATTGTAATGACGCCCAGCCTGCGGACTATCTATGTGGCATTTAACGTAACCATGGAACCGTTCACAGATCCGTTGGTTCGCCAAGCCGTGAACCATGCAGTGGATAAAGAAGCCATTGTCGAGTTTATACTCGGCGGAGTAGGACAGCCCGTGGATGCACCCGTGGCCCCAGACGTATTCGGCCATGAACCGATTAAAAAGTACGAGTATGACCCGGATCGGGCTATGGAGCTGCTGGCTGAAGCAGGCTTTGAAGACGGCTTTGAAACGAAGCTGTACTCGCCGAGCGGCCGCTATATGCAGGACATTCAGATTGCAGAGGCGATCCAGAGTATGCTCGCCGACGTCAACATTGATGCCGAGATCGTGACCCTGGAATGGTCCACGTACTTGGATGTTACCGGGCTTCCCCAGGAAGAAAGCGAAGCGCCTATGCTGATGCTCGGATGGGGTACTGTCACCGGCGACGCCGACTATGGCCTCTATGCGTTGTTCCACACTTCAGAGCACGTTCCGGATGGTTCTAACCGTTCCTTCTATTCCAACGAACGGGTCGATCAACTGCTGGACGAGGCTCGTACCAATCCGGACGAAGATTTCCGCCGGGAAGCGTACCTTGAAGCCATGTCCTTGATTATGGAAGAAGCGCCTTGGCTGTTCCTTCATGTAGAGCGGCAGGTTACCGCTGTGCGTTCCGATGTCCATGGACTCGTGGTTCACCCGGCTGAGCGTCTTCAAGCGGCCGGTGTCACGTTTGAATAGACCTCGACACCGACAGTTTCGTTTGAACTGCAGGAACAGATGATGTACCGGCGGGGTTTCCTTGTGAAGCCCCGCCATTGCCGTAGATACGATTGTTTGGTGAGGTGGACTCATGAGCAAATATCTTATCCGTAGATTGATTATGATCTTGCCTGTGATTATAGGTGTTTCACTGGTTGTCTTCTTCATGGTGCGCGCCATTCCCGGTGATCCGGCGCAGGCACTGGCGGGGGAACGGGCTGATGAAGAGACGGTAGCCATGATCCGGGCCCGCTTTGGGCTTGATCAGCCACTGCCTGTACAATATTGGGTGTTTATCAGTAATGCACTGCAGGGGGATCTAGGCCGCAGTACCCGTACGCGCCGGCCGGTGGCCGCAGAAATCGCGGAGATGTTCCCCAATACCATAAAGTTGGCCACGGCTGCCATGGCTGTGGCGGTGGTGGTGGGAGTCAGTGCCGGGATTTTATCGGCGGTTAAGAAGGACACCTGGGTGGACAACCTCAGTATGTTTATTGCGCTGTTCGGTGTCTCTATGCCCGTGTTCTGGCTGGGGCTGATGCTGATGCTTGTCTTCTCGGTGAGGCTGAATTGGCTTCCCACGGCGGGCATGGGTACATGGGCGCACTTTATTCTGCCGGCGATCACCCTTGGCATGTCGTCTGCAGCTATCATGGCCCGTATGACACGCTCCTCCATGCTGGAAGTACTGAGGCAGGACTACATCCGCACAGCTCGTTCCAAGGGTCTGGCCGAGTTCCGCATTGTGAACAAGCATGCGCTGAAAAATGCCCTGATTCCCGTTGTGACTGTTTTGGGTCTGCAGTTTGGAACACTTCTAGGCGGATCTGTCTTGACGGAGACTGTCTTTGCGTGGCCAGGCATCGGGCGGATGATGGTGGAATCGATCATGGCCCGGGACTATCCCGTGGTCCAGGGTGCGGTCCTCACAGTGTCATTGACATTTATTGTCATGAACTTGATTGTGGACGTTCTCTATGTCTACCTTGACCCGGCCATAAAATACGATTGATTGCCATGCCGCCGCAGGGTCGTCAGCCTTGCATGGGGGCCGGACATGCGGCTGCAGTGAAGATAAATCTTGTGTTGGGAGGTCGGACACGTGTGGGAACGGATTATATCCCGGCAGACCCGGGATGTCTGGAAGCGTCTTTTTCGGAGGAAATCGGCGGTGCTGGGCTTAGCCATTATTGTCGGATTTTTAATTTTAGCGGTATTGGCTCCGTATTTGAATTTGCACAGCCATATCCGCGGTGACTTCCGAATGGTCCTGCAGGCTCCTCAGGCCGGTCATTGGTTAGGCACGGATGAGATGGGCCGTGATCTTCTCAGCCGTATGATATGGGGTTCTCGGATTTCCTTGACCATTGGAGTTATCTCTGTCATTATCGGTGCCGCTGTCGGCGTGCCCGTAGGTGCCATTTCCGGATATTATGGAGGAAAAGTGGATATCATCGTGCAGCGGTTCATCGACATTATGCTGGCCTTTCCTGGCATTCTGCTGGCCATTATTTTAGTCAGTGTACTCGGGGTGGGGCTGAACAACGTCATGATCGCCGTCGGGGTGGTATCGATACCGAAGTACGCCCGTCTAGTAAGGGGGACCGTTCTGCAGCTGAAAGAAAGGGACTTTGTCTCGGCGGCTAAAGCCATCGGCCGTTCGGATGCGGCCGTGGTGTTTCGGCACATTGTTCCTAACTGCATGGGCCCCATTCTTGTACAGTCCACGCTTCTGATTGCTTCGTCGATTCTGTGGGCCGCAGGCCTGAGCTTTCTCGGTTTAGGGGCGCAGCCGCCGACCCCTGAGTGGGGAACCATCCTCAGCCGCGGACGGGACTACCTGATGGTGGCGCCGCATATATCGACATTTCCGGGAATCGCGATTATGCTGGTTGTTCTCGGGTTCAACCTCCTAGGCGACGGCCTCAGGGATGCTCTGGATCCGCTAGATCCCAGGACCTGATGGACCCTTTCCCATAGAAGCTCTTGGCCAAAGGCCTCAGCAGGCTGAAACGATCCTGGTGTGGCTTGGTTGAACGCATTATTAAGCCCCTGCGGTGGCCTGGCCACCACAGGGGCTTAGTTTCATTGGTCTTTGCCTTTCAAGAGCTCGAAGTCCTGGGCATAAGTTTGTCTGCCGTCGCTGTGCTTTCCGGCCAACCCCAGCTGTCCGCGGCCGGTTACTGCTTCGCGGGTTCCATCGATGCTGGGATCGGCATACTGCAAGAACCAGGAGTCCAATGTGGCCTTCAGCCCTTCCCTGGTCGATTGCAGTTCACGGTCATCGATGCGGTTGCTGGTTTCGTCGGGGTCGCTGACCAGGTCGTAGAGTTCATGAGGCCCATAGGGGTAGCGGTGCACATACTTCCACTGTTTAGTGCGTACCATCCGCACCGGGCCGTATTCGTCGAATACGATCACGGCGTCGGATGGATCCCATGGCCTGCCCTGCAGCAGAGGAGCAAAACTGCGCCCGGGTAGAAGGTTGGGGCAGGGATGGCTGAGTCCGAGGTATTCCAGGAGTGTGGGAAAGATGTCGTATTGGCTCAACAGGCTGTCAGGGCGTTGGCCGCCTGCAATTTCGCCCGGCTGCCAGATAATCATGGGCACCTTGACCGATGTATCGTACATATTTTGGGGAAATGTGCCGTTGCCCTTGCCGTAGATACCGTGGTGTCCCATGTTCATGCCGTTGTCGCTCGTAAAAACGATCATGGTATTTTCGTCTAGGCCCTGTTCCTTGAGGCTGTTGAGGACGCGCTGCAGATTGCGATCAACGGAAGTGACAGCCGCATAGTAACCGCTGAGAAATTCGTGGCGGCGATCGCTCGTCCCCCAAGGTGCGCTGTTGATCTGCCAAGGATGCATGGGTTCGTTGGGGCAGGAAAGGAAGGGGCAGTCTTTGTATAGATTGCGCAGTTCTTCGGGGTGCTGTTCCTTGTCCCACGGACTGTGCGGGGCTGTGTAATGAATTCCAAGATAGAACGGAGTGCCGTCCTCCTGTTGCTGCAGAAAATCTATGGCTTCGTCGGTGATAACATCGGTAAGATATTCTGGGTAAGACTTAAAGGGGCCTCCATTGCGGCTCAGTTCTGCGCCGTAGTACGGCCCGCCGCCCTGCTTGTGGGCAAACCAGTGGGAAAACCCATGCTGGGGGACTATGCTGTCACCCAAGTGCCATTTTCCCACCAGACCGCAAATATAACCGTTTTCAGCCAAAATCTGTGTATACGACGTCTGCCCTTCTAAGTATTGCACTGCGTCCGTACCTGTGTTTCCAGCCCGGATCCAGTCGTGGACACCGTGTTGGGACGGTATCCGTCCGGTCAGGATCGAAGCACGGGCCGGCGAGCAGACCGGCGAAGCGCAGAAGAAGTTGGTAAAATGCATGCCTTCCTCTGCGAGCCGATCCAGTGTCGGGGTTTCAATTTCGGCATTGCCTGCCGCTCCCAAGGCCCAATATCCCTGATCATCGGTGAGGACAAAGACGATGTTGGGCCGTTCTTTGTCATGATGGGTCAATACAACTCACGCCCTTTCTGTCTTGTCTTGCATATGCAGTGCATATTCGTCGGCGCACGGCTGCTTCCTGCACGAACGCCAGGGTTACTGGCGACAGCACACGTTGGCAATACAAGAGCGGCCGGTGGAATGCCGGCCGCTCTCCGGCTGCGTAGGATTGCTGCTGGCTTAGTCGTACACGCTCGAGCCCACCGGAGCCAGCGCAGCCCCTTGATAGTTGCCGCTCACCGGGACAGGGCCGCGGTTTTGGGCGAGGCTATGCTGGATTGTTGACAGTAGCTCTGCAGGAAATCGCCGAGCTCGTCGAGGGAAGCGCCTAGGTCTTGCTCATTGAGGAGAAAAACGATTCGGAAGTGATCCGGCTCGGGCCAGTTAAAACCCGTTCCCTGTACGATCAGGATACGCTTTTCCCGCAGGAGATCGAGGACGAATTGTTCGTCACTGTGTATCCCGAGGCGCTTGCAGTCCATTTTCGGGAAAGCATAGAAAGCGCCCTGGGGCTTTGAACAGGAAATTCCCGGTATGGCATTGAGTTTTTGCCAGACCAAGTCCCGCTGGCGCGTCAGCTGCTCCCGGGGAAATTCGTCACGGTATTGGTTGCGATGCTCCATTACCGCCCCGATGGTGTGCTGGGCCGGCACATTGCTGCACAGACGCATGGAGGCCAGCATATTGAGTCCCTGCATGTAGTCCAGGCCGGTTTCAAGAGCTCCGCTGACAACCATCCATCCCGCCCGATAGCCGGCCAAGAAGTGCGACTTGGACAGACCGGACAATGTTACACAGAACACGTCATCGCACAGAGAAGCCGTTGGAATATGCTCTGCATCGTCAAAGACAATGGTTTCGTAGATTTCGTCACTGAAGACTGCCAGCTGGTGTTTTGCAGCCAAGTCCACAATTCCCTGCAGGACCGCACGGGAATACACGGCACCGGTGGGGTTATTGGGGTTGATAATGACGATGGCCTTGGTCCGGGAACTGATCTTTGCTTCCATGTCTGCCAGGTCCGGCGCCCAATCGGCGGTTTCATCACAGCAGTAGTGCACCGGCGTGCCTCCGCCAAGGGTGACGGCCGCAGTCCAAAGGGGGTAATCCGGCGCCGGAACCAGGACTTCGTCGCCGGCATTCAAAAGGGCCTGCATGGACATGAGAATTAATTCGCTGACTCCATTGCCGGTATAGACATGGTTTTCACTCACGCCATGGATGCCCAAACGCCGGTAGTAACTGGCAATGGCACTGCACGCCTCGGCACAGCCTCGAAAATCGCTGTATCCTTGGGCGTATTCCAAGGTCTGCTGCAGTTTGTGCAGGACAGCCGGCGGTGCCTGAAATCCGAAAGGGGCTGGATTTCCGATGTGCAATTTCGTGATAGACTGGCCTGTTTGCTCCAGCTTCTGCACCTCTTCCAAAATAGGTCCGCGAATCGCGTAACTCACGTGATTGAGCTTAGAAGACTTCTTGAACATGGTAAAACCTTCTTTCTCAAGATTTTCGAAGTCAGTATTAAAAGGCAGCAAAAAACTCCTCTGTCCCAAAAAGGGACGGAGGAGTTTACTCCGCGGTACCACCCTTGTTAGCTTAAAAAAGCTCACCTCAACCAGTACAGACATACTGTGCCTTTGTAACGTAAGGAAACGTCGTTCTCTACTAAGCAGCCCGGGGGCTGAGCCGTTGGAGACGAAGCTCGGGAGCTGCGTTCAGCATAGCTTCCTGCTAGACTTTCACCGTCTTCTAGCTCGCTAAGAGGATGACTATACCTACTCCTCTCCGTCATGGCCTTTCGTGTATGATGCAGTTATTTCCCATACTATAGCACACTTCCGTCACGAATGCAATTGTATGCGGCCGGTTTTTTTGCGTTTTGGCGACATTTCACTCCCGCCTGGTGCAGGCTTTTCGGAAGGGGATGAAAGTATTGCGGCGTACGCCGTGACGCGGGCTGTCAACGGGATAGAAACAGCCCAACGCGGAAGGATTTGCACTGGGCAATCCAGAAGAATGTTACTGCTGGGTAAAATAAGTGTAAATTTATGCGCCGCAGATGAATCGATATCCGCTGTTGTGCAGGAATGGGAAGTAGGAATGGAGGGCAGCCCATGAAGCAGGTAACGTTGTGGGGATTGGGATCGATGGGGAGCGGCATAGCCAAACTGCTGCGCAGACGCGGCATCCCCATCGCCGCTGTGTGGGACCGCGATCAGGAAAAAGTGGGGACAAGTGTAGGTCAACTGCTCGGCGACGGTCTCGGAAACGGTGTCTTTGTTTCGCAGCCCGACGAAAACTATCCGCCGCCGGGAAATGTGCTCATCATTGCCACCGGTTCGTTCGTGCCCGAAGTGTATCCGCAGATCATGGAAGGCCTCTATGCAGGCCAGCACGTGCTTACAATCGCCGAAGAAATGGCCTATCCATGGGCCAGTCACCAAAAGTTGGCAGAGAACATTGACGGGGCCGCGCAGGCCAAGGGAGTGTCGGTCCTGGGTACGGGTATTAATCCCGGTTTTGTGCTGGATGCATTGATTGGATTTTTGTCAGCGTGTTGTTCCCGGGTAGAATCGGTGTATGCCAGCCGCGTGAACGACCTGTCGCCGTTCGGTCCCACCGTCCTGAAAAGCCAGGGTGTGGCCGTGACACCGCAGGAATTTGCCGATGGCTTGGAAGACGGTACCATTGTGGGCCATATTGGCTTCCCCGAGTCCATCCATCTTGCTGCATCCATGCTGGGCTGGACTATCGACCGGATTGAACAGGAGCGGGAGCCGATCATATCCAACACCAAACGGGAGACACCCTTTATCACGGTAGAGCCGGGACAGACCGCGGGTTGTCGCCACCGTGCCTGGGGCTACAGCGGGGGGAGGTGCGTGATCCAATTGGATCACCCCCAGCAGGTATGTCCTGATGTAGAAGGCGTATCGACAGGGGATCATATCACCATTACCGGTGAACCTTCGCTGAGCATGGATATTCAACCGGAAATTCCCGGGGGTACCGGCACCGTAGCCGTAACCGTCAATGCCATGGAAAAGCTCGTTCACGCCGCTCCTGGCCTTCGTACCATGGCCGATCTTGTTATACCATCCTGCAGGCAATGAGGTGACTGTATGAGTAAACAAACCCAGTGGCAGTGGGTTGAGATCGAACGCGTACTGCTTACCCCGCAGCAGCGCGCAGATCACATTCCCGACGATACCAAAGCCGTTCCCCTCACCATGCGTGCAGCCGGATTTCTTCTGGATGCATCGGCTGCACCCGGCGACAAAGCCCGCATTCAAACACCCGCAGGAAGAATTTGGGAAGGGACGTTGCTCCACAGGCGTGTGCAGCCCAGCCACGGCTTCGGTGCATTTCTGCCGGAACTCCAGGCCGTGGGGCCGACATTGCGCCGTGCGCTGAAGGGGGATGGCGAACATTGAATGTCGCCGAAGTGTTAGGCAGGAAAGAGGTCATTCTGCAGGACAGTACGGGGATTGACTATGCCGGGTATGCACACCGGGGCTGTGGAGTCGACTACGAGGCTCTAATGGGCTGTACCGGTTACAATCTCGATCAGGTGTTTCAGATCCAGCGTGGTATGGGGGTGGGCGGCACTCCTTTGGTGGAATTGACCAATCTCACGGCCTTGGTGCGTCGCTATGCAGAGCCCGGCAAAGGAGCGCGCCTCTTCATCAAAGATGAAGCAGCCAATCCGTCGGGCAGCTTCAAAGACCGTCGGGCCAGTCTGCCGGGACACTATGCCAAGCACCGGGGATATCCCGGGGTATTGGCGGCCACCAGCGGCAACTACGGCGCGGCGGTAGCATGTCAGGCGGCGAAGTGCAGCCTCCCTGTGATCGTGGTACAGGAAGCCTTTGATAGCCGCGGGTTGGGACAGCCGGAAATTCTGGAAAAAGGGCGGCGCTGCGCAGCCTTTGGCGCAGAAGTAATGCAGCTGAGTGTGGGTCCGGAGTTGTTCGCGGTCGCTCTGGCAACATTGGAAGAGACCGGTTATTTCAATGGATCGCTTTATACACCCTTTGCGGTGCAGGGGGTTGAGACACTAGGATACGAGCTCGCGGAACAGACAAAGGCACAAACCGGAAAATATCCCCGCATGGTCATGGTTACCCATGCGGGAGGAGGAAATGTGACAGGGACGGCCCGAGGGCTCCGCAGAGCCGGGGCGGGAAATACGGAAATTGTCGGTGTGAGTGTTGATCTGTCCGGACTGCATATGGCCAGTGACAGCGACTTTAACCGAAAATCCTTTACCACCGGTCATACGGGCTTTGGCATACCCTTTGCTTCTTGGCCGGACCGAAGCGACGTTCCCTTTAATGCCGCGCGCAGCCTCCGGTATTTGGACAGCTATTGCACGGTGACGCAAGGGGAAGTGTTTTACATTACCGAGGCACTGGCACAGCTGGAAGGCCTCGAACGGGGCCCGGCCGGCAACACGTCATTGGCCGCAGCCTGCGTTCTGGCTGCTGATTTGGACCAAGACGAAGTGGTTGTTGTGCAGGAGACCGAGTATACCGGAGCGGGCAAACATCCCACGGCGCAGCTGGCCCTAGCCCGTTCGCTGGGTATTGAGATTACCCTTGGGCCGCGAAATCTGGACAAGCCCGGGGAGAGGATAGCCATTCCGGAGAACTGGCAGCAGCTGGGTGTGACGCCGGTCGATTTGGACCAATTGCGCCGTTCTTACCTGCGGCGCGCGGCAGCACAGCAGGGGACCTTTTCCACTGCTGACCTGGATTTCGTTGCGGAGGACCTCAACACCAAGCGGCAGTGGGTAGAGGAACAGCTGCACTCTATTGGGGAGGAGGATGGCTGATGGACTATGGACAGCGCCGCCAGCATCTCAAGGATCTGAGCGAAGAACAACTTAAAAAGCGATTTTGGCAGTTGGCTGAGGAGGTCGTTGAGCCGCTTCTCACCATGTCCTACAACCATACGACGCCCTCCATTGAGCGTTCTGTACTGCTCCGGATGGGTTTCAACAGCCTGGAGGCGGGAAGTATTGTCAAAGGGGTTCATGCCCATGGTCTGTTGGGCAAGGGGGCTGGCCATGTGGTGTACCGTTTCAGTCAGGAAAAACAGCTGGATCTCCTGGAGGCGGGCCGCCAGCTGGCTGTCCTGGACAACTGGGACGAAGTGAAGACATTGATGGAAGGGGGTCCTGGCCGTGGAGCCCAATCATAAGCTGGACTTGGAGTCGCTGCTGGCGGATCTCGAGCATTACAGGCCTCCCCGGCAGGGCTGGCTGTGGCGCAAAACGGCCCCGGGCCAGCGGGGTCCCTTTTCGTACAGGGAGATCAGTGCGGATCTGGACAGGAGTATCGGACTGCCGGCCAGCCGGTACTTCGAAGACATCGATCCGCAGCCCGATACAGTCATAACCACGGAAATCGCTTCGGGCCGGTTTGAAGATGATATACGCCGGATGCGCATGGCTGCGTGGCACGGGGCAGATCACATGATGGTTATCCGCACGGCGGGCCAAAGCCATTTTGACGGGCTGCTGGAAGGAACCCCGGAGGGGGTCGGCGGTGTGCCCATAACCCGCAAACAACTGCGGGCCACCCGTAAAGCCTTGGACGTCATCGAGGACGAAGTAGGGCGACCCATCAATTTCCACTCTTATGTCAGCGGTGTGGCGGGCCCAGAAATTGCCGTTCTCTTTTCCGAGGAAGGGGTGGCGGGGGCGCACCAAGATCCGCAGTACAATGTGCTTTACCGTAATATCAACGTGTTTCGCTCCTTTGTGGATGCTGCCGCGGCTAAGGCGATTATGGCCGGCAGCTGCATGCTCCAGATTGACGGAGCCCACAACGCCAATGCCACCGCTCGAGAGGCCTGGAAGGTGATGCCGGAACTGCTGGTACAGCATGCCATCAATTGTGCTTTTTCCTGCGGGATCGGCATGGATTCCCAGCAGATAGCACTTTCGACGGTTCCGCCCACTGCCCCGCCGGCACCCTGCATCAGCATCGATCTCCCCTATGCCGTAGCTTTGCGGGAGTTCTTCGATGGATTCCGCTTTCGTGCCCAGATGAATACCCGGTATATGGAATCTTCCACCCGGGAGGCGACGGTAACCCATGTCCTCAACCTCCTGATTTCCCGTCTGACGTCGGCGGATATACAGTCAACCATCACACCGGACGAGGGCCGCAATGTGCCCTGGCACCATTACAATGTCCAAGCGGTAGACACAGCCAAACAGGCACTCGTAGGAATGGATGGCCTTAGCGATTTGGTCGAGCTGAAACGCCAGGGATATTTGGGAGACAGGATCCGGGAAATCAAGGAACGGGCCATTTTGTTTCTTGAAGAAATCCTGGAAACCGGTGGATATGGGGCTGCGTTGGAGCGGGGTTTCTTTGTGGATTCGGGGTTCTATCCAGAACGAGCCGGCGACGGCATCGTACGGACCATGGAGGGCGGCATTTCGGCGGGCACGATTGTGCAGCGCGATGCGGACTATTGGGCACCTGTCTGCCATCACTATGGATACAATACCGCCGATTCCTGTGATTCCATCGGCGGATGCACCCTCTGCCGTCCGGAGAAGATCCAATATATCGATGAGCTGGATGCAGAGGACAACGCGCACCAGCGGCTGAAAAAGAGCCGGCCATACCGCAGCCACTGGCTTCGCCCGGAAGTCCAGTGGGCCGGTGACGGTGTGGTGGTGGTGAATTTCTTCCTTCCTGCGGATTCGCGTACGGCGAAGTATGCAGCGCTGGCCATGGCCGAGAAGATGGGCCTGGCCGATGCCGAAGTCATTCACAGTGAGTGCATGCATCCGGCGGAAGGGACCTATCTGGAAGTCAGGGGCGTTTGGGACGGCTCCATCGATAGCAGCGAACTGGACCTGCCGGAAGAAAAAGAACCGCTCAGCGAGAGGACCATTACAGAGCAGGTGGCCGGTCACGGACTGAAAGTGGTGGGGGCAACAGTCGGTGAAGATGAGCATTCTGTGGGCTTGAGGGAAATATTGGATATCAAACACGGGGGTCTTGAGGGCTTCGGCATAGACTGCCATTATTTGGGGACATCGGTTCCAGTGGAGAAAGTGGTGGATGCTGCTGTGGAAGCTGGTGCTGATGCGATTCTGATCAGCACGATCATCTCTCACAATGACGTACACCAGTGGAATATGCGCAAGCTCCACAGCCTCTGCCAGGAAAAAGGTGTCAGGGACAAGTTTCTGCTGGTGGCGGGCGGAACCCAGGTGACTGACGAAATGGCCAAGGCAAACGGTATGGATGCCGGATTTGGGCGCGGCACCAAAGGCATTGACGTGGCCAGCTTTTTGGTGGAAACACTTTTTCTCCAGGAGCAGAACAGTGAAAATTGATCTGCTGGTGGCCGAAATTGGCAGTACCACAACCATGGTTCACGCCGTCGATGGTATGAACAGCCCGTCCGCTAGACTCCTAGGACAGGGCAGTGCCGTGACTACGGCCAGCCAGGGAGACGTCTTTCGGGGCCTGGAAGCAGCTCTCGATGATCTGGCCCATGGCCTAGGCGAGAAGGGTGTCGAGGCAGAACTGCGTACGGCTGCATCCAGTGCAGCGGGAGGCCTGCGGATGACCGTCCACGGCCTGGCTTACGATATGACCGTCCGTGCTGCCCGCGAAGCCGCTTTAGGAGCAGGGGCTGTGGTGAAGATGGTTACCGCTGGTATGTTGGGCGCTCGGCAACTGGCCGCGCTGATAGAGGAAGAACCGAATTTGATTCTTCTGGCCGGGGGTATCGACTACGGCGATGAAGAGACGGCCTACCACAATGCAGAGGCCATCGCAGAGGCTCTCAGCAAGGCGGATCTGAAAATACCTGTGGTGTATGCAGGGAACGCTGTTCTGCAGGGGGATATCCAAACTCTGCTGACCCGTCACGGGCTGCCTGTCTTTCTCTGCGACAATGTATATCCCCGTGTGGATGAGCTGGTCGTCGAACCCGCCCGAGCCGCCATCCAGCGGATCTTTGAAGAGCACATTGTCACGGCACCAGGGATGGACAGGGTCAAGGATTTGTGGGGCCGTACCGTGTGGCCCACCCCGGCTGCCGTGATGCAGAGCGCACAGCTATTTTGCCAGCGAGTCGGCGATGTGGTCGTCATTGATGTAGGCGGTGCCACCACGGACGTTCATTCCGTTACCGAGGGCAGTCCGGATATTCAGGAAATACTCGCGGCCCCGGAGCCAAGGGCGAAGCGCACTGTGGAAGGAGATTTAGGGGTCTATATCAACCGCGCCAGAATTGCACAGCTGCTGCAGACACCGTCTTCGAACCTCGATCAGGGAGAGGCCATTCCCCGTTCAGCGGCGGAAAGGGAACGGGTGAAGACCTTGTCTGCAGCCGCGCTGTCCTACGGCCTTTCCCGACATGCGGGCCGTCTCCGCTACCGCTACGGGCCCACCGGACGGCAGCGCTCGGCATGGGGGAAGGATCTCACCGCCGTGCAGCATATGGTCGGGACGGGAGGCGTCTTTGCCTTTTTGGACCCCGATGGAGCCCTTTTGGGCCGTGCAGTGCAGCAGCTGGATCGGGAGCTGCTTCTGCCTAGAAACGCGGCCTATCATGTGGACAGAGACTATGTCATGGCGGCTGCTGGTACCCTGGCCCGAAGCTACCCTGACCAGGCCTGGCAGCTCTTGAAAACGTCCATATTCCGATCCGGTCTGATATAGCCCGGTCCCAGCGGCGGGACAGATTCCCGGCGCCGGCCTTGGTTGCCGGGCTCCCTGCCGGGGTGGCTTGTGGGGTCATAGGGACAGGTCCAGGGATTTCTCGCCACACGAAGGACTTGCCTGGTCGAGATAGAATATCACCTTAGAGGGGGCTGTGGTTTGTTCTGCAGAGCCTATGGCGTGCGGGCCTTCCACCGCTTTTCTGTGATATTCTGTCTATGCGTGGAGTGAGGAGATTACCGTGAAGTCGACGTTTAGGGGCATGTTGGTTGCTGTTGTCCTGTTATCTGGAGCGGCCATGTATCAAGGAGGTTTTGAACTCCTTTTCGACGGTCTATTCCGAGGCGTGCGCATGCTTGTCACCCTATTTCCTCTCCTAGTGGTAGCCTTTTTCGTGGCCGGACTTATCTTCAATTTGATTCCTCGGGAGCTGATATCCCGTTGGCTTGGTGAACAGGCCGGCTGGAAAGGCCCTGTCCTGGGTGCTTTAGCTGGAGCCATCGTTCCCGGCGGTCCGTTCTTCTTCTATCCGCTGATGGCAACCCTGCTTGTATCCGGGGCGCAGATTGGGACGGTGATCAGCTTCGTGACCGGCAAGACGGCGTGGAGCCTGGGGCGCATTCCCTTGGAACTGGCCATTGTGGGCGTTGATCTAACACTGATCCGGCTCGCTGTGACCTTCCTATTTCCGATTCTGCTGGGCATTCTCGTCAATACGCTGCTGCCGGGATTGACTGAAAAAATTCGCCTGGACGCGGAAGCCCTGAAGCAGACGAACAAGGGCGGTGACAGCCGTGCGTAATGCCTTTGTGGCGCTTTTGATCCTGGCGGCGGTGCTATTTGCCGTTGCGTATCGCCGCGGTGACGATACCCATAAGAAGGCCGTGCAGACAGGGCGCGACATGTTTGTCAATGTACTGCCGATTCTGGCTGCGGCCTTCACGGTTGCCGGTCTTCTGCAGACCGTGCTCCCGGGGGAAGCACTGTCCCGTTGGCTGGGCGAGGAGGCGGGTTGGCGGGGTATTGTGATTGCACCGTTCATCGGTGCTTTAGTCCAGGGCGGTCCGTTTTCCTTCTTTCCCCTATTTGACGCGGTGTTTCGAGACGCGGTAGGGACCGGTACCGCCATCGCCATGATTACCGGCTGGGCCATGCACAATGTCGGGCATTTGCCCTTCGAATTTGCTTTTCTGGGGCCGCGCTTCGTTGTCTTGAAGCTGGCGGCCGTGATTCTTGTTCCCCCATTGAGCGGCACCATTGCCCACTTCCTGTTTGGATAGTGGATCCATACCTCCTGGGAACCGTTTCCGTGCCTGCTATCAATTTGGTATCCGGGGCTAACAGGGCTTTCGGACGCTGGCAGCGAACGGTTCCCCAAAAGCTGAAAGTGAGGTGAAGAGGGCTCCGGTCTTAGGTTACCGGAGCTCCACAATGACCCACACACGAATCTCGAACCAAGAATTGACGAACTTCTGCCGGACCATTTTTCTGCATGAAGGCCTCTCGGCCGAAGAAGCGGAGGACTCGGCAGAAATTCTGGTGGCTGCCGATGCCCGAGGGATCGGAAGCCATGGGACCGCCAGGCTGAGACGCTACATCAACGGCATCCGCCAAGGTATCATGATCCCTGGTACACAGGGACGGGTGCTGAAGAGCACGCCGATTTCCACCACGGTGGACGCGGAAGGTGCCATTGGCCTGCACATAAGCCGCAGGGTGATGGCAGATACCGTGGAACGGGCCGCAGAGCACGGAGCAGGACTTGCAGCGGTCCGCGACTCCAATCACTTCGGCATTGCCGGCTACTATGCCATGATGGCTCTGCCCCGGGACATGATTGGTATTGCCATGACGAACACGGCGGCATTGGGCGTGCCCACGTTTGCCAGAGACCGGTTTTTTGGGACCAACCCGCTGGCGGTGGCTGTGCCCGCCGAACAACAGCCCGCTTTTGTGCTTGATATGTCAACCACCACGGTGACCCGGGGCAAGATCGAAACATACCGCAGAGAGGGGCAGCCGCTGCCCGAGGGCTGGGCTGTGGGGCAAGACGGCCAACCCACCCGCGATGCGGAAAAATTGCTGGATGGCATCGTGCGCCAACTTGGCGGCGGCATACTTCCCTTGGGCGGCCTTGGAGAGATCAGAGGCGGCCATAAGGGCTACGGACTAGCTGCCATGGTCGACATTTTCACAGCTGTCTTATCCGGCGGAACATTTGGCCAGGATGTTTCCGACGCGGGCGAAACGGCGGGGCGGGTATGCCATTTCTTTGCAGCCCTCCGCCTCGACCTGTTTCGGGATCCAAAGGACGTGAAACGGGACATGGACCAGATGCTGCAGGCACTGCGGGAGGCGCCTCCTGCCCAGGGACACAGCCAAGTGTACTATGCGGGGTTCAAGGAGTACCTCCATGAACAGGAATGCGCGCAGCAAGGCATACCGCTTCCGGAAAAGGTATGGCAAGAGCTGCAGGAGATCGGCGCCGAAGTAGGCGTCACACCCCCGAAGCCAGTCTAGCAATGCCTTCGGGCGCAGCGGTTTATGCCTTCCGAATGCACAGACGAGTGATTATGCAGGGTTCGAACTGCCAGGAGTCGAAGCAATGGCAGAGTAATGCTGATCCCGCAGGGAAAAGGAGGCGTTGTCGTGACAAAGGTTTCGGTTCCCATCCGCATGGGTGTTTTGGGGTGCGGGCCTATTGCACAGAACGCACATTTTGAGTCCTGCCGCAAAGCAGACAATGCAATGCTCTACGCCATCTGCGACTCGGCCCCGGATCTGGTGGAGCGCATGGCTTCGATCCATGAACCGCAGAGAAGCTATCTGGACTATGATGACATGCTCGCGGACCAAAAGGTCGATGCCGTGATCATTGCCACGGCGGACGCGTTCCACGTTCCTTTGGCACTGTGCGCCCTGCAGGCCGGAAAACACGTGCTGCTGGAAAAACCGCTCGGATTGGACATCGCAGAGTGCTTGCAGCTGGAAAAGGCTGTGGAGGAGTCTGGCTGTGTTCTCCAGGTGGGCCATATGAAGCGGTACGATCCAGGCATCGAATTTGCCAAGCGGTTCATAGACGAAGAGATGGGGGGCATGCTGGCCTTAAAGGCGTGGTATTGTGATTCGACCTATCGCTATACGATGACCGACAACCTGCTGCCCGTTGCGGTCACCAGCAGCCAGAGACGGGTTCCCGAGGAAAACCCCAAAGAGACCGATCGGCGCCGCTATTACATGCTTACCCACGGCAGCCACCTCATCGACACCGCCCGATTTCTCGGCGGGGAGATCGTGATGGTCCAGGCGCGTTTGGCAGAGAAGTTCGGAGCGCACTGCTGGTTTGTCTCTGCAGACTTTGCCGATGGCAGTGTCGGCCACTTGGACCTAACCGTGGCTGTGCGCATGGACTGGCACGAAGGGTTCCAGATCTATGGAGAAAAGGGCAGCATTGTGGGCAAAACCTATCTTCCCTGGTACTTAAAGTCCAGCGATGTCGAGTGTTTTTCGACGGAAACCGGTCAGTATCACCGGCTTCTTGGAGCCGATGCCCATTTTTACCGCAGGCAGGTGGAAGCCTTTGCCCGCTGCATTGTCCAGGGAACCGTGCCAAACCCCCATGTCGGCGATGGAGTGGCCGCCATGCGCATCATGGCGGCGATTAACCGTTCGGTGGAAACCGGCAAGCCGCAGCGGCCGCAGGAAATATCGGAAGGACGTGTTTGAATGGAATTAGGTATTTTAGCTCGGACCTTTGACCGGGACGATGTGGAACAAACGCTGGCGGCCGTGTCCGAACATGGCCTGCAATGGATGCAGTTCAAGCTGCCGGATCCTTCACTCTTGGACCAGCCCCAAACAGAACGGCGCGCGGGTCTTAGAAAGATTAAACAAGCTGTTGACGACCGCGGCCTGGCAATTGCTGCGCTGTCGGCCACCTACAATATGGCCCATCCCGACCCCTCAATACGGCGTGCCGGAATGAATTATCTGGAAAAACTGTCACAGGCTGCCGTGGACTTGGGCACGCACTGTCTGACTCTGTGTACTGGAACCAGGGATCCCGACAATATGTGGAAACACCATCCGGATAACCGCACGCCCGAGGCCTGGGAGGATATGCTGGCGTCGGTGGAAGAAGCGCTGGAGCGCACCCAGGACAGCGGGGTTATCTTGGGTTTTGAGCCGGAGTATCACAACGTCGTCTGCTCGGCCCAGGCGGGACGAACACTGTTGGATACCATGGAAAGTACGCGCCTAAAGGTGATCATGGATGCGGCAAATATACTGCTGTACTGCGAACCGAATGACATGGACGCGGTGCTGACCGAAGCATTTGATCTGCTCGGTGATGATCTGGTGCTGGTTCACGGCAAAGACTTCCTCCAGGGCCATACGGGTGATGTGCCCTTTGGCCAGGGAATGCTCGATGTGGATCTGTACCTCAGCCTGATTGAGGAGACGCCGTATCAGGGACCCTTTATCCTGCACGGTTTCGCCGAAGAAGATGCTGCGGCCTCCATAGAGTTTGCCCGCAGAAAGCTTCAAGGACGAGGGAAAGGAAGCCATTTCCATGCCTGAGTTCAAACACGAAGGCATCGTGTTCTACTACGAAGATGCAGGCGAAGGCATGCCCTTTGTTTTCCAACATGGTTTAGGCGGCGACTGCCAGCAGACGTTAGACGTATATCCACCGGGACCGGAGCAGCGAGTGATCAGCATGGATTTCCGAGCCCACGGCCGCACCCGTCCCATGGGGGATCCGGATCGCATGGACTTTGTTACCTTTGGCGATGATGTGGTTGCTTTGCTGGATCACTTGAACATTTCGTCGGCTGTGATCGGCGGTATTTCCCTCGGCGCGGCTGTGGCCCTGTCGCTGGCCGTTCGCCACCGCACCCGGGTCAAGGGCCTTGTTCTTTCCCGCCCCGCTTTTTTGTATACTCCCTTTCCCGAACACCTGCAGGTGTTCGCCTATGTCGGTGCGCTGATCCGCAAGTTCGGCCCCGAACAGGGCCGGCAGATTTTTACCAAGTTTGAAGGCTTTACGCTGATGGAACGGGAATACCCCGCTGCGGCACAGTCGCTGTTGGATCAGTTCGAAAAGGAAGCGGCCCAGGAACGGGCGATTCGCCTGGAATCCTTTCCCAAACAGGTTCCCGTGGAAAATCGCGAACAGCTGCAGTCACTAGAAATTCCGACTTTGATTCTTGGCTGCCAGCAGGACCCGATTCACCCCTTTGCCTATGCCCAACAGCTCAAGCACGACATTCCCGGTTCGGAATTAGAGGAAGTGCCTTCAAAATCCATCGATCCCGAAGCCCATGTGGAGGCCTGCCGCCGATATATCGACGGGTTTTTGGACACGCAGTTTCCCAAAAACTGACGGCTCCTTACCAAACTGAGAGGCCCGCGCATTTTCAACAGGACAAAAAGGCCTTGCCACAGCACTGCATCAATAGCGCCGGACCAGATAACCGGACGATCATGTTGTTCCCGGATCGCTGCCGTACCTTGCACCCGGCAGCCGCTGTCGTCCGCTGGATGGGCGCCGCACGCCGGGGCGCGTGCGGTTGGCGGAGCTGACAGCCCTGTCCCGCGGTGCATGTTCAGCCATTCATCATTTCTGGACCGCGGTCTTGCGAAAATTAGGAGGTTTTGGCATGAAACCACTGGACGAAAAGATCATTGACAATCTGCGCGTGAAGATCTACGCAGACAAAGAGGAAGCAGGTGAGGCGGCTGCCCGGGAAGCCGCCGCAACCCTTTCGGGAGGCGGTACATCCCTGGTGAATTGGCTGTTTTCCACGGGTGCTTCCCAATTTCCGTTTATTGAGGGGCTCTCTCAACAGACGATACCATGGCAGCGAGTGCATGGCTATCATCTCGACGAGTATAAGGACATGGCCCCGGACCATCCTGCTAGTTTCCGCCTCTGGCTGCGCGAGCGGGTAGAGAAGCCGTTTCAGCCAGCTGGATTCGAGTATATTGAAGGCGATGCAGACGATGTGGACGCCGAATGCCGGCGCTATGAGAGGCTGCTGAAGGACAACCCCATCGATCTTGGGTTTATCGGCATTGGGGAGAATGGGCATATCGCCTTCAACGACCCGCCGGTGGCTGACTTCAACGATCCGCATTGGGTGAAAATCGTTGAACTCGATGAAACTTGCCGCAAACAGCAGTTGGGTGAAGGCTGGTTTGATACCCTTGACGATGTTCCCAAACAGGCGATCACTTTGACTATACCTGCGATCATGGCATCGAAGAAGATCCTCTCCATTGTTCCCGAGGGACGCAAAGCCCAGGCCGTTAAGAAATGCCTAGCGGGCCCCATATCCACTGCATGCCCGGCATCTATTCTGCGGACACACCGTGACGCCACACTGTTTCTTGATCGCGATGCAGCCAGAGAGATCATGCGCAATCCATAGGGTCCATTGTATCCTATGCTCCAACTAAAAGCAGGGAGTCAAGAGTTGAAAGAGTTGTCCTGCAGAGGGAAGGATGGTACGTATGCACAAGACATCGCTTCTGCTCGCGGTCGTTTTGGCTGTGGCATGGATTGCTCCCAGCGCAGAGGCTGTCACTATGGCAGAGTTTTTCCGTTATGTTGAGGAGAAAAACACTGCAGCTGTGAAAGAAGCTGTTGAACGAGGTGTTGATGTCAATGTGCAGAACTTGAATGGCGGGACGCCCCTGATGGTAGCCGCCCTCAAACACACAACCGTGGACGTGATTGAAATTCTACTGGATGCCGGAGCGGAGCTGGACATTGAGAACGCCGGCGGCGGCACGGCCTTGATGCTGGCTGCCATGGAAAATCCCAGCAGAACTGTGATAAAAGCGCTGCTTGATGCCGGTGCTGATGTTGGTCAGACGACCGAAGCCGGTTGGACACCGTTGGTGTTCGCTGCAATCAGCAACAAAAATCCAGAGATCACCGCTTGTCTAATCGACGCTGGGGCCGATGTCAGCCACCGAACTAGAAGCGGTTGGCCGCCCGTCCTGTTTGCCGCGGGCTTCAACTCCAATCCCGAGGTTCTGACGGCGCTGCTCATGGCTGGGGCAGAACTGGACGTGAAGGCTGAGGATGGCGTCACACCACTGATGGCGGCAGCTGCTCTCAACGAAAATCCCAATGTAGTGCGCTATCTGCTCCATTCCGGTTTAGATCCGAGGGCCGTGGATTCCAAAGGCCGCACCGCCTATGATCATGCGCAGGAAAACCTGTTTCTGCTCCATAGCGATGTCTACAAGGAACTAGAGCGGGCGGTGCAGCCTTAGGACGGACGGTTTTGGCTTTGCCGCTGGCGCGCCTTGGATGTTTTGGCTGCAGAGGTTTTTTGGAGATGAAGCGAACTATCTTGAGGTATGATCACCGTCAGAATCACTGGGCGAGGCCTTTTGCCACAACCGAAAGGTCTTTTTTGTCTTCCGCGGATCTGTACCCAAGCCAGGTATCAGTGCAGATAGAAAGAATAGTGCGGATCCGTCCGACTGGAGTGGCTTTGACCTGCTGCCATGCGACGGTACTGGCGGGGAGTACAGCCGTTGACGGCCTTGAATACCCGAGTGAAGTAGTTGGCGTTGGAGAATCCCACATCCAGTGCAATCGTCTGAATGGGCGTGTCGGTATACCAAAGGCGTTCCATAGCCTTTGAAGTGCGGTAACGATTGATAAAAGCCAGGGGCGTTTGGCGGAAGACGTTCCGGAAACGCCTGTAGAAATGGTCGGTACTGAAACCTGCCGCGTCAGCCAGCTCCTCGATGTAAATGCGCCGCTGGTAGTGTTCCTCTACGAAGTTGGTCACCTGTTTCCAGCGGCCCACGGCTTCGGATGCGGCACTGGGAGGCTCTGCGCAGCAGCAGCCGCTGAGAACCAATTCCAGGAAGATCTCATACAACTTCAGTTTGATCCGCAGTTTGCGCCCAGGCGCAGGAACGGCGCCGACAACCGCAATATCTTCCAGCGCAGCGATGATCCGCCGCTCCCAAGGGCGGCAGCCGGAGATATGATGGGGCATGCGCAGGCGGTTGTGGACAAAGGGGTCGACATAAAGGGTTTGACACTCATCGGTGGCGGCAAAGCGCAGAAGACTCGGTTCAAATACCATGGCATAAACGATGCAGCGTTCTCTTCCCTGGGGGCGTCCTCCATGCAGGACCTCTCGGTTGAGCATAACGGCTTCTCCGGCCTTGGCGGCAACCGCTTGGCCCTGAATATCAAAGAGCATTCGGCCTTGTCTTACATACAGAAATTCCATTTCCCGGTGCCAGTGGAAATAGATCAGGTTGCCTTGGCTGTGGCGATGGGGGCGGCTTTCGTTGCGGCAGAGCAGAAAAGGAAAGTCCGACGGTTGGCGGTATTCAAAGGTCAGGGGTTGCGTGCTGTCCATGCAAGCCACTCCTTTGACAGAATCGTACTATTTTTGACCGGTAAGTGTGCAACATCGGGCTTTAGATACATGTTAACATACGATTAGAGAGGATGAAAGCTATGTCCCGGAACTATGAGGCAGTGAAACGCAGATTGGCACAGGGCTGGAATACTTGGAACACGCGCAGCGTTCTGTCCCATGTCTGCCTGCCCCAGGGATTTGCGGTCAACCTGGGGATCAAAGAGTATGCCGGCGGCCAGTACCTCAAGGAAGCGCTGATCGGGCGGATCGGCGAGGATGTGGAAGTCGTGCGCCCCGGCCCCCGGACCTATGACGGCAGTTACACCAGTCTGCAGCTTTGTTGGAAGGGTGTGGACATTACAGTAGAAACAGCGGTAGAGGAAAACCAGCTCTATATGCGAATTACTCCGGAAAGACTTCCCTTGTATCCGCCTGCCTTGGTGGTAGAAGCAGCCATGCTCTGGAATCGGCCCGGGACGATTTCCAGGAAGGATGACACACTCCAGGCTGTTTTCGATACCGGCCAAGTCCGGGTGCATACCACGGGTGATCTGCGCGACGAGCCCAATATCGCCGTCCAATCGCCATACCTGGCCATGACCCTTGACAGGCCCGTTGGAATTTCCACGGGACAGCCGTGCAGCATAGATCGCATCGGGGAAATCATCCATGCCCAGCGCGCAGCATATGAGCGGCGGGTGCAGGAGTTTGGGGAAGATGGCGATGTCTACCAAGCCATGCAGGTTTGTATGGCTTGGGATACGATCTACGAACCGAAAAAGGAGCGCGTGGTTACGCCTGTCAGCCGACTCTGGAACATACAGTGGGGCGGCTATGTGCTTTTCTGCTGGGATACGTACTTTGCTGCCTACATGGCATCGCTGGACTACAAAGACCTGGCCTATGCCAACGCCGTGGAAATGACGCAAGAAAGAACCGCCCGGGGTTTTGTGCCTAATTTTGCAGCGGATGAGGACAGGAAAAGCGAGGACCGTTCACAGCCGCCGGTGGGATCGATGGTCGTGCGTGAGCTGTACCGGCGCTATCGGGAGACGTGGCTGCTGGAAGAAGTGTATGAAGGCCTCATGGAATGGAATACGTGGTTCTTTGAAAACCGGCAGATCCGGCCAGGCCTTTTGGCGTGGGGTTCTAATGCCTTCAAACCGGCCTTTGATTCCCATTGGGAACACGCCGGCGTAAGCGACACCTTTGGGGCGGCCTTAGAGTCTGGATTGGACAATTCACCTATGTATGATGGTGTGCCCTTTGACCAGGAAAATGAACTGATGCAGTTGGCTGACGTGGGCTTGATGGGGTTGTATGCCATGGACTGCCGCGCCTTGGCTGACATTGCGTCAGTGCTTGAGCGCCATGAGGACGCAGCTTTACTGGGTAGGCGGGCATCAGCCGTGGAAGATGGATTGCACAGTCTCTGGGATGAGGAAACGGAAATATTCCTGAACCGCCGCATGGACACGGGAGAGTTCAGCCACCGGCTGTCTCCCACGAATTTCTATGCCCTTCTGTCCCAGGGAACCTCTCCGCAGGCTGCGGAGAGAGCTGTGAGCCGGCACTTCTACGATCCTGGATCCTTCTGGGGCGACTGGATCCTGCCGTCGATTGCCCGCAGCGACCCGGCCTATGCCGACCAAGACTACTGGCGGGGACGCATCTGGGCTCCCATGAATTTCCTGGTTTATCTGGGTCTGCGTCGGAGCGGACTGGTGCAGGCCCAAAGGGATTTGGCCGAGCGTTCGACGCGGCTCATTCTCAAGGAGTGGAAGGAAAAGGGCCATGTCCACGAAAACTACTGCGCCGACACCGGAGCAGGCTGCAATAAACGCAATAGCGATCGTTTTTATCACTGGGGCGGTCTGTTGGCACTGATCGCACTGATGGAAGCGGGCTGGCTGGAAGGCTTGGAGGCACCTTTGTAGCATCACCGTCCGAGCAAGGAGGTGAGGGAAGCAGCCTTTGGCGGTGGTTCTTGGGTTCTATCATCTTGAAAGGAGACGGTTCATTGTGAAAAGGACATGTCTGACTTCGATTTCCCTGGCGGCGGTTTTGCTGTTGGCTGTCCCTGTTTTTGGGACTTCCTTCAATGAAGCACCCATGCTGCAGGAGCTGGTTGAACAAGGCGAACTTCCTGCTGTGGAGGAAAGGCTCCCGGACAATCCCTATGTGGTGGAACCTATCGAGGAAATCGGCCGCTATGGCGGCACCGCTCGCACGGGCGTGATTGGGACGATTGAAGGCATTGGTGATGACACCATGATGATGTCTGCCTGGACGGACTTTATCCAGGCTGATCCCGATGGAGCCGGCTATGTGACGCACATGGCCGAGAGTTTCGAGCCTAATGACGAGTATGATGTCTGGACGCTTAAAATGCGCGAAGGCGTGAAGTGGTCTGACGGAGAACCGTTTACCGCCGATGATGTCATGTTTTGGTATGAGGATGTGCTTCTCAACGAGGAGCTGACTACAGCGATTAATCCGGCCTGGCGGGCTGGCGGCGAAGTGATGGAGTTGGTAAAGGTCGACGACTTCACCCTGGAATTTCGATTTGCCGAGCCGAAACCGTATTTTCCAGGGCAGTTCATTCACAGACGCTGGGGTGCGGTGTATCCGCGGCACTATATGGAGCAGTTCCACATCGATTACGCCGATGCCGAGGAACTAGCCGAAAAGGTGGACGAAGCCGGCTTCGAATACTGGCATGAGCTCTTCAGTTACATGAGTGATACCATTATCAATGTGCCCATCCGTGTGGACCTGCCGACCTTGGCACCGTACAGGTTGGTTTCGCTGGCCTCTGATCTGCGGATATATGAAAGAAACCCGTATTTCTGGAAGGTCGACACCGAAGGAAACCAGCTGCCCTATATCGATAGAATCGAGGCCGAGCTGGTGGCGGACGATGAAGTGTATCACGGGCGAGCCATTTCCGGCGAATTGGACTTCGCAGCCTTCAGTACGGAAATCCAGAACTACCCTCTTTATCGGCGGTTCGAAGAGGAGTATGGATACCGGACAATACTTTGGCAGAGCGGCCACGGCAATGAAGTTATCTATTTCCCGGCCTTGACCCACCAGGAGGAAAGAATGCGCGAAGTGTTCCAGAACCTGGATTTCCGCAAGGCGCTGTCATTGGGTATTGATCGCCAAGAAATCAATGACATCGTGTATTTCGGACAGGCCCGTCCTATGCAGTACACGGTCATGGAAGGCAGTAAGCATTATCAGCCCGAGTTTGCCGAAAGCTATGTGGAATACGATCCCGAGCGGGCCAATGCGCTGCTGGACGAAATGGGTATGCAGGAACGGGACGGTGATGGATGGCGTCTGCACCCCGATGGTGAAACCTTCCGATTCGCCATTGAGTACCAGCATGCGGAGACAGATAAAAGGCCCAATGTAGAGTTGGTCGTCCAATACTGGCAGGAATTGGGCCTTGATGTCCGGATGGAAGAAATATCGGGCGAGCTCATCTGGCAGCGGGGACCGGCCAATCTGCTGGATATGACCGTTTGGCATGGTTCCGCAGAGACCGATCTCTTGTTCCCTGCCGAGAACAACTTCATCATCCCCGTGGGAACCTACGCCGCGAACGTCAATTTCATGGAGTGGGCTTCCTACTACCTTAGCGATGGTGAGATGGGAGAAGAGCCGCCGGAGAAGGTGGCGCAGCTGTTGGACTGGTATGAACAGGTCATTGTCGAGCCCGATCCGGAAGTCCGGGCTGAGCTGGCCGCCAACATTCTGCAATCCCAGGCGGAAAATCTCTGGGCCATCGGAACCATTGGTGAAGCGCCCTATCCCATCATTGCCACCAACAATCTCCGCAACATCCCCGAGCAGGGCCTATGGGGCTGGGAGACACAGTGGACGACGAATCACGATCCAGAGCAGATGTTCTTCGATGAATAAGACAAAGACTCCGTGTCATGGCGGAAGCATCCCGGTTGGAGCCGGGGTGCTTCCTTTTTGAACATCACCGATGGGAGGTTGAGAATTTGATCATAAAAACGGGCAGCGGTGCTATCGAATTTCCTTCCCAGGCTGCGTTCCGCCTGCAGTCCCATATCGTTTCGCCGCCGGTCTTCCGAGTGGACGGTCAGCGGCGCAGTGATTTCCGCTTTGTCCAGTCTCTCGGTTCACAAACCATCATGCCCGGGGTTGAGGAACATCTGCTTCGCTATGGGACAGAGTTGAAGCCCAGTTTGGAGCTGTATCTGCGCATGCGGGTCAGCAGGGACAATCCTGTGATTCGGTTTCGCTATGAGCTCTACAGCACTGCAGCTTCGGTGCTTACAAACCACCGCGGGAAGAACGATGCCGAGTATCTGCGGGTTGGCGGGGCCGACAACTACTGCACCTTGACAGAAATCCAGTTCAGCCAATTCAACCCGCTGGTACACTCCTATGTACCCCATGAACAAAGCTGTTCCACAGCAGATCTGATCAAGCCCTATGGCTTTCCCGGTCCCATGGCCGTGTTGAGCGGTGATGGCGGTTCCATGCTTGCTGCCTATGAGCACGGCTGTGACTCTCCCGACAGCTTCCTGCAGTGTACTCTCGATGGAGGGGAGCTGACCGTCCAGGCTCTGAAGGGCAATTACTATGAAGGTCAGAGCATTGGGCCAGACCAGCCCTTCACGACCGTGTGGCTGCAGTTGGCTGCCGCAGACGGTTCCTTGGACGACCTGCTGCAGCATTACCGCCAGTTCACCCTCCACTACATGGCGGATTCCAAGGCATCTCGGCATCCCTGCATCTTTTACAACAGCTGGAACTACCAGGAACGCAATCGCTATTTCAAGAATAAACCTTATCTGGCGGAGATGAACAGTGGGCGCATGCTGCAGGAAATTGATGCAGCCCATGCCATGGGTATTGATGTCTTTGTTATCGACACCGGTTGGTATAACAAGACCGGCGATTGGCTGGTCAATCAGGAGCGGTTCCCGGAGAATATGCGGGCGGTTCGGGAAAGGCTAGAGCATCACGGGATGAAACTAGGCCTGTGGTTCAACCCCATTGTCGCTGCAAAGACCAGTGAAATCGTGCGGTCCCATCCGGAGTATATCATGTCAGACGGCTGCAAGCCCCGCTACCATGAGCAGATTTGGGAAACAGAGGCCAGTTACGGCATGTGCCTGGCATCGGGCTATGCCGATTGGTTCATTGAGAAGCTGGTAAGTCTCCATGGCGAGTTGGGTGTTTCCTATTTCAAGTGGGATGGGATTGGCCAATACGGATGCGACTCCCCCTATCACCGGCACGGCACAGAGGCCAACAGTTCCGAAGAGCGTCGGCAATGCTATGCCTACGAAATGGGACGGCAGATGATCCGCATAGCAGAAGAGGTGGGCCGGCGGTGTCCCGGTGCAATCATGGACTTCGACGTTACGGAAGCCGGACGGTTCGTTGGATTGGGCTTTCTCTCGGCGGGGAAGTATTTTCTTATCAACAACGGCCCCTACTTTCACAATTTCGATATACCGTCCTGGGTCAGCATAGAGCCCAATACAATCAATGCCTTCTTCTATCCGGGTCCGGTTCGTCCCCGGATCTGCCGCCAAAGCATACTCTATGACCGTTATCTGCCGTCGAGCCTATTCCTGACCCATTTCCTGCCGGACAAACCCCGGCTGTCACAGATTAACAGTGCTGCCGCGATGGTCCTGGGAGGAAATGGCATCTGGGGTGATCTCGTGGCTTTGGACAGCGGCGATGCGGCGTTTTTCCGCAGTCACATTCAACGCTATAAGTCTGTGGCTGATGCGGTGCTCAACAGCTATCCTCGTGTGCAGGGTTTCATCGGATCGAGCCCTGAGATTTATGAGAAGATCGATCCCAAAACCGGCCGGGGAATGGTGGTGTTCTTCACTGTCAAAGCAACCGAGGCGAAACACTATACACAGCCCCTGGAAACAACCGCGAAGACCGCCGTGACCGGCGCCGATGACTGGAAGCTGGTAGGCAGCCGGCTGGAGCTGACAGTAAACTTGGGCGACGATGATGCTCGCATCGTGTATATCGATAACCGCTAGAACGAAGCTGTACAGAAAGGTAATGGACACAAACAGAAACAACCGCGGCCGGCGGTTGTTTCTGTTTGATTCGGCTGTGCGATCCTTATTGAATTACATGGAAGGCTGTCTGCCGCCCGCCCAGATATTGAACGGAATCGCCGTTGAACAGGCTTGTCTGTTCGAGGGCAATCATGACTTCCTGATCATCCCATGATGGAAGGCGGTATTTCACATTCAGTTCCACCGCATAACAGGTGTTTTCATGCAGCGGGTATTCTCCGCTTCCCTTGACAAAGGATTGCTGATCGAACAGACCGATGGTAGGGCCTGCTCCATGTCCATGGTAGCCAATGGGATGGGTATAGATCATGGCCTCTAGGCCCTGTGCTTTCGCCTGTTCAATGGCTTCTTGGAAGATCTCGTTGCCGGTGCGGCCGGCAACGAAGCTGGCGGCAAAAATATCCTGCAGCTGGTTCCCGGCCGCCAATGCCTGCTGGATGTCTGCCGGAACGCCGGCCTCATCCAGGCGGAGAACATAGGCCATCTGCTGGGTATCCGTGGCCAGGCCAAGGTAGTGCAGCCCCACGTCACAATGGAGCAGGTCGCCGGGCCGTATAATTGTATCCGGGTCCGGCATCGCTACGCCCCGCCGCTGGATCATTACTGTCGGGCTGAACCAGGATGCCAGCCCAATGTCGTTTATGACTTGGCGAATCCACCAGGCTACGTCGGTTCCCGTGGTGACTCCCGGATGCACAACTTCGTGGGAGAACGCTTTAGCGATGATGTCATGGGCCAGCTTGTTTATGCCCTGGTAGGCCTGCAGCTCCTCTTCTGTCCGCTTCTCCAACCAGCCCACGGCTAGACGTTCAGCAGACTGAACCCGTTCGGCGTCCTGGGGGTCCAACGCGGCTGTCAGTTCATCATACTGGGTTTTTGTCAGGCCGTCACCAAAGGCAAACGTGTTAGAGACGTTGAGCCCGATTGTATCAGGTTTCCGCTCTCGGACGACGCGGGCAGCGTATTCCCACTGTGTTTCCTTGGTCTTGTCCCATCCGCCGGTGTAGAATTGGTTTAAACCCCGTTCCCAACGCCCCATGTTTATGCATTCCACAGTTCTGTCTGGACGAAGGTAGAAACCAAGCAAGGTGCGGCGGCGGGCAGTAAGCATGGCAGCGGGCAGCAGGCTCATGACGACAGGGTCTTCATTGTATTCTCTGGCAAGGACGAGCCACATGTCGATGCCTTCCCGCATCATGATTTCGGGCAAAACATGCTGCAGCCGGTATGACAGCCAGCGGTCGGTGATATCGGCCTGCTGGCGCAGGGGAAGAATGCGTTGGCGCAGATCGGAGATGCTGGGATGGGACAAAACAATAACCACCTTTCCATGGTTGAGCATTTACCAGCGTATTCGAGGTGTTGGTTTTGGACTCCTTGTGCTGAACTGTTTTTTGCATAATCCGCCCGGATGGAGGGCAAACCCGGGAAGGTATTTCGCGTCCGGCGGGGAAGGAAGCAACAGGGAACCGGGACACCGAGACAGTCCATGGAATCCGGGAGGGATGAACGGTGAAAAGAATCCTTTGGGTAGCGTTAGCGGCTGTTGTGCTGGTATGGGCCGGTTCCGTCCAGGCATGGGACGGCCACGATATCATTACCCATCAAAGCCTCAGAGATTTCGAACAGCTGGAGCTCATGCTGGAAGAAACGCCATACCTATATGATGACGTGGACGACAGCATGTATAATCTCGAATTCGAACTGGTCTACTTGCATGCCGACGGCGAGCCCTTCAGTGCCTTGGATGTGCTGACCGCCTATGCCTCGGAACCCGATTGGGATCTGGACACCAATCTGCAGCTGAGCCGCCTGCAAGTGATGACCGGAGGAAGCCACGGTTGGCGTCACCAACGTTATGCTCTGCTCGGCGGCGTCATCGTTTTGGGTGTCGCACCAGAGCGTGCTGAACATTTCTATCAAATGGCACTGCATGCCCACGCCGAAGAAGACTTGTATTGGGCTTTTCGATTTCTTGCCCGCTCCCTGCATTATATGCAGGACATGGGCCAGCCATACCATGCACTGCCGATGCCGGTCAGCCATTTCCTGACTCGGCACTGGCTCAACATCGCAGACGCCACGATTGTGGCTGAAAACCTGCACTTTGCTTTGGAAGGAT
>PUOC01000293.1 GCA_003551965.1 Clostridiales bacterium | reverse complement strand
TATGGCATTAGCCAGAAGGACTTCTCCGATGTTCTAGATTGGGGCAGGGCCACCATTACCCGATATGAGAACCATCAAGTGCAAGACCGGGCTCACGACGATGTGCTGCGAAAGATATCTTCTGATCCCAAGTGGGCGCTGGAAATGCTCGTACGGGCAAAAGATAAGCTGCCCGAAAAAGCATTTCATAAGTACAAACACGAAGTGATGGAACAGTACAAGAAAGAGAAGAATCGATATCTTGTCGACTTCTTTACAGCCGCGCTTGAAGATCCGGATGGCGGCCAACCGATAGAATCTGCCAGGATTGATGTGCATAAGATGATTGAAATGGTTAATTATTTGGCATCCAAGGGCAATCAACCTCTCAGGGTTGGGCATAAGCGGGGGATCAGCCCAACCATGTCGCACGGCAGGATTGCTGGCAAGAAAAGGGTTTGGACTGTTACTCGCAAGAGGTGTGTTACCGCAAGACACAAAAACACGAGGCTAACGCAGACAGATAGAAAGGCGCTAGATGGGCTCATATGTTCTCTAGAAGGCTCGCTATCGAAGATGTCTGACTAGAGACAAGGTCATCCCCGGCCTTGCATCTCACTGGCAGCTTAGATCCGCTGATTGGTCATTAGTCATCACCTGAAATGGTGGCGGGCTTATCTTTTTTGCTCGATTCGGGGTTTCCCTGGATGGATGGCATTGTCCCGTTTCTATATATAGTATTCGTTGACAAAGACACATGCACATGAATACAACATATAGCATTTTCTATCCATTCTTCATCATGGGCCTACCGCCTCTCCTTAGCGCCGGAGACGGGCCCAGGCCAGGAACTGATCCTGCAGCGGATCAACGATCATGTCTTTGCGGAACCAGAGAAGGTCATGCACAATATCCAAGAGATCGCAGCCTATCTGCGGCAAAAAACAGTGCCTATGACTGCGACATCCTCTCCTTTATGCCAACCAAAGACGGCCGCAGCTGCGCTGTTGTCAACGAACAGCACTGGCCACTACGTGCCAAACTCTGTCACCTACGACTTTGTAGACGACAGCAGCCTCCTTTACAGTGCCGGCTATGCCTTCGGCCAGTTCCAATCCATGTTGGCCGATCTGCCCATGGACCGCCTTTAAGAAACCATTCCCGACTTTCACCACACACGTAAACGCTTGGGCGCCTTTTTTGCCATGGTAGACAAAGACCCGGCAGGAAGGGCCAAAGACATCGAGGAAGACATCGCCTTCTTTGCAGAACAGAGAACTGGCCTGCCGCTTCTTAACAGACCACATTGAAGGCGACAAATACTTCAAGATCCACCGGTCCAATCATAACCTGGAACGGGCCCGCTGTCAGATCGCGTTAGCCCAAGACATGCTGGGTAGGTACAACGAGATGCAGGAGATCGTTATGGAGAGCGCAAGTTTAAAACAGTAACTGGCGTCACATTCGGGATAACGCCGGCCTATGTCCGCTGGCTCGTCTGTTTGGTCTGATCTAGTCCGACAGGCCCCCAGGCTCAGATGTCAGTAGGCCTAGCGGTCTCAGGCCGCACCATGCTTGGATTCGGGCGGTCTGCCTGCGAGCGAACAGCGGTGAAGTTTCAACTCAAACAGCAACACGCGCTTTACTATGGATTCTTACTCCCGTCGGCACCTCCTAGAAATAGAGCAGATGAATAGATGGTGGAGTTGGAATCGGGTTACATGGAGCGCGGTCTGCAGTGATCAATGGACTTCAAAAGAGGCGTCAGGCACCATTCCGGAGAAACCCGCTGTGCATCGGGCCTCCAAATAGGGGAAATTCGCTGGAGGTTAGCGAAGACAACGCATTGGCACAGATAATCCCGGCGGACACCGACGCAGGTCTCTGCCAACACCCTTTATGCAAATAGAGCCTTGTGCCGTGGTGCGCCGGTGTAGTGTCAAGCAAACGTGCACGTTCTTGGGGCCGTTGTCTGTGGCCGATAGGGGCGGTGAATCCAGGGCGGAGCCGGACAGACAAAGGGGCGAATCGCTGTGAAGGAATATGTAGAACAAGCGCGGACAATACCTGTGTACGGCGAGTACGACGTTGTTGTAGTCGGTGGTGGTGTTGCTGGGGCAGCTGCTGCCATTGCCGCGGCTCGCGGCGGTGCCTCAACCTTGATCATTGAGCGCTTCGGTTACTTCGGCGGAACAGCCACGGCATCGTTGATGGCCAACATCAATGCCTTTCGCAACCAAGTTAAACCCGATAGTCTGCAGACAAGCCGCGGCATTGCCGAAGAACTGATCCTAGAAATGCATAAGATAGGCGGACTCGGAGAAGCCACCTCCTATGAGCAAGAAGAGTACGACATCGAACAGGGAGAACTAAGCTATAGTTATCCCATTGACGTCGAGAAGTTCAAGTTTGTTACTCTCAAGACCGTTCATGACGCGGGGGCCGAAATTCTGTTCCACACCTACTGCTCCGATGTCATAATGGAAGACAATGCCATCAAGGGCGTCATCGTAGAGAACAAATCTGGCCGCAGTGCCATCATGGGCAGAGTCATTGTGGATGCTTCCGGTGATGCCGATGTAGCCTACCGGGCCGGAGTTCCCTTTTGGCAGACAGAAAAGGATGAAGCATCCCGCTTAGTGGACTGCCTCATGTACCGGGTTACCGGCTTCCCTGTCGGTGAAAAGCTTCCCCAGAGCGGTCCTGTAGCGGGAAGAATCATGAATGTCTGGGGCCCGCAAGCCGAACCAATGAACGGTGCCGACGCTCGCCAGCTAACCCAATCGGAGATTGATGCCCGCTTAAAGCTCTATGACCATTTTGAAGAGGTGAAAAAACAGCGTCCGTATTTGAAGGATGCCCAAATCGTCGATACCGGCCCCTTGATTGGTGTGCGGCAGACGCGC
The DNA here is from genome assembly GCA_003551965.1 of Clostridiales bacterium. Lineage (GTDB taxonomy): Bacteria > Bacillota > Limnochordia > Darwinibacteriales > B1SED10-159 > B1SED10-159. The sequence continues at coordinate 1,792 of PUOC01000293.1, read as the reverse complement.
TTTGTGGAAGGCGAATACAAACTGCAGGTTGAAGACGTGCTCAATGGCCGCAGATTTGAGGATGTCATCGCGCTCTGTTCATCGCCGATCATCCATTACTATGGGTACCGCCGTTACTTAGAACACGAAGGGTACGACATTCCCTACCGCTGCCTTGTGCCGCAGAAAATAGACAACTTGTTGGTGACAGGCCGCTGCATGTCTTCGGATCAACCCAGTTATGAATCGTGGCGTGCTATGGCACCGATCATGTCCCTCGGGGAAGCGGCAGGGGCAGCCGCTGCTCTCAGTGCCGAAGAAAAAACCACGCCTCGCAAGCTGAATGTCAAAAAGCTGCAGGAGCGGCTCATGGAACAGGGTGCGGAACTAGGTCAAAGCCGCAGCTAAGCACCACAGCAGATGACCAATTGCATACATTCAACGACGACTTCGAATCCCTTAATCCGAACCGAAGTCGTCGTTGGCATATGGAACGCCCGTACAGGCCAGGAACGGCTGGCTGCCAATACCGGTTTCCCAGTTGTCAGTCATGCGCCCGCCGGCAAAAGTCTTAAAGGTCTGTGTGGTTTTGCGGTGAAACGCTGACTGCGAACCTTCCCATGTGTGCTACAGAGACACTCCTTCAAGAATGTCTCGCAATGGTGCGGTGGCCATGGTATCAGGAAATCATGCAGCAGAGTAGAGAAAGATACTCACCGAAGACTCGGCACAGAAAACGTGCAGCCAAATCAAATCGGGACGACAGGCTTCGGACATACCAAGCCAGAGCCCATGGTGAAGAAATTATCGCCCGGGAAGTAATTTCTCAAAGAATGGGGAGAGCCGCACAATAAGACGCCGGTTGGTATGATCCTACATTCTGTAATTCGTCAGGAAGTTTTGACCAGCAAACTTTGCTGGAAAGCACAGGCTGCTGTATTTGGGTTCTGCATGCCATGGGTGAGTGCGGAGAAATAAAGGCAGCGGTGACGAGGCTTGCGAATCCTCCGGGCCAGCTGTCTGTTTCCGAAAGGCAGAAAAAGACGGTCGCAAGGGCGACTGCGGCATCCGATTGACAGGAGGAAGAAGCCATGAGTTTCATGAAAAAGAAAGACGTTGAACGCGTTGAACTGTTCAACCAGGTCCTTGGTACACACCATCGCACGAAACCCTTTGATTGGAAGAAATCCGAAGATATCATTGAAGCCCTCACCATGGCCATTGCAGAATTCGTCGATACGGTCCGAATGGCCGACCAACTCAGCGGCATGTGCGATGATTTCGATGAAATGATCGAACACTATCATCCCCATGAATGGAGCAAGTTCGCGGCCCAAGAAGAATGGGAAAACACAGAAGTAGAGGAAGCCATGCATTCCTTGGCTTTAGCCTACGAGACCATGAAGGATCTGGGTGCCAGCCTGCATGGGAAGATGCAGGAGCTCTTATCACTGCTCTTTTTCGCTGTACCCCAGGACGTGCGCGATCATTTCTTTACACGAGGTTGGCAATTCGAACCGGCTGATGTGGAAGCCGTTATTGCTGAAGATCTGTTCGAGATTGTCTGGCAGATGGACGACTATGACGGCGTCATTGAACATTCGGCGGCCGAGTTTACCGAGGAACTGGAGAACTTGATCAAACGTCGCGGTCAACCTGTTGAGCAGCAACCGGGACCCGAACTTGATGCGCTGCCGCCCTTTTAGACCGTATAGGGATAGCTGCTTTGCGGTGCTGCTCAAGAGAAATTGGCTGGGTTGTTGCATTTCGTTGGCCCGGTGCTGTCTGGAATGCTTGTAACCTGCGGCACAGG
>PUOC01000172.1 GCA_003551965.1 Clostridiales bacterium | reverse complement strand
TCCGGCGCCGGTATCCGCTGTCTGCGGCCGAACTTCCCAGCGGTTCATTTGCCGGTGTCCACTTGGCCCCCAATCCCTTGGAGGTACAGACGGAGATAGCGCAGGAACTGCGCGGCCGGGCCCAGGTTATCAGTGTTGATCCGCCGCCGGTTGCCCTGCAATCACCGCAAGAGCTGCTGCCCCTGCTGCGGTGTGTTGACTTGTTCCTCCCCAGTGAAAAGGAAGTGCATGCTCTCTTTGGCCAGGGAAATCTTTGCCAAATCATGCGCTGGTGCAGCGAAAAAAGTGGTGTCTGCGTTATTGTCAAGTTGGGGGCTAGAGGCTGCCTCTTCCTAGAGCCGGGACGGGATGTGAAACGGATCCCGGCACTGCCCGACGTCTCGGAGGTCAACCCTACCGGCGCTGGAGACATTTTCGCAGGAGCGGTCTTGGGCCATTACACCGTTCACCGCAGCGTCGAACGGGCCGTGTGTTTTGGAGCGGCAGCAGCCGGCATTCGTGTTCAGTACAGCGACATTCCGTCGCTTTTGAACCTGGATGCCGACGAAGTACACAAAGCTGCCGCGAAGCTGTACAGTAAAGTCACTTAGCCCATAGAAAGGGATGAACGCATGTTAGCGCTGTCCAAAACCCCCATTTGTTTGGGAGCCATCCACGTACCTTCTTTTACTTCTGAGCAGGGCGGCGATCTAGCCAAAATTGAACGCTATGTAATCCATAATGCCCGGGTTTTCGCCGAGGGCGGTTTTGATGGAGTGTTCATTCAAGATCAAACACCTGGGCCTGCATCCTGGCATACAGTAGCCAAGATGGCCGCTTTGGTCCGTCATACCCGCAGCGCCGTATCCGGAATTGAGCTGGGGCTTGTGCTGGAATCCGACGATCCGCAGGCGGCCTTTGCCATTGCCGATGCTTCCGGAGCCAGTTTTATCCGGCTCAAGGTGTTTGTGGGGGCCATGGTCAAGGCAGCTGGTGTAGTGCAGGCGGTCGGGCCCCAGATCGAGGCGTTGCGCCGTGCTGCCCTGGCAGACGTCACGGTATTAGCAGATATCTATGACCGCACAGGAAGGCCTTTGGCCGCCATGCCTTTGGGACAGGCCTGTCGTCAGGCACTGGTGATGGGCGCCGACGGCCTTATTCTGACCGGAAGCAGTGAAGAAGAGTCTTTCCAGATGCTTGCCGAGGCCCGCAGTACCCAGCCGCAGGCCCGCCTATTTGTGGGCGGTGGGGTGACGGAACAGAACGCAGGCCGGTTCGGACAAGAGGCCGACGGCGTTATAGCCAGTTCGTCATTGAAGGCCGCTGACGGGACTCACTGGGATGTGGAAAAGATTCGGCGCCTGCGTTCGCTGGTTGATGGAAAGTAAACGACCAGGCACGGACTGGGCCAGCGGCAGATAACGGAGTTCCCACGAGGCGGGTGATCAGTGCTGTGATTGGCAAGTTGCTCGGTGGCCTGTTCGGTTTCGGAAACAATCATACAATCACGGCCGCCCTTCCCTTGTACATTTACTTTCTCGGCGGCAGTGCCGCCGAGGTAGGTATGACGGCGGCGGCCATGGCCGTCTGTGCCTCTCTGTCGAGGCCGCTGGTGGGCGTGGTTCTGGACCGATTGGGAAGCCGCCGCCCGATTCTCTTGGGCTGCCTGACCATGGCTGTGGTTAGTTTGCTGTTCGGCCTTTGGCAGTGGATACCGGGAATCATGATCATGCGGGGCATCCAGGGTCTAGGGTTTGCCTTTGTCACGTCCGGCTTCATTGCTGTCATGGGAGAAGCAGCGGACGTCAAAGTGCAGCGTCAGGGTTTGGCCATGGCCGGTATGGCCATGCCTTTATCCCTTGGCTTTTTTCCTTGGTTGGTGGAGCGCTTTGCGGCCGCCGATGCGTTTGGACTGGTTTTTTTTATCGGAGCGCTGACAGCTTCTGTCAGCGGTATGTTCTTCGCGGCTTCTGTCACTGGCTTGCCGCGCCGGCATCGCACGGCACCGTTGGAAGTATTTCCTAAACGCAGTCTGCGTCTGGGTATTCCGCTGGCCATCGCTGCCTTCCTCGGCATGGCGGACTCGGCGGCGTTGAGTTTTTTGCCCATCTATGCGTCGGAACAGGGCCTGTCGTTTTCGCTGTTCTTCGCTGTATGGGCCGGTACAATGGTCTTTTATCAGTTTGCGCTCAGCCGCGGTTTCATCCACGTCTTTCGGGCGGCCTGGCTGCCCGTGATCGGATGCGGTTTTTTGGTGGCATCACTGTGCCTCCTCTTCTTATTTCCATCGTCCATGGGGTTGGTGGCAGCGGCCATGGCCTTTTCCCTGGGCTTCGGTTCCATTGAAACGGGAACTTACTCCTTGGTCATGAGCCGTATAGAGGCCAGCCAACGGGGCACCGGTGTCAGTTGGGTGCAGTTGGCTATCAGCAGCGGCCGGGCTGTGGGAGGTTTGGGCTTTGGCTTTACGGCCGCCCTGATCGGTGTGAGAACAACGTATCTGGGATTGGCCATGCTGGGAGTGATTCCGCTGCTGTTGGCCTTGGCTGCGCTGGTCAAGATGGACTCGAGCAGTCCATAGACGCTGGGGCACTATCTTCCCAAGAAACCGCTGTGCTGCGGCCTTCTTTGCGGACAAAGCGGCACGTGTCGGCCGTACAGCTGTAATGATCCATGGTGGCGGAGACAACCAGTGCACTCATGGGGGATCAAAAGGCGTTGGGCAAGCTATGGGCTCGAGGAATGTCGTGGACGATGGCAGGGAACACACGGGGAAAGGACGGGCAAGCACGCTGTCCCAGCGGAAACAGGCAGCCCCCTGGTGCAAGGGATGAAATCGTGCGCAATTTCAAGCAAAGGAGACAAAATCATGGCAGAGAAGAAGAAGCGGCCCGCTGCCAAGCCGGCGGAGGCGTCTAGCGATCGGCCAAGGGATCAATACCGTTATCATCGTTCCAAGAAGACCTATGAGGAATGGCTGCAGCAACCCCAAGCGGTGGGCAGGACACTGGAAAGGCTTTCGGAGACGGTTTCTTCGTTGGTGAACAAAATGGACGGCCAGAAGCCCGGACGGGTGGTCATCATTGGGTGCGGGGACTCCTATATCTCCGGCATCGGTGTTCAGTACGGATTGGAAACGATGCTGGGCGTTCCCTGCAGCGTGTATGATGCCTTTGATTTCGCCTGTTTCGGAACGGGCACTGTGGACCAACATACGGTGGTGTTGGGGTTAAGCTCCACGGGAAAGACAACGGCGGTGCGCCAGGGTCTAACAGCCAGCCGCAACCAAGGTGCCTTCACGATGGCTGTGACCAACACGGCGGGCAGCCCATTGAGTGAGGAGTTTGACGGCACCATGGTTGTGCCCGCTGTTCGGGAAGGCTGGCCCACCCAGTCCAGTACGGGAGCCATGGCTGCCATCCTGCTTTGGGCTGCTGTTCTCAGCGGACAGGCGTCGTACAAAGAAGAGCTGCAGCACTTGCCGGGATGGTTAGGAGAGGCCACCCAGCGCTGCCGCGAACCGGTGAAACAGTGGGCCCACGAGTGCACATATGACGGAATTTTGTCCTTCTTCGGAGCCGGCTCCCACGCTGCCCCGGCGCACTTCGGCGCCGCTAAGGTGAAGGAGCTGTGCCCCGTTCACGCCCTCAGCCTGCCCTTGGAAGAATTTTTCCACTACCGCAGCGCCAAGGAGGGCGAACCGCTCTTTTTGACCGCGCCCTCCGGACCAGCATGGAAGCGGGCGCTGGAAACTGCCGAAGTGGCGTCCTACGACGGCGCCCGGGTATATGCAGTGGTTGGCGATGGCAACAGGGACATGGAATCCTATGCCGAGCACACGCTCTGCCTGCCCGAGGTGCCCCCGTGGTTGGCTCCCGTGGTGTACGCGGTTCCCATGCAGCTTTTGGCCTATGAGTTGGCCATGGCCAAACATGAAGCCAATGTCGGGTATCCGCCCTGGAAGGGCTGATGGATGCGGACAGCTGCAGCAGCCCATTGAGGTCTTTTGCACTGTGCGCCCGGGACCTCTCCCGGGCGCACAGTCTTTCTACATGCACGTTTTGGCAAACGGTGTCGATGGGGGCAAGAAGCCAGGCAAAGCGTGCTTCTGTTCGTTGCAGTGTCCTCAGTGGTTTTGGCCTTCCTCAATAAGCATCCAGCAGACGATCCGGTGGTAGCAGTCTAGCTTTTGCTCTCGCACAAAGAATGGTGCTTGGGTTTCGCCTGGAATTTCCAGGTTGAAAGCTCCACAGTAGTCAATCTCTCTGAGGCCTGCCATAACCCGGCTCCAATCGATGGTGCCCCGTCCATAGGGCATCATGTGCTGGTCTCGGGATCCTTCGTTGTCTGCGATGTGCAGGGCTCTTAGTTGGCTGCCCGCCTCGGTGATAAACTGATAGGGGTCTCCTGCTACCATATGGAGATGGCCGGTGTCAAGGCAGATGCCCACTTTCGGAGAGGACACCTCGTCTATGATCTGCAGCAGTTCGGCTGCGGTGCGGGCTATCCAGTCCATGTTCTCCACACAGATGCCGATGGCCATGTCTTGGATGTGCTCGGTTAAATGCTGCAGGGCGGCCACGGTTTGACCAAAGGCTTGACTGAGATCCATTCCCTGCAGATAGAGCTCGCGTCCGCCTGGGTGCAGCACCGCCTGACGCACACCGACACCCTCATACAAGTCCAGCCAGCGCTTCAGTATATCGATTTTCGGCTGCGGATCGTC
>PUOC01000128.1 GCA_003551965.1 Clostridiales bacterium | reverse complement strand
CATTCTTGCCTTAGGCCTCAAGCCTCAAACCAGCCAGATCGACAGTCAAGCGTAAACGATACGGTCATCTGGGTTACGGTTTTGTGAGCATGGCATACAGAGTGATATCGCTGTCTGGAAGGTGATGCTCACTGATGAGCTCGAACCCATATCTCCCGTAGATATCTACGTTTCGCTGTTCATGGGTGTCCAGATAGGAGACATAGCCCTTGGACGCTGCCGCTTCTAGCGCCGGACGCAGCATATAACTGGCTAAACCTCGACCCTGTCTCTCCGATGCAATCCCGATGCACATGATATACTGATGGGGTTCGGCAATGATGTCCCGATGAACCTGTGTACTGAACCGATCGCACGCATGGTAACGTCGCCGGACTCGCCCTCCTAGTCCCGCCAGTTGCCAGCCACAACAGTGCAGCAGGCGGAAAAGCGTCACTCTGTGGTTTCTGTAGTCCACGGTGCAGAGAACTCCTTGGATATCCTGCGACGGAGCATATACTTCGCCGTAATGATAGGCATAGGTAACAAAGAAGCGGGTGGCGGTCTTCATGTTCTCGAGAGTGTGTTTGCCACCTAGAACGTGTCTATACATGGGGTAGTCATAGAAGGCTCGCGCCAGCACCGCAGAGCAGCGGGGAAGATCCTGCTTCTTCACTCTATAGAGTTCGTTCATCTCAACACCTCACTTCTGTAGTAGAATGCATTGGATACCCGTCCATGGATATTTTGCATAGGACGCAAGGCTGCCAAGGCACCGTTGGCACGGATAAAGTGCATCCCGGCATTGATCTCCACACCGTATCCCAGATCATCGAATGATGCAGCAGTATATCCTGGTCGGTGATGGAATAACTTCCACTAAAATACGTACTGGCCTGAGGTGTCACCTCGTACTGCAGCGACGGAGAGACACCAGCCTGGTTACGTTCGTCACCTAGTAGACCATTGATCTGCGCCATCAATAGTACATCCAATGAAGATACCCGTGGCCTGTTATCTGCTGTGATGACCACATCGACTAGCAACGGCCTGTTCATCACCCTTCTTCGGATATCGGACAACGCTGCCCGACTTTGGGGAACGCCTTCTGCCAGTAGGTTTTCAATCCGCAGCGTGTCATCGACAACGTCAATGTAGGACATATGCGTAAGGGACACTACTTCCGTGGCGACCGGAAGATGTTTCTCCAAATTTTTGCTCACTCGGTCAATGTAGCTCAGCGTCTCATGGCTGAAAATGTTATCCGATTCTACTAACATGAATGCCATATCCCGCTTGCCGAAGACTTCCTTAAAAGCTTCATTGGCTGCAATCGCCGGCGAGTTTTGGAGCAGCAGTCCTTCCATGGAGTTGTCCAACCGCAGCATGGAAAGACCAGCACCAGCCATCCCGACGACAACAGCCAAACAGAGCATAACCCAAAGCTTGTTCCTCACGATCTTCATCCCGACATCTGCAACCCTTTTCTGAAAGACGTTTTCCTGCATTTCTCATTCCTCCTTTTCTCTCAAAGGCTTGCCGCTGTTGTCCAATTCCAATGCCCCTGCATCGCTTTCCATGTGGACCGACGTAATTTCCAAGCCCAAATTCCGCATGGTTTCCAGCAGTCCATATACGGCCGCCATGTCCGGCAGCGGACCATGGACCAAAGTTTGCCGGTGTGTGAAGGACAGTTGACTTCCGGACTGCCAAATCGATCCCACCACTCTCTGCCGACCTGGTCTTCTAACTCGACCCGAATTCTCTTCACGCCGGGACCTCCCTCCTGTTCAGCACCGTTTCTGGCATTATTATAGCGATTGTACGACGCGGCAAGGACCAGCCAAAAGTATGGTAAAGGTGCGGGTATTGGTACGGGCAATGCAAAAGTCCTTGGACTGTTTTGGGCAAAAAAAGAAGGCCTTCAGAGTCTGAAGACCTGCACACTATCGTTTTCCATGCCTAGACAACCAACCATTACCGCGTACCGCACGCGTTAACGGAAGATATCCACAGGCAGAAGTGCTAGGTAGAGATCATAACCGCCTTTTCCTCCGGGTCGATCAGACGAGAATACCATGAGTAGGTTATTATCGGTCCGAAATGAATGGTACGCATCAAAGAGAAAGGGGCGATACTCATTGAACTCCGTGTTAAGATGATGAAACGAGTCGTCGGTATCCTGCACGATTATCGTCGGCAAAGCCCGAGGGACCGACCACTCTCCGGCACTCCATTGACTAAAATGCAGATCGAAGTTCCCGAGTCGATCAGAGGCAAAGACCATGATGTCCTTGTAGATGAATGGCGTCTTGTCATTCACCGCGCCGTTTGACCACCAAACAGGTTCCGGTTCAATATTGCCATTGCTCAACAACTGCTGTAGAGTGTCAACCTCTTCGTCCCCATAGCTGTAAATATCAAAGCTCCCCTGGCGGTCAGAGCAGAAGTACAGTGTCTGGGTTCCTTGATGGTAACTTGGGTAATAGTCATTAGCTGCACTATTACCGGCAAACAACTGCAGACCCTCATCGGCTGTATAATAGTAAATGTTGAAGGCGCCGAAATCATCGGCGGGGCGGTCGGACGCCATCAGATAGATGTAACCATCGACCAGGAACTCGGTATTCGCGTTCCAATGCCGTCGCTCTGTATCGTGAAAGAGATAGGGACCTAACTCATTGTACGGCGAGTTGATGGCACTCAAAAAGGGTACCGCTGGCCCAGCCTCCAGGGAAAGACTATAAACGTTGGTTTGACCCCGTCCTTCTACCCACGAAATGCGAAGATCCAGCGGAGCATAGAGTATATCGAAGTTTTCTCCCTGCGAAAAGGAATTACTGGAATAGGCTAGACCCTGCAAACCTCGGTAAGTCGGAGGCCCGGCGGCGTTAAAGTCATCGTACTCAGTATTGATCATCGCCAAATTGGTAACCATGGGTTCAATGTGGATAAACCTGTCATCGCGGTACCACGGAAGGCAGCCGGAAAGAAACAAAAACGCGAGCACGCAAATCAATGAGCCGTACTTGACAACTCCCTTCATGGCGGTATTCTCCTTTGCTAAGCAGTGGTAAATCATACTGATATATCATGATATCATCATTCCCAAGCATTAGTCAATCCAGTTATAAATTATTATATATTATTACGATATTTTATAGCCGTCGCAATTCATGCCGGCGCCAACCTAGAGCGGATCGCTATCAGCCAACGACATGCACGAAAAAACCCCGTGCCTTTTCACGCCGCGGTTAACCGACACCGACAGCAGCTTGGACCTATGATGAGTCTTAACGGTGCTGGGAAACGCCATCTGCCCCCGAATCATGTCACCAAGGAATTAGACCCATGATGAGATTGCGGGGCTCGTACCGCGTCATACTGGCAATATGGGCGTACCGGCCAGACAGTCTAGGCGTATGACTGGGTTCCGCTTCGTACATCGACGGTCGACACCGAACCCTTGCGCTCCAACACCGATTGTTATGGCGCTAGCTCCAAAGATCACACATCGGACCCAGCGGTTTTCCTACAGCAGTCTTAGCCGTGCCGCTGTTGATCCACCCATTGTAGGATCCCGGCCGCCGTTTCATGCGGTAAAACATCTGTGGTATTCAGCAATCGTATTTCAGGGTCCAAAGAGACGGCGTTTGCTTTGAGCCACCGGTTGTAGGCCCGCATATTGTCCATGAATGCTTCGCCGCTACTCTGACGCCAGCCGGGCCTATGCCGCAGACGGCGAATTAGATCGGCATCCTCGCACACCAAGGCCAGATAATGAATTGCAGCGAAATAGCGTCGCTCGTCGCAAAGCTCCATTTGGTCGGGCATGGCCGCTCCGCACAAGATCACAGGTTTTCCGCTTTGAGAGATGTTTTTCGCCATTCGCAGCCATGTCTCCCGATATGTTCTAAAACCGTCCTCCGGCGTATCAAACTGCTCATTCCACAAAATGTCTGTTTCCAAGATTACGTAACGATCGGTCAATGCGGTCATGAGTCGTTGGCAAGTAGATTTGCCCGCGCCGCTAGGTCCGGTCACCACAAACAGAGGCAGACGACGGAACTCGTGGGCGTGCTCGCATTCTGGACACAGAGCATAGTCTTTACCATTCAGACAGATGATTGGTTTGTCAACACGGTATGCACCGCATTGGCTGCAGACGTTGAACATATCCATCCCTCAGGCACATGGTCCCGCCCGATGCAGCAACCTCCATGGGAGACAATATCTCACCGGGCGTCAGAACGTTTCCATCTCCCATGACCAAGTGCATTACAATTGGCCAGGAAAGCCACAGGCCGTCAGCCTAGAAAAACTCATCCGTTTCATATCGGACGATTGCCCCACATCCATTCCACACCTGGCATCTAGTTGGTAAAGTACGCCATAACCCCTGACACACCAGCATATGGCCCATCGATGGGGATCATTCAGATTGAGAAAAATGGGGAAATTTCGTTATCTTAGCTTCTCACAGAGGGCCGGCAAACACCTGACCTTAGAGGTTGTGTCCTCCAGAAACTTTGATGACCTGACCGGTCAGATAACTGGTCTGCCGACTGCATAAAAGGACGATGACATCGGCTATCTCTTCCGGACGCCCGAAGCGCCCCATGGGAATCTCAGGGCTGAACTGCCGGACGAACTCCTCAGCATACACGCCTGTCTGAATGGGTCCGGGAGCCACAGCGTTCACTGTAATGCACCGGTCAGCCACTTCCAAAGCCATGCTGCGGGTATAGGCTTCCAAGGCCGCTTTGCTGGCTCCGTAGGAGATTT
>PUOC01000243.1 GCA_003551965.1 Clostridiales bacterium | reverse complement strand
GGCCCGATAGGGCCATCTCTCCTCGCCAATGTTATCTTAGCTTGTCATGCCTAGCACACTGCTTGCAAACACCCCAGCTTGCCGTGTTTAATGTTAGACGATAGTGAAACGGGCTGGAGAAGCACCCAGAACGTATCATGACTAAGATAACGTAGCCAATGAAGGCTCCGGCTGGTCATAGCAGGCTTGTGTCTGGCTTTCACCACAAGCCCCTTTTAGCCGTGGGGTCTATGACCCCTCATTCCTCTGTATTTCCTGTTCCTATTATACCACAGCCGGCATGCTCCTGCAGGAGCCGCCGCGACAAACGGTTCGGCCAAGAAGAAGAGGCAGGAGCACCTGCCTCTTCTTCTTAAAACCACTATGCAGTTTCTTCCTTTGGTTTGGAATCAACCCGAATCAGTCTGGGCTCTTCGTTGTAGTTCACCACATCGGGTGTAATCACGCAGCGCTTGATGTCATCCCGGGAGGGAATATCATACATGATCTCCTGCATGATACTTTCGAGAATGGACCGAAGTCCCCGGGCACCTGTCTTCTGCTTCAAAGCCTGGCGGGCAATGGTACGCAGTGCCTCTTCTTGAAACTCCAGCTCCACGCCGTCCATCTGCAGCAGCTTCTGGAACTGTTTCACCAGAGCATTCTTCGGCTGGGTCAATATCTGCACCAATGCGTCTTCATCCAGGGCATCGAGGCTGACGATGACCGGTACCCGTCCGATAAATTCTGGGATCAAGCCAAATCGCAGCAGATCCTCCGGCATGTTCTGTCGGAGAATGTCACCAATCTTCTTTTCTTCTTTGGTCTTGATATCGGCTCCGAACCCGATTGTCTTTTTGCCAATGCGGTTCTCAATGATCTTTTCCAGACCGTCAAACGCACCGCCACAGATAAAAAGAACATTGGTGGTATCAATCTGAATGAACTCCTGATGAGGGTGCTTACGGCCGCCCTGGGGAGGCACGCTGGCCGAAGTCCCTTCGAGGATCTTGAGAAGTGCCTGCTGTACGCCTTCACCGGACACGTCCCGGGTGATGCTGGGATTCTCCGACTTGCGGGCGATCTTATCCACTTCATCAATGTAAACGATGCCTTTCTCAGCCTTTTCCACGTCATAGTCCGCCGCCTGGATCAGCTTCAAAAGGATATTTTCCACATCTTCACCAACATATCCGGCTTCGGTAAGGCTGGTGGCGTCGGCAATGGCAAAGGGGACATTAAGGATTTTCGCCAAGGTCTGGGCCAAAAGGGTTTTCCCTGAACCTGTGGGGCCTAATAATAGGATGTTCGATTTCTGAAGCTCGATATCATCCATTTTGACACCGGAATTCACCCGCTTGTAATGGTTGAATACCGCCACAGACAGCGCCCGCTTCGCATCATTTTGGCCAATGACATACTGGTCCAGGATTTCGTTGATTTCCTTTGGCTTTGGAATACTGTCGAAATCAACACTCTGCTCCTCGGTGAACTCTTCTTCAATAATTTCATTGCAGAGCTCAATGCATTCGTCACAAATATATACCCCAGGACCGGCGATGAGTTTTTTCACCTGTTCCTGCATCTTTCCGCAAAAGGAACACTTCAACTGCCCCTTTTCATCGCCAAACTTGAACATGTTATCACCTCTCTAGGACTGTTCGGGATCTTCTTTTTGCTCCAACAGGCCGTCAATGACTCCATAGTCCACGGCTTCTTCCGCCGACATATAGAAGTCCCGGTCCGTGTCCTTCTCGATCTTCTCCAAAGGCTGCCCCGTATGGTGGTGAAGAATTTTGTTGCCCAGTTCTTTCAGGCGCATGATCTCCCGCGCCTGAATTTCTATTTGACTGGCCTGCCCATGGGCTCCTCCCATGGGTTGGTGAATCATGATGCGCGACGTCGGCAAGGCAAACCGCTTCCCTTTGGTACCGGCAGCCAAAAGCAAAGCACCCATGCTCGCTGCCATTCCCACACAAATGGTTGAGACATCCGGCCGTACATACTGCACCGTATCATAGATAGCCAGCCCGGAATACACAACACCGCCGGGACTGTTAATGTACAGGAAGATGTCCTTGGCAGGATCTTCCGACTCCAAAAACAGCAGCTGGGCAACGATCAAATTGGCGACATTGTCATCAACAGGGCCTCCGATGAATATAATACGCTCCTTCAGCAAGCGGGAAAAGATGTCAAATGCCCGCTCGCCTCGATTCGTCTGCTCTACCACCATTGGAATTAAAGCACTCATGCAGACCATCCTTTCTATACTTCTTCTACGTCTAGTAAAGCTGCGGCGTCGGAACGGGCCGCCTTAATCGGCGGCCTTCTCAGTGAGTTCAGCATTCTCGACTATAACATCGACAGCCTTTTCCAGCTTGAGAGATGCCTTAAGATCATCGCGGCGGGATTCATACGTTTCCCTCGCCTCTTCCGGCTGGGAACTCCCTTCCACAAGCTCATCAATCTTACTGTCCACTTCTTCATCTGTGGGCTCGATTCCTTCTTCTTCAGCTATGGCAAACAATACAGCCTCGCGCTTGACCCGATGTTCAGCATCCGGACGAAAACCTTCCATTAACGCTTGGCTGTTCGTTCCCGCGGCCTCGAAATAGTACTCCAAGTTCATGCCTTGGTACATCAGGCTTCTGGAAAATTCATTGAGCATAATCTCCGATTGGCGCTCAATCAAGGACTCCGGCACCTCGACTTCGCTGTTTGCAGCGACCTGGTCAACGAGCTGATTTTCCAGTTCCGACTGCGCCCGTCGCTGCCTCTCGCTCAGCAGCTCATGGTGAATTTCCTCCTTGAGCGCATCCAATGTATCATGTTCGCTAATATCCTTCGCAAACTCATCGTCCAATTCTGGGAGCACTTTTTCCTTTAATTCCTTCAATGATACTTTGAAGACCACATCTTTTCCCGCCAGGTGTTCGGCTTCGTAGTCCTCAGGAAATGTTACTTCGATCTCTTTATCTTCACCGACGTTCATACCGACAACCTGTTCCTCAAAGCCAGGAATGAACTGTCCGGAACCCAATTCCAGCATGTAGTCCTCCGCCGCACCGCCGCTGAAGGGCTCCCCATCCATATAGCCTACGAAATCGACTACAGCGAAGTCACCTTCCTGCGCATCAGTGCGGTAATCCACTGTAACCAATTCGCTCTGGCGCTCGCGCATGTTCTCAAGGACCTGTTCAACTTCCTCGTCATCCACCGAGGGAACGGTCTTTTCTGCGGCCAAACCTCTGTACTCACCCAATTCCACTTGGGGATAGACGTCTACTTCAATGGCCAGCTGCACGCCTTCCTCAGGATCGATATCCTTCACCTGCATATCTGGTTCGCCCACGGGATCGATCTCCGTTTCCTCCACTGCTTGAGCGAAGGCTTCCGGAACCAGGAGGTCCATGGCGTCTTCATAGAGAACTTCCTGACCATACTGCCGTTCCAAGATGGGACGGGGCACCTTGCCTTTGCGAAATCCAGGCACGCTGATGCTTTTGACGACCTTCCTATAGGCTTTCTCCAGTGCCTTTTCCCACTGGTCGCTGTCGACATCAATGTTCAGGCGGACCCTGCTTTTGCCTAGTGATTCCACATTTGTCTTCATCGATGATATTCCCCTCTCTTGTTCTGACGCGGGAAAAGGAATACACTTCGCGTGTACCCGCTGACCTTACCCCTGAATGACAGGCTATGTAAGGAAGATGCCCTTGCCATGACAGCGTGCATGGACAAAACATACCAACGAAAAAAGGCACACGGAAAACTGGATAGGTCCGCGGCATGTCGTCTTACCGGCTCTGACGCCGGTAACGGCCATGACAGCTGCATGTGGGGCAGTACCTTCCCCAGCCCATGGCTCGTGCGCCGTTCGCGGCCTGTAAGTCCCGCTGCCTTGTGCCGGTCTATGGTTCCAGCAGTCTGTATTGGACTTTGGTGCAGGCGGGGGGAGTCGAACCCCCACGGGGGATGCCCACTAGATCCTAAGTCTAGCGCGTCTGCCAGTTCCGCCACGCCTGCGTGTCATAGCGCAAAAAAAAAGATGGTGAGCCATCCGCGACTCGAACGCGGGACACCCGGATTAAAAGTCCGGTGCTCTACCAACTGAGCTAATGGCTCGTTACACTGATTTATTATAGCAGAGCTTCAATTTGATCGTCAATACTTTTTTCCGGCACAGCGCCTTCGCATTTCCATCACAAGGAAAATAGTGTAGAATAAGGAATGAATACAGTAAGGCAACCGGCGCACGGACACCGATCCTCCCCCTTAGAGGTGATTCTTACATGGACTTTCCCCGCCGTTTTTGGCGCAACTTTGATTGGCCCCTGCTGGCAGCCGCAGCAGCATTGTTTGTCTTCGGGCTCTTTGTCATCTATTCCGCCAGCCACACCCGCTTGGATCTGGTAGGGGATGACCCGTTTCACTTTGTCAAACGACAGCTGGCCGGGGGTGCCATAGGTCTTGTGGCCCTCGTGGCGGCCTTTGCCATTGACTATCGCGCCTTGAAGCGCCTGTCGAAGTTCTTGTATCTGGTCAACATATCTCTGCTCACTGCTGTGCTCTTCTATGGCCGAGCAGTCTTCGGCTCCCAGAGGTGGTTCCACCTCGGCCCTGTCAATCTGCAGCCGTCGGAACTGGCAAAAATCGTCATTATCATTGTGCTCGCCCACTACTTAGAGAAGCAGCATCGCTTTGAAGGTTGGAAGATGGCTGTTCCCATGGCGCTGGTGGCACTGCCCATTGTCTTGGTGCTGATGCAGCCGGATATGGGAACTACCATCGTCTTCGTGGGCATTGCCT
>PUOC01000200.1 GCA_003551965.1 Clostridiales bacterium | reverse complement strand
CCCGGCTGCAGGGAATGACAACCCAAACCTTCTTACGTTCTGCAAACACGATGGCAGCAAAAGGATCCTTGACTGCCAGATGATGAATGACGCAGCGTGAAGAACTTCATTTGTTATGGCGGAGCTAGGTGTACCTGCACCTAGCTCTTCGCTTGTGAGAGACCGGCACGGAACATAACCGGTATCTATTGGAACATTGTCGCGGCACCGCAGGCTGACGATCAAGCACATCGACATGGGATTTAATCCCCTGTGAAGGGCCCCTGCATAGGCTTAGTGATGACTTGGATCCCCGCAAGCATAAAGACAGGAATGCACGACGCGAAAAGTGCTGTTGTACCCGTTCGCGAAAAAGAACTGACGAACAATAGGCTCACAGCAGACAATGGACTTGGGAAACCGAGAAGGCTCCTCGAAGCTATGCTCGCATGGCTGGGACGATGCTGCCGGGGCTGTTAGCTTTGTGGCTGGTGTATGGGAAGAGGTGTCCCTCTGCACGATTTCAAAGTACGTCAAACACAACCAGATAGATCGGCAGAATCACACTTCCATATAACTGGGAAATAATTTATAATTAACAGAAGGAAACTGTCCTGATCGACTTGGAAAGCGGGAGATGTATATCTGCAGCCAGGGCGCAAGAACCGCTGTGCAGCAGGATGGAAAGGAGGCGGGCTTAGCTCATCGTCGCACCGTTATGCTGCCATGGAGTGAGCAGGCAGATGGGAGGGCTGTAGCAATGCTGTGTATTCGGGGTATGACGCTGCTGCTGATCATGGGTTTGGTGTTCTCTGTATCGGCGGCGGCTGAAAAGGCGGAAGTTACGATCGTTGTTACTTGGCAGGGGGAAGAGGTTAGTGAAAACAGCCAGATCATGATCGCGGGCCAGACGATACCCATGGTATTCGCGCCCGGGCAGCCAAAGACTGCAGAGCTGGCGCCGGGGACCTACGAAATTATGGCCATGCTCGTCGATGGAGAGGTTGGGGCCATGCCCGCGCAGACCCGCATCGAATTGGCGGGCGGTGAAAGAAAGACGGTCGAGATGGAGCTAGAAGCTATGCCAGGCATGCCCATGCCGGACACGGATTTCCCGGGGACGGCAGTGGAACCGGAAACAGCTGCTTTTGATCCAGAGGATGCCACCGACGCAGAGCTTTTGGACATGTTGGTGCAGGGCGATGCAGCGGATCAAACGGTGGCGGTGGAAGAACTGAGCCTCCATCGCCGGAGGGATACAGCGCCGCAGCTTTTGGATTTGGTCCTTTCCAGCAGCGGAGAGACACGGCGTTTGGCCATGGAAGCTCTGCGGGGCTTGGGAAGGGAAATGCCCGATGGAATGCGGGTGGGGACCCGCCCTATTGATGACGTTATGGACAGGATCCTTGTTCTTCTCGATGACTCGGATCTGCAGATTCGGATTGGTGCTGCAGAAATTGTGGAATATGCCTGGTATTTTCCCGACGACGCCGTTCCCTACTTAATCGCGGGTCTTAAGGACACGGAACTGGATATGCGAAAGTATTCGGCCCGGGCCCTGGGAAGTTACGGCATGCGGTCCGACACCCATGCGGAAGAACTGTTTACGGCTTTGTCGGAAGCGGCCGCCGAAGACAGCGAAATTGTGCGCCGACTGGCGGTGGAAGCCCTTCGCTGGGTTCCCGTGGGGGGAAGCCGCCGGGCGGGTGCGGCTGCACCGCTATTGTCTGACCCAGCGGCGGATGTGCGCAAGAGCGCCGCCGAAGTGATTACAGCTGTGCGAGAAGATGCCGGTGGTGTGGTGCCGCAGTTGGTTGCTGCCCTTGAGGACGAAGAAACCGCGATTCGAGCACTGGTGCTGCGGGCCATGGCTGGCTGTGACCCTGATGCCCTGAGCGGCCATCTTGAACCCATTGCAGCTATGCTCTATGACCCAGAGAGGCTGGTGCGGAGGCGGGCGGCAGAAGCGCTGGCCAATGCCGGTGAAAGAGCCTTGGCAGTACAGAGCGAAATGGCCGCTGCTCTGCTGGATGATTACCATCATGTGGCCCGCATTGTTGCCTCGATCCATTGGGTCCATTTCGGTTCGGACTCCCAGCCGGCTACACCGCAGCTGGCGCAGCTCTTGCAGCGCGAGGAAGGGGATTTCCGCGAAGCGGCAAGCGCGGCGGCCCACGCACTGGCAGCCATTGGTGAGCCGGCCATCCCCACACTCATCGATCTGCTGCACCGCGATGGTCTCGGTACAAAGTACAGGGCGGCTACGGCACTGAATACCATCGGGCCAGCAGCCGCCGACGCGGTGCCCCGTCTGTTGGAATTGTACCAGGACGAGGATGAATATCCAGACGTTCGCCGGGCCGCCTTTTTTGCCATTGTCAGTATCACCGGGGAGGAGCCAGACGCATAACGGAGCTTGGGTGGCATGATCGGCAGTACCCTGGAGGCCGGTCGAGGCGAATTCTGCCTCGGCCTGCCGCTTGCGAGGCTGCCTCTGTCAAGACGATCCACTGCGTGTAGACGATTGACCTATGGTTTTCAAGAAATCCTAGGCTATGAGCAATTGTTTTTCTAAGAAAGAAGGATTTTGCAGGCTCGATGTCAAAAACCCAAACAATAGACACAATACGGAATTTGACATTGGCCATGTACAAATCGTTGTCGGATGGGCAGCTGCAGGTTTTGTGTCGGCAGAAGATTTTGGGGCGAGCTGCTGGGTTGGCTGGGTTTTGCAGGGGTCGAGAACTGCAGGCACCCTGTGAATTCCAAATATGTGAAGGAGGGTGACGGTGTGGGCGAAAAGGCAGAAACTTCGAAGAGGGTTTTAGCGGCGTTGATTGATGCGTTGATCGGTTGGGTGGTTGTGTTCATTCCAGTGATAGGTGCTCTGATCGGCGCTTTGTACCTACTGTTTAAAGATGCGGCGCCCTATCAAGTGATGAAGCAGGATGAATGGAAGAACAAAAGCGTCGGCAAGAAACTCATGGGCATTGAAGTGGAAACCACCGACGGCAGTGTTGTCGATTTGGCCACATCAGCGAAACGCAATATTCCTCTGACCATCGGCACCTTCATTGCCATTATACCGGTCCTTGGCTGGATTATTGGTCCGCTTGTGGCGCTTGTGCTGGGTATTATCGAACTGATATTGGTGCTTACGGACAAAGATGGCCGGCGAATTGGTGACCGCTTCGGCGAAACCCGAGTGGTACAGCCTGCTGACGTTGTCAGCAGCGATGCACCCTAAAGTGGCCGAGGGGCCGTCTTCTTGAACTTATGTTTTTCAGTGGCGTCATATAATCTTAGGTGCGTACCAGGCTGGAGAGCGTTTCTAGTCTGGTCTTTTTTACGTGTCACCTGCAGGGAAAACCCCACGCCAGGACCACCAGGACCAGGGAAGGCAGTGGGGTCCCGGGCCGGGCGCCATCCCATGGCTCCTCGTGGGCGTGCCATTGAAATCGGTTGGCCCCAGGAGAAACCGCCGCTGCGAAGCCGGAAGGATGGCAGATACTCAGAGCCAGAATCGGCAGCTGCTGCAGTTTGCCGGCGGGGATTGCCCGCGGGGAAAGGAATTGGGTGCCGGAGGGGAGAAATAACAAGCAAACCGTACTTACAGCGGTGTGCAAGGGCCTGCTGCGATGCAGGACGGGCATGTACTTAGGAGGAATGCTGCGTGCAGGTGTTTCCCTATGGAGAAAGGGAAAAACAACATTTGAGAACAGCCGATTCCGAACTGGGGTGCGTAATCGACCAAGTCGGCCACATACAGCGGTATCTTATGCCCGACCCCTTTGCCGCCGTCGTGTCCAGTGTAATCAGCCAGCAGATAACCGGCCGGGCCGCGCAGACCATCTGGGAGCGGCTGCAGAGTCATGCCGGTCCCATCTCCCCTGAGGCCTTGAAAGGCCTGGATTTGGAGGAATTGCGCCGATGCGGGCTGTCCCGTCCCAAGGCCAGCTATATTCAAGGTATTGCAGAGGCTGCCTTGGCGGGAACCCTGGACTTTTCGGGCCTGCATCGCTACGGCGATGAAGAGGTGATTGCACAGCTGACCCAACTGCGCGGCGTTGGACGATGGACGGCTGAGATGGTGCTGATATTTTCTCTGGCCCGCCCCGATGTGCTGAGCTATGACGATCTTGGGATTCGCAAGGGTCTTATGACCCTGCACCAGCTTCCTAAGCTGGGGCGGGAACAGTTCGAGCATTACCGGAATCTCTATTCTCCCTATGGTACCACGGCTGCTCTGTACCTCTGGCATTTGGCGGGGCAGTGATATTTCCATGGAAAAGGTGGAAGCATGACAGTCAAACAGTTTTATACCGATCCCTTTCAATGGGAACTGGAAACGGCGGTTACCGCCGTGGAAGAAGTGGAGGGCCGTTTCTTTGTCGAGCTGCGGGAGACCATTTTCTATCCGGAAGGAGGCGGCCAACCGGCCGATACCGGCTGGATCAATGGGTGTGCTGTCAGCCATGTCATGGAGCGGGCCGGAAGTATTGCCCACGTTTTGCAGCAGTCTCCGGGTGAGCCCGGTGCAACCGCCCGCTGTCGGGTGGAGTGGCGCGCCCGCGTGGAAAATATGCAGCATCACACGGGACAGCACCTGCTATCTGCTGTACTGCAGAAGGAGTATCAGCGAGAGACCGTTGGCTTCCATCTCAGCAGGCAGGGCGCGACGCTGGACATCCATGGAGGCATGCTGTCCGAGGCTGAGATTGAGCGCGTCGAAGCGCAGGTTGGCGAGTATATCTTCCAGGAACGCAGCGTTGCCACTAAAGTTATTCCAGCAAACCAGATGAAAGATACTACGGTGAGAGGAAGCGCACAGTTGGAGGGGGATGTGCGTTTGGTGGAGATCGA
The DNA here is from genome assembly GCA_003551965.1 of Clostridiales bacterium. GTDB lineage: Bacteria > Bacillota > Limnochordia > Darwinibacteriales > B1SED10-159 > B1SED10-159. The sequence continues at coordinate 8 of PUOC01000200.1, read as the reverse complement.
AGGATTGG
>PUOC01000111.1 GCA_003551965.1 Clostridiales bacterium | reverse complement strand
TTCACGTCGGAGTGATGCCGCTGGTAGCGGCTGTAGATCAGTCGATGGGCGGAATCCAACAGTACCACTTTCACCGTCGTCGATCCCACATCAATACCCATGTGCAGCATGGTTTTCACAATCATGCCTCCTTGCTGTCCATTCGCCGATGGTGGAAAGAGCGAGCATCGATTGCTGCTGAGGCAGCCTGTCCGAAGATCAGAACTCCGCACGGAAGTTCTCCCCTATATGAGTCTTACACTAAGCAACATCATTTCTGATAGTACTTCTCAATAAAACTGGGTTTTCCTGCCGGACAGTGGTAAACCTTCTGCATCGTAATGATCGAAATCGTTATGAGATTTCTAAGATAAGCTGTTTTTCAGTATACCATACTGCATCATTCTCCGGGAGTCGTCTTGTGCAAAGAAATGCCGGTACTCCCTGGGAATACCGGCCTGCTAGGTTATTTCGTCGAAACCGTGTCCCGTGTCCGTCTCTCCCAGGCCTGCTCCGCCGCTGGTTTCCATCTTTGGGCCGCTATACTGCATTTCCGGGCCAACTCCGCCGCGCTTTCCCGATCATGATGCTGGGTTGACAGGGCTCCTGCAGCATCCACCATTTGAAGCAGCATGTCTGGATTGTCAAGCATAGGACAGGGCATCAGCAGATTTTCGTTGAATGGCTGTTGTTTGCGGTATTGCAAAAACAAGGGAGAATGCAGTGCTTCCCAGAGACTGTGGTCATGGATGTTGCGATCAGAATAATGAATGAACGCACAGGGTTCCACATCGCCGTGGGCGTTGATGTGCAGATAGCGCCGGCCGGCCGCGATACAGCCGCCAGAGGAATCACCGTCATTCCAGAAGTCGAGAAAGAATAGGTCCTTTTCCCGGCGAAACTGCTGAATTCGTTCCTTGACGCGCAGGCGCTGTTCGGGAAGGGCCAGCAAATCGACCTCAGCGTTGCGGCCCAAGGGAATATAGGTAAAATACCAGCCGAACAGGGCGCCCTTGGTTATCATCGTATCAATAAACGCGTCGGACAATACCGAGTCGGTGTTATAGCGGTGGTAACAGGTGGAAAACCCAAAGGCAACGCCATGGTCCCGGAGAATATCCATGGCGTCCAGCATCTGCCGGCCGCTTCCATGGCCGCGGCGGAGATCGGTTTCTTCTTCAAACCCTTCAATGCTCACCGCCAGCGCCACATTGCCTGCTTGCTCCAGGCGTTTCGCCAAGGCATGATCGACCACTGCGGCGTTGGTAAAGGCGCAGAACATGCAGTCGTCGTGTTTTTCAGCTAAGGCCAGAATTTCATCGGCACACAGCAGCGGTTCTCCACCGGAATAGAGGTACATGTAAACACCCAATTCCTTGCCTTCGGAGATAATCCGGTCCATAGTCTCAAAGGGCAGGTACGCTCCCTTCTCATACTCCCCTGCCCAGCAGCCGATACAGCTGCGGTTGCAGTTTGATGTGGGATCCATGAGAATGGCCCATGGGATATTGACGTTATGCTCCCGTTCAAGTTCATAGCCGCGGGGAATCCCTGCCGCTACAGAGTTTACGAAGAAATTAGTGACAAATGCCTTCCTGACCGTCGGTGACAGCTGGGCAAAGGACCGTTCAAGCAACTTGCGCACGCTGTTGTCCGGTTTTGACCAAGAGGCTTGGAGGTTTTCTAGGACCCGCCGGTGTTTGGGTACTTGGATCCAACGGTGAAGCCATGCCATCAATTTCGGGATGTTCTCCTGTGGATTGCGTTCCAGGTAACGAAGCCCTTCCCGGACAAAAACACGCTGCAGTTTCTGTTGTACTCGTCCTGCCACATGAATCCCTCCATCCCGCATCGAGTCCCCAAGGCGCACGTCGGTCTAGCGGTGTCCAGGCGTATTCGAAGGCGCATCCTTGCGGTACGCTCCATGGTACTTGACCATTAATTAGAATCATTCTACATGGGCGTCGGAATTCCTGCGCTGGCAGACCAAATTCCACCCATGGGGAGCGGTTTTACCCATGGCCTCGCTGGCCTATGGTCGCCCTGCAAGACAGGGCCCTAGGACAGCCAATCCCGAGGAAAGGTATCGAAGGGAAGGGAACGAGGCTACATCAGCGGAGCAAAGACCCGCAGCAGATTACGTCCCAGTTTCCGCGGCCAGGGAAGCATCAATAACTGCGGCAGGTGGACTTCTTGGCACAACTGCAGGGTATCAAGGAAATCCTGTTTTACCTGCATGACACAGGGATTGTTATAGAGCCAGACACCGCACTCGAAATGGAGGTAGAGGCTACGGTAGTCAAGGTTGATCGTTCCCACCACTGCATAGGCGTCGTCCACCGCAAATGTCTTAGCGTGCATGAATCCCGGTGAATATTCATAGATGCGGACGCCGGACTCCAGCATGCCCGCGTAGTATGCCCGAGTCACCGCATGTACATACCATTTGTCCGGTATATGCGGTGTAATGACCCTTACATCGATCCCTGACTTAGCCGCATTGCAAAGCGAGGCCACCATCTCCGCGTCCAAGATAAGGTACGGCGTTGTGATATAAACGTATTTCTCCGCTTTGTTGATCAGGTTCATATAGACAGTTTCGCCCACCGGTTCATCATCGAGCGGATTATCCGTAAAGGGCTGCACAACACCTTCCCCTGCAGGCCACGAGTCCAGATGGCGGTCTGGACGAAACTGATATACGTCTTCATCGATGTCCCGCAGATAGTCCCAGAGGGCCAGAAACATCACGGTCAGGGTCCAGACCGCTTCTCCTTCGATCATAACTGCTGTATCCTTCCAATGGCCGTACTTCGGTTTTGCATTGATGTACTCATCAGCCAGGTTGATACCGCCCGTAAAACCAGTATGGCCATCAATGACAGCGATCTTTCTGTGGTCGCGGTTGTTTAGGCGCGAGCGTAGAATAGGAACAAACGGGTTAAATACGCAGCACTGAATTCCCATCCGCTCTAGTTTACGGTCGTAGCGATAGGGAAGGGTGAAGATGCAGCCTAGATCGTCATAGATCAGACGAACATCCACGCCTGCCCGGGCCTTCTCCACTAGAATGTCGAGGATGGTGTTCCACATGACCCCTTCGGCGATGATGAAATATTCAAGGAAGATGTAATGCTCCGCCGCCCGCAGGGCCTTCACCAAGGCTGCGAATTTCGCTTCGCCGCTTGGGAAGTATGTCACTTTGCTGTTGAAGTAGGGGGGACAGTACGCGTACTCCTGGATATAGCGCGCCTGGCCCCCTGCCACTGGATTCTGCTGTTCAATCTGCTGCAGGGTTGATCCATGCGCAACCAGGGCTACGGCCATTTTGGCTGTGATGCCGCTCATTTTCCGGCGCAGCCGGCGGCTGAGACGGCTGCCGCCGAAAAGCAAGTAGAAGATGCCTCCAAAGATGGGAAAGAGCAGAATCAGAAGAATCCAGGCGATCTTGTACCCCGAGCGGCTGCGGCCGTTGATGATGACTAAGACCATCGCCAGGCTCAGAAGGACGCTTGCGGCGTAGAAGTGAACGAAGTAATTGGTAAAACGGGTAATGATGATTACGAGCGCTGCCGCTTGGATTCCCAGCGCTGCGCCGACAAATACAACGCGATGAAACACCGTTTGAAGGAGTTTCTTCAACAGTGGGCACCTCCATTCCCTGCACAGCCCATGGGCTAGACGCATGCCTGCTGTTTCCAAGCTGGGGCACGGCCTTATGCCAGCCGAAATGCCAGCCCTCTGCGGCACAAATTGGTAACAACCTTCCCCATAGCGCCGGCGGGGTTCCGCCGCTGCGGTCTTTGGACCACCGAGTTCTATTTCGACCGTGCTGGTGCAAAACTCCTGCTTTCGGCTGAAATCTATGCCTGTTAGAGCAGGCTTGGCAGCGCAGGGCCAGCTTGGGCCAGCCACTGGCGGGAGGATTTCCAGGGTTGATCGCTAAATATTGCAAAGTACCATGCTCCACCGGCATCGACATAGGAGAGGAGTGGCCAGCAGATAGGGCATTTGCACTGGAGATTCGTGAAAAGGCTCCTGGTTTTCAGCTGCAGGCAAGCAACGGACGGTGGAAGAATCTGGTGGATTTTGGGGATGCCCATGTTCTCGTTGTCTTCTTCACATGCCATCACTGCCCCCTTTGTAACTGGATCCGATGAGGTGACCCGGAAGACGGCGGATAGATATCCGCCACGGGAGTGCGGTTCATAGGCATCAGGTTCGTAGGCATCAATTGTAACAGCGTTAACACCCATCCGCACGATTCACTCGAGGATATGGTCAAGAAGATGGAAGAAAACGAGTTTTCTTGGGCGTGTGTTTGCGATCAACCACAAGACACAGCTGGGCTTATGGGGCACTGCAAACACCGCAGTCTACTGTGTTTGGCAACCACCGCGGACTGGTCTATACCGGACGAGGGAGAGGACGACTTTCTAGACACGAGCCAAGGGAACAACAACGATCTCGAGCGGGCATTGGATGAGATATTGGCCGGGTAGGCGGCGTCGGTTCCAAAGACGAACATTTGGATGGCGCCCGAGGCAGGTGACCTGGTATAGGGCAAAGGAAAGGCCGCCATCGGCAGTGGGCCGACCCTTGGTGCATTTTTGTGAATAAATGTAAAAAGTCTAGGATTCACAGGAGAATTGGAAGGATCAAGCGAAAAGTTTCTCAACAGCCTGGGCCGTTTAGCAGGAGGGGTCCTGACGGGCTCGCAAACTCTAGAAACTTGTTGCAGCTGCAAGGAGGAAAAAGGTTGATTGTGTAGAATTATTAACAAAGGCTGGAGTAGTCGCTTATTATTGCCAAGTCTGTGCCACTGGGCGGAAGGGGTTGGACATGGAGAATATCCTGGAATTTTCATTCCCCGTGGAAGGGCGCAGCTTCAACAAGGCTGGTGATGCCGCAGCCCGGGTTAAGCAGCTTTTAAAACAAGCTTCCATCCCGTCTCCCTTTATCCGCAGAGCGGTTGTGGTAGCGTATGAAGCAGAACTGAACATGATCATCCACTCCCAAGGGGGGACCCTCCGTCTGGCCATCTCTCCAGAGCAGTTGACCATTCAGGCTGTAGACCAAGGGCCAGGGATTGAGAACCTACAGCGAGCCATGCAGGAAGGGTATTCCACGGCACCACGAGAAGCTAGAGAACTGGGTTTTGGAGGCGGTATGGGTTTGTCCAATATCCAACGCAATGCTGACCACCTGGACATTCAATCCCAACAGAACGAGGGAACAGTCCTGACCGCTGCGATTTATCTGGAGAAGGCAGCATCAGTATCCTGAAGGGGGCGACCTGTCTGTGCAGTACATTCACTCTGTACATCTTGATGAAGATCAGTGCCAGGCCTGTACCATTTGCACCAAGCGCTGTCCCACAGAGGCGATTCGGGTCTATCAGGGCAAAGCCCGCATTCTTGAAGAACGCTGCATTGATTGTGGGGAATGCATGCGCACCTGTCCGCAGGAGGCAAAGACCAGCCAGACGGATCCCCTGGAAGCTGTTTTCGCCTACCCCTATGCTGTGGCGTTAATCGCGCCGTCCCTTTACAGCCAAATACCGCCTGCACAGTTCAATATCGAGGGACTCGTGGATGGCTTTTCCGCCGTGGGGTTTCGCGCCGTAGCCGACGTCAGCCACGGCGCAGAACATGTGGGGGAGGCGTACAAGCAGTGGATTAGCGCCTCTGAAACCCGACCCTTGATTTCATCGGCCTGTCCCGCTGTCGTGCGCCTGATTCAGGTAAAGTTCGACGAGTTGACGGAGCATGTCATGCCCATTGAATCACCCATGGAGGTCACGGCGGAACTAGCCCGCAGACAGCTGCAGGACCAAGGGGTCAAGCCGGAGGACATTGGCATTTTCTTTGTTTCTCCATGTCCGGCAAAAGTGACCGCGGTAAAGCAGCCCTTGGGGCGCTCCTATTCCCATGTTGACGGCGTGTTGTCTTTCAGTGATGTCTATCAAGAGCTGTATCCGCGGCTCAATGAAGCCGGCAACCCCAAGGGGCAGCGACTCTTCCCCATGGGGAGGCCCGGCGTCCGCTGGGGTATTACGGCGGCACAGACCTATGAATCCGAAGGGATTCGAATGAGTTTGGAGGGACTCGACCAGGTGACCGCGGTGCTGGAAGACCTATCCCTAGGCAAACTGCCTGATGTTGATTTTATTGAAGCCAATGCCTGTCCGGGAGGATGTATCGGGGGCTGCCTCACGGTCCAGAGCCGTTTTCAAGCCCAGGTCAATCTCTACCGCAACCTTAAGCATCTGCCGGCCAAACCGCAGCTGGATATGGATCATTTCCAGAGATTATACGATCAGCAATTCTATATGATGCACCATGCGCTCCAGCCGCGGCCTTCGCAGCCGTTGGATCCGGATATCAGCCGGGCCATGCAGTTGATGAAACGGCAGGAACAAATTCTGCAGACCCTGCCGGGCCTGGACTGCGGCGCATGCGGATCTCCGAACTGCCAGTCCTTGGCCGAGGACATCGTGCGTGGTTGGACTACGGAGAACGACTGTATTTTCATTCTGCGAGAATCGGTTCAGAATCTGGCGAAAGAGCTGTGGGATCTGGCGCAACAGGTACCTCCCACCATCGGACGGCAGAAACCATCAACAGAGGAATGAGGGATAGCCTTGGAACTTCAGCAGCTGGCGGCCAACCTAGAACTCGTGGAAGTGGTTCCGCCGCCTAATCCAAAGGTGAACATCGAAGGCGGTTATGTCTCCGACCTTCTCAGTGACGTCATGGGGCGAGCCGCGGCCAATTGCATTTGGGTCACAGTGCAGTCCCACCCCAATATTGTCGCTGTGGCTGTTCTCACAGATATCGCCGCCATTGTCATTGCCAACGGGGTTCCGCCGGACCCGGATACCATTAAAAAGGCCAAGCAGCAGGGAGTAGCCCTGTATACCACCAAGGCGCCGGCCTATACCGTGGTGGGGCAGTTATACCATTTGGGAGTGGGCGGCTGTACGTCATGAAACTGCGCTGGTATCGGTTGGATCTGCATGTGCATACGTGCCTGTCTCCCTGCGCCGGCCATGACATGACTCCCGCCAATATCGCCATGATGGCGGCCTTAGAAAACATTCAGATGCTGGCCATCACCGATCACAATGCAGCCGGAAACAGCTTAGAAGCCGCGGCAGCCCTGGAGGACATGGGTATTTACTGTCTCTACGGCATGGAGGTGGAAAGCCGGGAAGGGGTTCATCTTCTGTGTTATTTTCCTTCCTCTTTCGCTCTGTACCTTTTCGAACAGTATGTGCAGGAACACCTTCCCCACAGGCTCAACAAACCGCAGGTGTTCGGGCACCAAACCATCGTGACAGCCAATGGCCCAACTGAGGAATTTCACCGCCTTCTAAGCCAGTCACTGTCCCTTTCGGTGGAAGAAGTGTATCGCCGCGTCCATGATCTAGGAGGGATGTTTGTTCCTGCCCACGCCGACCGCCGCAGTTACGGTCTTATATCCATGCTTGGGGGTCTGCCGTCGCAGGTAGAGGTGGACGGTTGGGAGTTGGAGGATGCCAACGCTATCAACGGCAAGAATGCAGTGGTTTTCCGGGGCTCCGATGCCCATGAGTTAGAACAGCTGGTCCAGCCTGAAGAACACCAAACCTATCTTTGGGCGGAAGAGCCAAACTTCGAAGAACTGCAGAAGGCCTGCCGTCACCAGCAGGGAAGAAGGGTGGTGATTGGCAGCCATGAAGGAACTTTCTCTGCATCTTCTGGATTTGGTGGAGAACTCCCTGAACGCCGGAGCGGATCAAGTGCAGGTTCAAATTAAGGAGGATCTGCAGAGCGATCTGCTGCTGTTCACAGTCACGGACAACGGTTGCGGAATGGATGATGAACTGCTGTCAAAGGTCCGCGACCCGTTCACGACCACGGCGCGTAAAGCTACCGGCTTGGGTCTGTCGTTCCTCTGCCAGGCCGCCGAGCAGACCGGGGGCGAGGTGGAAATTAGGAGTCAAGTGGGGGAGGGTACCTGCGTGGAAACCCGCTTTGGCCACAGCCATTGGGACCGAGCTCCACTGGGAAATCTCCCCGACAGCATTACCATGTTCTTCACCATGAACATTCGTCTGCAGTTCTCCCATATAGTGGTTGATCGTGAAGGGAAGGTGGTATGGTCGATTGAAATCGACAGTGATGAGTTCCGGGACATTGCAATGGATGCAGGCATTTTAGCCGATATACGGTCTTATCTGCAAGAGCAGTACGAACAGCGAAAGGAGTGGGTGGATCTGTGAAGTCCATGCAGGAGTTAGAAGCTATCCGCCAAAAGGCGAAAAAGGCCATGAAAGTAAGGGAAGGACAGGAGAACGCCATCGTTGTTTCGGTGGCTATGGGTACCTGCGGCATTGCCAAGGGTGCTAGAGACGTAATGATGGCCTTGGTGGACGAAACGGCCAAACGGGGCCTGGATTCTGTAGTCATTACCCAATCGGGGTGTGCCGGTTTCTGTGAGAAGGAACCTATGGCCAAGGTCCATATGCCCGGGCAGCCGGAAATCAACTATGGCTATCTGGATGCCAATCGTGCCCGGGACATTGTGGCACGCCATCTTGTCCATGGAGAAATCGTGCATGATTATGTTGTGCAGCTGCCGGGAGGTGAAGATCGTGCGTGAAGACGTGAAAGAGGCCGTACAGCGCTGCGGACGCGAAAAGCACCAGCTGTTGGAGATACTGGGACAGCTGCAGAAGGGGACCAATTTCCTGGAACGGGATACCCTGGTAGCGGTGGCCGAGGAACTGGATCTGCCCTTGGCAGAAGTGTATGGAACTGCCACATTCTACTCTCTGTATTCGACGAAGCCGCGGGGCAGATATGTGGTTCGGGTTTGCGAAAGTGCACCCTGCCATATCGACGGGGCTGCCGACATTCTCGCGGCCGTTAAAGCCCACCTGGGTGTGGCCGTGGACGAAACTACCGACAACAGCCAATTCACCCTCGAAACCACCAGCTGCCTAGGCGTTTGCAGTGTAGGTCCTGCCATGATGATCAACGACGAAGTGTACGGCAATCTAACACCGGATCGGGCCGTAGAAATTCTGCAGTCCTATAATTAATCAATGAAAGGAGCGATTGTGTGTCCATTCATCGCAGTCATATCTTAGTATGTTCAGGATCCAACTGCACACTGCGTGCATCCGTTCCGGTGCGTATGGCCCTGCGGGCAGCCATAGCAGATCAGGGATTGGACAAAGAGTTCAAAGTCATCGAAACCGGCTGTTTTGGCCTCTGTCAAGAGGGGCCCATTATGGTTATCTATCCGGAAGGCATCCATTACTGCGGGGTACAGCCGGATGATATAGACGAAATCGTCGAGACGCACCTGAAAAAGGGACGCGTTGTCAACCGGCTCCTCTATCGAGGAGAAGCAGAACAGGAAGTCACTCTGCCGTCGACGCCGTTTTACCAGCGTCAGCATCGTGTTGTGCTGCGCAACGTAGGTGCTGTCGATCCTGAAAACATTGAAGAGTCTTTGGCCAGGGACGGTTACCAAGGGTTGGCTAAGGCATTGGATACCATGTCTCCCCGGGACGTGGTTCAAACCATGCTCGATTCCGGTCTCCAGGGCCGGGGCGGAGCCGGCTTCCCGGCAGGAAGAAAGTGGGATTTTACGCTCCGTGCTTCTGGAGAACCGAAGTATGTGGTCTGCAATGCCGACGAAGGCGAGCCCGGTACTAGCAAAGACCGATTGATTCTAGAAGGCGACCCCCATGCTGTCATCGAGGGTATGGCCATTGCCGGCTATGCCGTTGGGGCGAGCCAAGGATTCATCTATATTCGCGGTGAATACCAGCTTTCTCTGCAGCGATTTCGCAAAGCTGTGGAACAGGCCAGGGAATACGGCCTATTGGGCAGCGATATCCTAGGCAGCGGTTTTTCCTTCAATGTGGAAGTACGCTCCGGCGCCGGCGCCTATGTCTGCGGCGAGGAAACGGCGCTGCTCAACTCCTTGGAGGGCCGCCGCGGCGAACCCCGCTACAAACCGCCGTTTCCTGCCAATGAAGGGCTGTGGGGCAAGCCGACATTGATCAACAACGTTGAGACGCTGGCCAACGCTGCTCCCATTTTGATGCATGGTGCCCAATGGTACCGCAGCCTCGGCAGCGAAGATTGTCCGGGAACGAAAGTCTTCACCCTCTCCGGGGACGTGGCAAACCGCGGTCTGATCGAAGTGCCCATGGGCATTACACTGCGGGAGATCGTCGAAGATATCGGCGGCGGCATCCCCGGCGGCCGGCAGTTCAAGATGGCCCAGATCGGGGGCACGTCGGGGGGCTGCATCCCGGCCGAACACCTTGATATACCGATCGACATTCCCCATCTTGACGACGTAGGTGCGTCATTGGGTTCGGGCGCTCTCCTAATTGTCGATGACAGCCACTGCATGGTCGATCTGTCCAAGACCTTTCTGCACTTTTTCGCGCATGAATCCTGCGGACAGTGTACTCCCTGCCGAGAAGGTACTATGCTGATGCGGAAGCTGGTGGATGGAATTGCCGCCGGCAGCGGAACGCGCAAGGACTTGGAGCTCTTGGAACGAATCACCGCAACCATGCGCAAGGCTTCGCTTTGCGGCTTGGGCCAGACGGCACCCACGCCGGTGCTGACGGCTTTACGGTATTTTTCGGATGAATATGAGGCGCACATTGATTCAGGCCGCTGCATCAGCGGGGCCTGTGGTGTTGCAGTGGGAGGTATGAAATCATGACCGATAACGCAGTGGTCACCATCAATGGAACAGAGGTCACGGTCCCGGAGGGCACGACCATATTGACAGCAGCGGAACTAGCGGGTGTACAAATCCCGACCCTCTGCAACCATCCTGATCAGATGATCAAAGCTGTCTGCAGGGTCTGCGTTGTGGAAGTTGAAGGGGCCCGCGTCTTTCAGCCGGCATGCTCCTTTCCCGTTTGGGACGGCATGAACGTACGCACCAATTCTCCAGCAGTCATTGAGGCCCGCAAAACCGTGGTCGAAATGCTGCTTTCCCGGCATCCCCAGGACTGCCTGCAGTGTGAGCGTAATCTCCACTGCGAACTGCAGAATGTATCCAAGTCGGTGGGAGTTAACGAACGCCCCTTTCCAGAGGAGACACGGGATTTGCCCATCGACGACAGCAGCGGAGCCGTTGTAAGAGAAGCGGACAAATGCATAAACTGCCGCCGCTGTGTGGAGGCCTGTGCCGACGTGCAGGGAGTGGGTGTGCTGTCAACGGTCAATCGCGGTTACGACACCGTAGTCAGCACAGCGTTCAACGAACCACTGGAACAGGTATCCTGCGTACTCTGCGGCCAGTGCATTCAGGCCTGTCCCACCGGCGCTCTGCGGGAACACAATGACATTGACCGGGTATGGAGGGCGTTGGCCGATCCTAACAAGCATGTGGTCGTGCAGACGGCACCAGCGGTGCGAGTGGCTATCGGTGAAGACCTGGGCCTTCCTGTGGGAACTCGGGCCACTAAGCTATTGACCTCAGCCCTGCGCCAGTTGGGTTTTGACGGTGTATTTGACACTGATTTCACCGCCGATCTGACCATTATGGAAGAAGGCAGCGAATTGCTGCAGCGTCTGCAGGAGGGAGGTACACTTCCCATGATCACGTCCTGCAGTCCCGGCTGGATCAAATATATCGAACACTACTATCCCGAACAGCTGGATCACTTGTCCACGTGCAAATCGCCCCAGCAGATGTTCGGCGCCTTGGCCAAAAGCTATTACGCCGAAAAAAACCAGTACAATCCCGACGATATCTATGTGGTTTCAATCATGCCGTGCACGGCTAAGAAGTTCGAAGCCAACCGGCCTGAAATGGCTGCGGAGGGCATTAGAGACGTGGACGCCGTACTCACCACGCGCGAGTTGGCACAGATGATTGATCAGGCAGGGCTGGATTTCCCGAACCTGAAAGAAGAGGAATACGATTCGCCGCTGGGAATTTCCACAGGAGCTGCCGTTATCTTTGGAGCCACCGGAGGAGTCATGGAAGCAGCCCTGCGCACCGTTTATGAGCTGGTGACGGAACAGGAGCTGCCGGCATTGGATTTTACCAGTGTACGGGGTTTGGACGGCGTCAAGGAAGCCTCGGTTCTACTTCCTCTTCCAAACGGCGAGGACAGTTTGGAGGTCAAAGTAGCGGCAGCCCATGGTTTGGCCAGTGCCCGTCAGATCATGGAGAAGGTAAAGAACGGCGAAGCCGATTACCATTTCGTGGAAGTAATGTCCTGTCCGGGCGGCTGCATCGGCGGCGGTGGACAGCCGCGGCCCTCCACTACGGAACGGCGCGAAAAACGGTTGCAGGCAATCTATGATGAAGACGAAGCCATGACCATCCGCAAATCCCACGAAAACCCGGCTGTAAAGGCTCTCTACGAGGAATATTTGGAAAAACCGTTGGGTGAACGCAGACATAAACTGCTGCATACCCACTATGTCCAGCGCAGTCGCTATTAGCTGCTGAAGTGCACCAGGCGCCGAACCCTGTTTTTTCAGTGGTTCGGCGCCTGGTTCTGTACGTTCAGGTCAGAAAGGGCAACAGCCCCTGCGGCGTCAAGGCTTCAGCGATTGCAAAGGGCGGTCCAGACATTCCTCCGGGTGTGCGGGCGCAGACGATGTGCCGTTGAAACTAAGTGCGCCGCAGAACAACCAAAGGATTTTCAACGTGCTTGAGGCCGTCTAGAGGCCTGTCGATGTTCCAATCCTGGTACCAGCCCAGAAATTCCCAATGGCCCACCAGCTCCAACGCCAGCAGGAATTCCTGGGGATAGATAGCTCGCCGTTGGCTGATGCTGTGAATACTGCGCTGCCGGTGGCCGTCTTGTACATCGAGGATAATCGTTTCCTCGTACAACTGCCGGCTGGGGTCCTTCGTCTTGGTGGTGTAGGTGACATCTATGTGGACACCGCCGGATCGTTCCTGCCAGAATTGCCGCCGGTCAGCTAACGGCTCGAAGTCGATGCACCAATCCAAGATAAATAGTCCGCCGGGCTTAAGGGCTGCTGCTGCAGCACGCAGGTGAGATTTTAACTCTTCGGTGTTTTTCACATATAAGGACCCTAACAGTATCAGCAGGCAGTCGGCGGACTGCGGCACTTGGAAGTCCACCATATCCCCGCGCAGGAATTGGGCCGGCGCGTTGTGCCGTTCGCTTCGTTTCTCGGCAAAGGCCAGCATGGAAGGGCTTATGTCGAGGCCGGTGTAGAAATAGCCGCGACGGGTAAGGGCGGGCATGTGGGGAGCGGTTCCGCAGCCCAGCTCCAAAATGGATTCCAGGCCCGGACTGGCAAATCGCTGAAAACAGCGCTCCAATTCATCGATTTCGGCCGCGATGTCTCGATAACCGAAGGCGATGTCGTAATAGTGGGGATAGCTGTAGATTTCGTCCATGGCGCAGACCCTCCTAGATTGAGTTCTGTCGGCCGGTGTTACTTCAATCTCGGATCCAAAAGGCGTCGCCGGCGACGCCTTTATACAAACGATTCGATTTTGTCTGCCGCCCTCCTTCTAGGTGACCCGTGCTTTCGTTTCTAACCATGGCGTGCTATAATGAGAAAGAATATCATTCGTGTTCGAAGGGGTGAAGAATTTCGTGAAGCCAAACAGACTTCTATGGTTTGCCATTTTGCTTGCAGTCGGGATGACCGCCAGCGCCGGCGGCTCCTCATCGGAACAATACGTTATCTTTCACGTTGACGCCATTTCCACACCGCTGTTTGAACAGGAGTACAAAGCGGGTCGTCTTCCGAATATTGAGGCCTTTTTTGCCGACGGCGGCATTGTCCACGGCGGACTCAGCCTCTGGCCGGGCGGCACCGAGGTTATCTACCCTCGCCTTAAGCCCGGCTATAGCAGTGCTGAACACCCCAGTCTCGGCTGGCAATATCTTGACCGCGAGGAGGACCGTTGGATAGAATCCACGGAACAGGCCGGCAACGTGTTTTTCGGCCTGCCAAGGCGATCGCGTTTCATGACTATCCATGCCCATCCGCCTGCGCTGGACTTTCTGACTTCCATGTCCATGCAGAACATACCGTATTTGCTCCAGTACTATGATGCCCTGGAAATACTGTGGTTTGCCACCGATCACGCCGGCCATGTCTCCGGGGTCGAGGGGCAGCTGGCCAGCCTGTACCGATTTGATCGGGCATTGGGTGCGCTGCTGGATCACTGGGACTATGAAGGAGTAAATGTAATCCTCTACAGCGACCATGGCATGTCCTATGAGAATGACTACCTCATACCGATCAAATCTACGGTGGAAAGCGTTCTCGGCGACGATCTGTTCAACGTGTATTATCCCAATGTGTACCTGCATGAACCTGAGCGAGCCCCTGAGGCAGCGGAGACACTACTCAGCGAAATTGAAATGGATTGGGCCTTCTACCGGAAGGGCGAAAATGAATTAGAAGGGATACACCCAGAAGGAGCGGCGGTCATTCGTGAGCGTGACGGCCGTTTCTCCTATGAAATTTTGGAGGGGCCGGATCCCTTTGGCTATGACGCGGTAGGCTACGAAGGTGAATACCTTGATCACCGGGAATGGCTGGTGCTGACAGAAGACACGATCTATCCGGGTGCCATTCCCAACATTTACTGGACAGTGGACAATCCCAATGCCGGTGATGTCATCATGGTGATGAATCCGCCGCGGATACCCCAGAGCATGCCGACCAACATCTACAACCATAAAGGTTTGAGCAAAACGGACCTGCTCGTTCCCATTGCCTTTCGCGGCCCGCAGCTCACACACCTCTATGATAAAGAGACCATGTGGCTGCACGAAATCTACACCGAACACGTGCCGGATATTCCCTTTGACACCACTCCTGAAAGGGAAAAACACCATGTTCAGATATCTGCGCCGGTGGATGGGCGTCCGCTCACGGAAGGCTCATTGGATATGCGGTTTTCGCCGGAGTATAGGGTACGCTTAGGCAGCTCCCTAACGGGCAGCGGCACCAGGCTGTTTGCGCAGTATGATGCAGTCAGTACCTTCTTGTTCCGTGTCTGGCTGGGAGCGGGATTTACCCGTCGGGACGGAGTGTGGGCGACGGCGGCCCATAGTGACATCGAGTGGCAGTGGGGCCAGTGGGGGGCCGGCCTCCATATTGAGCGCAGCCATGAAGAGTGGAACGTGGAACCCAAACTGGTCTACCACAGTGAAGACTACAACTGGTCTGTGGAAATATCTGATTTGTCGGTGGGTGTCCGTTGGCGGTGGTGACTTCCCTGCATCTGACTCAGGATACAGCCAGACCTACGCGTTGGGATTTTCCACGGTTTCCTGCGGGCCTGTTTCTTTCCGGCGGATCCCCGCGGGGCTTTGCAGTGCCGAAGACGTCCCGGCAGTGAAGGTTGACGTATCTGGCAGGAACAGCTGCCTGGGGTGGCAGGATCACAGGTTATGATTGACATGATGGCCAGAAACGATACAATGATACTATACGGGGATGTAGCTCAGCGGGAGAGCACCACGTTCGCAACGTGGGGGTCGAGGGTTCGAATCCCTTCATCTCCACCAGTGCATAAGAAAGCGGCAGCCTCATTGGGCGTGCCGCTGTTTTTTATAGCCCATTGAACTCTGCCGGCGTATGCGTATCCCTTGCCGCAGCACTCCCCACGGGTTCTATGACTTTGGCTGCACATTTCGGGGCGAAGGGCGCCGGAATATGGTCTCGTGCGGGAAGGACCGCTCACCGTCGGCCACATTGGCACTGACAATGACTTCCGGCGGATTTCCCTCGGACACCAATAGCTGGGCCGCCAGCGCTAGTACGGCATTCAACGCTGCCATACCGACGATGCTCGACAGAGGACCCATGTTCTCTGCCAGTCCGGTGATGGCCAGGCTGGCGTCGCCGTAGGGGACGTGGGTGTCGATGACCAGGTCTGCTATCTCGTAGAGTTTCTTGCCACTGGGTGCCCGGGAGGGGACCTGTTTGGAATGCTGCAGCGATGTCATGGCAATCAGCTGGCAGCCGGCTTCCTTGACTAGTTCTGCAGCTTCTACCGGTGCGGCATTGCGCCCCGAATTAGACGCGATAATCACCACATCCTCGGGAACTAGGTCCCTGTCAGAAAGCAGAACCTGCGCGTATCCAGGCAGCCTTTCAAAACCCGTGCTTTTGAGAGCGCTTTCGTGAAGCATTAGACCGGTGTCGAGAATGGGATTCACGGCCATCAACCCGCCGGCCCGGTAAAACGCTTCCTCGGCCAGCATGTGCGAATGACCGGTGCCCAAAATGTGGATGACGCCGCCAGAAGCTAAGGAACGGGCAACCAACTCCGCCGCCACAGACACCTGTTGCTCATTGAGGAGTACGGCCTGCAATGCCTCGGTGATGGAGTTGAAGTAGCGGCGCAAAAGCGAATCAGCGGGGAGGCCGGATCCACACATGCTCATCGCCTTCCTTCCAATTGCTGTATCAAGCGCCGGCAAAAACCGGCTATGTCCGACCCGCCGCATCGACGGTAGGCAAGCATGGCTGCACCGGCTTCCGGAGGTGATTGGGGACGCTGGATGTCTGCTTTGGGGACTGCCTGTCTCACCTTGGGTGCAAAAGACTCTGCCACAACAGCGGATCGGAAAACGCCGCCTAAGCACCAAAGCGTTTTCACGGCTGCCGCATCCAAACAGCGTATCGACAGGCCCGCCAGTTCCTCGGCGGTGCATTCCAGTAGGGCTCGGGCGGTGTCATCGCCCTGCGATGCCTGCCCATCCACGAAAGAAGAGAGGGCTGCAATTTCATCGCGGGGAAAGGGCACCGCGTACACCCAAGGCCACAAATCGTCGCATGTGGTCAATCCCAGGTGGGACATGAGAGCCTTGGAAAAGGGCCCCATCCCATTGCCTTCTTCCCAGTCCTGCAAGAGGGCCCGCAGTGCATGGATGCCCAGAGCATAGCCACTGCCTTCGTCACCCAGAAGCGGTCCCCAACCGCCCCGCCGCAGGCATGTGCCGTCGGGCTGGACCACCAAGCCGATGGAACCCGTACCGGCCACCACGGACGTTCCTGGCTGCAGCAGGCCGGCCCCGGCCCAAGCGCAGTATACGTCCGATGAAACAAAGACTTGCGAGAATCGCTGCAGGTTCTGCAAATGGGGAGCAGCCGGCGTCAATTCTTCGTCCGCCGACCCGACCTGAACAGCAATCCGATGGACGGGAACGTTCCAGCCCCGCAACGCCCCCTCCACTGCCTGGTCTACGGCGGCCTTTGCTGCCTCCGCTCCCACAGACAGAGGATTCGAAGGGCCGGAATGACCGTACTGGAGACGGTCTGCCTCTATATTCACGGCCAGGCAGCAGGTATGGCTCCCGCCGCAGTCAATTCCCAACAAAAGCTCGATCGGTCCGGTATTATTCATTGGCTGTCTCCCCCAGCGTTAAGACGCTCCTCCACATAGGGACCTATGGTCTGCACATCCGCGTTTGTCCGGGACATCAGGGCTGCAGCCTCCTGCCCCCTTCCCTCGGTCCAGAGCACCAGAATGTCTCCCCAGACGTACAGATCCTGCAACCAGGGACGGACATCTTCGATGAAGCGCTGGTTGGGCGAGAACTGTGCCAAGAACTGCGCAGATTCCTTGAGGCTGCGACCGTAGTCGCCCAACTCTGCATGGGGCGTGTCTGCCAGCGGCGATGCAGGGGATGGATCCAGAGGGGATTGGCGGCAGGTTTCGGCAAGCCGCTGAAGATGCAGGCTGGCCGGTGAGGCCACGGCCTGCTGCATGGCTTCTTCAAAGGCCCGCGCCGGCTGATAAGAGAATGCATCCCAGCAAAAGCGCGCTAAGGTTGCCAAGGGCAGTTTCGATGCTTCCGGAAGCCACATGGGGTTTGCCAAAAAGCCCAAGCTATGATCCTTTAAACCGGGATCGCGGCCTTGAAACGGGCCTATGTGAAGCTGCTTATACATGGCACAGTCATTGACCGGATAATTGTCCCAATACACCAGCGGCTGCGGCAGCTTTTCCGCCACTGCCTCCGCATCATCCACCGGAATGGTTTGGGAGCAAATGTCGGGGCCGGTCCACAGGATCTCGACGGTCTCGGGCAGATGCCTGCCCAGTTCTGATAGGTAATCCCTGCCGACGCTTCCCATCATGGCGCCGCAATACTCCGTAGGGCATAGGAGCAGCCGCGGCCGGTCGATTCGAGTTTGAAGGAAATCCCACAGCTGCCCGGCCAGGTAAGCATGGGACGCAGCAACGGAAGCGAAACGCCGCCGGTCGGATTCATAGAGCATCGTTTCCGGGATATCATCCAACAACAGCGCGACTTCCTGTATGCCCAGATCGATGACAGAATCCACTTTTGCCATCAACGCGTCAACGTCTTGCTGTGACGAATATTCAATGGTCAGGCCGGGAGCAATTCCATAGATCCAGTGGATGCCCCGTCGGGCGGCGTCATCGGCCAGTTCCTGTAGTTTCTGCCTCTCGCGGCGGGGATAAACATCCCGCCACCGCTGCCGGTGGTAGATGTCATCCTTAGGAGCGTAAAGATACGTGTTAAAGCGATAGCGATCCAAGAATGACAGCATGGAGAGCCGATCTGTGTGACTCCATGGAGGCCCGTAAAACCCTTCCACAATACCCCGCACTTCGAAATCGGGCCAGCCCGTCTGCCAACCCAGCCGCATGCCCTCGCGGCTGACGAAGTTGGTGACCCACGCGATGAGGCCGTACCGCAGGGCTGTTTCCGTACCGCCGACAATATCGATCTTTAAGGCTTGCTGGCTGCGCCGGGCCGACACGAAATAGGCTTCCCGCTGCGACATGGGAAATTCCTCGGGCAGCGAAGGATAGTCATCGGTCAAATACAGGCAGAGCGTTGTTTCCGCTTCTGCCGGCAGGCTGCTGCGGGCCGCGGAGCCGCCGGTCCATGGCAGAAAATACTGCACTTCCTGCCTCAGCAGTCCGCAGATGACATCAAATGCCAGCTGCCCATAAGGTCCAATCAGGTAGACAGGCAGAGAAGGTTCGTGCAGTTCCGGATGAAGATTGCTCTGTTTCGCAGGACAAGAGGGCAGGGGAAAAGAATGCATGCAGGCACCTCGCTTCCTACCAACCGTATTTTTCGGGCCCCCAAGCTCGCTTGTGAAGGCTTTGTTCCACCATAACCATGGTCCCGTCGGGCACGTCTTCCTGCAGGACAACGCCGGGACCGACGATACCGTAAGCCCCCACCCGGATGCCCGGCATCAAAACAGCGTTAACGCCGGTCCGGGTGAAGTCGCCCAAAAACGCGGCATTGGACTGCGGCCCGGGCTTTTCGCGCCGACCTTGGATGGATATGGCAGTGTCGCCGTCATCGAAGCGCAGCGTTCCACAGACCGTGGCGGCACCCAAGTCGGAGCTGCGGCCGATCACACCGGCAAATTCCATGTAGTGGACAGCATAGACATTGTCCATGAGAAC
>PUOC01000178.1 GCA_003551965.1 Clostridiales bacterium | reverse complement strand
GATACTACGAAAGACCCGCTGCGGCGGGGCTTTTTAGAGTATCTGGCTGAGGAATTCCTGTGTGCGCGGCCGTCGCGGATCGTCGAATATTTGCTCCGGTGTGCCGATTTCCACGATTTCCCCTTCGTCAATGTATACGACGCGGTCTGCCACTTCACGGGCAAATCCCATCTCATGGCTGACGACGACCATAGTCATGCCTTCTTTTGCTAGGTCTTTCATCACAGACAGCACTTCACCGACTAGTTCCGGGTCTAAGGCTGACGTGGGTTCATCGAACAGCATCACTTCGGGTTTCATGGCTAAGGCCCTGGCAATGGCCACCCGCTGCTGTTGCCCGCCTGACAGCATTTCGGGGTATACATCTCGCTTATCGGCCAGGCCGACCTTTTCTAAGAGCTGCATCCCCTCTTGTTCCGCCTCTTCCCGGGCTAACCCTGCAACCTGCACCGGACCTTCTATTACATTCCGCAGGGCGGTCATGTGCGGAAACAGGTTAAAGCGTTGAAATACCATGCCGATGCGCTGGCGGATAAGGTTGAGATCGGTTGTGCCGGATTGTATCAAGTTGCCGTTGAACCAGATTTCGCCTTGCTGGGCATCTTCCAGAAAGTTAACACAGCGCAGTAAGGTGCTCTTTCCCGAACCCGAAGCACCGATAAACACCACAACCTCCGATTCCTCAATATCTATGCTGATGTCTTTGAGAACGTGCAGATTACCAAACCATTTATGCAGGTGTTTGATGCGTACAAGGGGTTCAGCCATGGTCTGCTCCTTTCGTATTCCGCGGCGTCGGCATGGGTTGGCCGTTGGAGTCAGCCGCTGTCCACTTATCCATGGATGCGGTTCTTGATCGTCTTCGAGGATCCGGCACCGCAGCTTCTACAGCACGCCGCTGGTCTGACGGCTGGACGTGCGCAGATGCCTTTCCAAACGGGCAACGATTACAGAGAAGATACCCACTAGTATGAGGTAGAACGCACCTGCGAGCATATAGAACTCCATCTGCTGAAATGTGGATGCGCCAAGGCGGCGGGAGGTCATGTAAATTTCGTTGACAGTAATGAGCCCAGCCAATGAAGAGTCTTTGAGGGCAATGATGAACTGGTTGCCCAATGCCGGCACGATGCGGCGAAAGGCTTGGGGAAGGACGACGCGGCGCATCGCTTTGCCGTAGGTCATTCCCAGAGAGCGTGCCGCCTCCATCTGGCCGAGATCAATGGATTGAATGCCTCCCCGAATAATTTCGGCGATGTAGGCGCCATTGTGAATTCCCAGTCCAATGGTGGCGGCGGTAAATGCATCGAGATCGATGCCGATTCCGGGCAGGGCAAAATAGATAAAAGAGAGCTGCACGATTAAAGGTGTACCGCGGATGACAGTGATGTAGGCGTCAGCCGCATAGTTGATGAGCGATTTGGAAGATAGTTTTGCGAAGGCAGTTATGAGCCCCAAAACCAGCCCGAGCACGATGGAGAGAGCTGTCAATTGCAGGGTGATTCTCACTGCGGGAAAGAACAAGGGCGCATATGTGGACACGAATTCGAAAAGGTCCATGTTAGGCGTATGCATGGTATCTTGTCTGCTCCTCTTCTACAGGATGCGATACTCACAAGCGCCAAGGATCGCACGTAGCGACCCTTGGCCTGTGGTTGTTGATCTATTCATCTGCAGCCGCCTCATTCCGCAACTCATCCGATTGATAACTGCCCCAATCGGCCTAATTTCCGGAAATGTCCCGGCCGAACCATTTTTCGCTGATTTCCAGATAGGTGCCGTCTTCCTTCATATCCGCCAACGCATCGTTGATGGCTGCCAGCAGCGTTTCGTTGTCTTGGTGAACGGCTACCGCAATGGTTTCTTCATAGAGAAGTTCCCCGGCCAGACGGAAGTCCAGGCCCATGTCCTCGGTCATATACAGGCCGATCAGGCGATCGGTGATGACACCGTCCACACGCCCGAGTTGGAGGTCCTGCAGGGTCTGTTCTTCTGCTTCGTATAAGCGCACCTCGGACACGCCTGGGAGCGCATTGGCTTCCTCCTCAAAGGTGGTGCCGACAACAACGGCTAATACTGCATCATCCAAGTCTTCCGGGCTGTGGATATCGGAGTCCGTTTCCACCAGTAGCTGGGCACCGGATACGTAGTAGGGATCGGAGAAGTTGACCTGTTCCAGCCTCTGCGGGGTTATGGCCATACTGCCGAGGATTGTGTCGTAACGCCCGGCCTGCAGCCCGCCGATGATTGTATCCCAGGCAGTGGTTACCAGATTGGCCTCAAGGCCCATGCGGTTGGCAATTTCACGGGCTATGTCCACGTCGAAGCCTTCAAGCTCTCCCTGTACATTGACAAAGTTGAACGGCGGATAGGCTCCACTCATGGCAAAGCTGATCTCATCCTCCGGCATATAGTCGGCAGAGACAGTTCCCATTCCAAGGGCAGCAAGAGCAAGAATTACAGCGCCAATTACCAGTTTCTTCATAATACATCATCCTTTCTGAATGTTGAGATGTTTCGTGGGGCAAGAAAACCCGGACTCTTGCCCCTAACCCGGCCTCGGAAGGAGGCCTGACGTCAGAGGTAGAGTGTCCGAGTTTCGCCGTTTGACTCACTCTAAACCATCCTGCAGCGGATAGTCTACCCCAGGCCGCGTGACCTGGCAGGGACCCCAGCTCTCGACTGTACAGGCTTTTCGAATCTGGATTTTCCCCGTGCACCAAACTCACTGCAATCTGCCGCGGAACGCAACATACCCCAGCTCACAAAGTAAGTACTCTCCAGCTCTAATTCGCCTGCCGGTCTTATGTGGCATGCGTAAAGTATAGCAACGGGGCCGTTGGGTGTCAAATCCGATGACAGCTCCTAAACAGGCAATTTTACATATCAAGGTGGATTGGCGTTCGCTTATCCTTGAACAGCACCGAATAAAGCGGCATATCGGCTGTATGGGCGGCTGTGCCTCCATGGTGGTGATGGCTGCACTGTCGCGGACTGCGGCCGCGTTTCCTCCCAAGGCAGACAGATCAGCGTCGCGGTTTCCGTATTACTGTTCTAGGATACACTGATACAGCGGCCCATGGAGCGCGAAGGCCGTGTTGATCTGCTCGACGCACCCTCGGCCGGCGAGTGCCAGTAATGCGGCCCTGGGGCGGTTGGGCGCTGCCCCAGGGCCGCGGCCCCTGCCGGCGGGATGTAGATGAGACCTGACTGCATTTTTCGAAAGCGGTTCAAGAGGAAAACCGATACAAAAATAGAATAAGACCTTAAAGATTGCTTTGTAAGGAAGGAGGGCTGGTAGTGGCTGATTTAAAAACATACCGACCGTCCCACGTAACAGCGGTAGGATCGCCCGGCCAACACGCCCGTGTATTGTTCAGGGAAGGTCTGTATATTGAGCTAGACCAATTTGCACAGGAGAACGGAGACCGGGAATACGGTGCGGTTCTGCTTGGTATTCGCCGCCGGCCCGAGGGAAGTCAATTTGATGAGATCTTGGTGAATGGATTCATTCCCTTTCCGCAGCGCTACCATCTGCACCGGTTTCGGCTGACAAAGGCCGAAATGGATGAGGTAAGGGCAAGGAAGGCCACGTTTTACCCGGAATTGGATATCGTCGGGTGGGTGCACACCCATCCTGGCTTCGGCGTGTTCCTTTCGCAGTCGGACAGACAGCAGCACCAAGAGTTTTTCCCCCAACCCTGGCAGATTGCATTTGTGATTGACCCGCAGAATATGACCAGGGGACTGTACCAGCTGATCGAGGACGAACTGCGTGAACTGCCCGGGTATTATCTGGCCGATCTCCCCCCTGCCAAAGCGGTTCTCAAGCGCAAGACGGAGCAACGCCGGCGCAGGAAGCGCCGGGTTAACTACAAGCGGGCTGCGGCAGCAGGCATTGTTATACTGCTGCTGTTCGGAGGCGTTTCCGTCGGTGGCTATCTGCTTTGGGAGCAGTGGGAGCGCAGCAATGCCACCGTTGAGACACCGGAGCCCGAAGAGGCAGATATTGCTTTGCGGGAGCCGCCACCTGCGGCAGAGGAACTGGCTCGGCCCGTTGTAGAGGATGAACATGCTGAGGAGCCCTTACCTGTGGAAGAACCCCCCGAAGAGGAAGCCGAACCCGTCTCCGAAACCGAGCCGGAACCGGAAACGGACGCGGAACCCAGTGAAGAGGACGTCGAGGAAGAGACCGCACCCCGGGAATATGTGGTGGAGGCCGGTGACACGCTGTGGGATATTGCCAGTGCCCAGTTGGGTGACGGCAGCCGTTTCAGGGAAATTGTCGAGTTAAACGGATTGGATCCAGCCAGCCCCCTTCGCGTGGGCATGGTCCTGCAGCTCCCTGACGAAGACTGACGGCACGGGGCACCAAGACTTTGAAAAGAGGAGTTGACAGAATGAGCCGTGTCATTGTAATTTTAATGTTAGTGTTGATGGCTGCGGCCAGCAGCGGAGGTGCGTTGGTGCTGTATGAAGACGAAGATGCTCTCGAACTGGGGTTTTCTGGGCCCTATGACGATCAGCGGTTTGCTGCGGCTTGGGATGCGGCCGCTTGGGAAGCCTTTGCGGACACCCTTCCCGACCTGGCTAAGCACCGCATGCCGGATGTAGATTTTGATACCCAGTTCGCAGTTGGGGTATATATGGGTGAAAAGCCCACGGGTGGGTATCGCACCGCCGTTGCCCGCGTGGAACAGGAAGATCAGTGGTTGGTTGCGGTAATCGCCCAGCGAGAACCAGCTCCCGATGAACCGGTAACCCAGGCCTTCACCTATCCGGTGGGGTTTGCTGTCATGGACAAAAGCAAGGTAACGGCCGCTGAGGAGACGCCAAAGGGTGTTCGCTTTGTTGACCCCGAAGGCAATGAACTGCAGAAGATATGCTTCTGACCTCCTTCTCTTCAACGGTAGGTTGAAAGTAGGGATGTATATGTGGGAACAATATCATATGTTCTGGCAGGCTGTCATGGATCAGCTCCAGAATTGACGCTGGCAGGAACTGACTGCCCATGGGTTCCGCCAATACTTCGGTGAACAATGGACCGATGAAAAAAACATGGCTCCCGAGACCATGTTCAAGTTTTACGAGTGGTTTCTCTGGGACTACAGGCCCTACCAAGGCGGGCAGGTCTTTGCCGATCTTGTGGGCCGTATCAAAGAGGAGCTTCCCATAGAGTCCCTGGAATATTGGGGAACTGTCCCGATCCAGGTGGTGCAGATCAAAGAAATTTACCAAAGGGAAGGCCATGTATGGTTGGTGAATCTCCTGGATGGCCGGGAATTTCCCGCAGCTATCTGGGCCAAAGACCTGGAACCAGGCGACATCTTCATGGGGCGCTGGCTTCCCGTAAGGGTCGATCTCTATATACCTACGCCATCTCTGGCCGTTATTCCAGACGAAGTGTATTTGTATCTGCAGAAGAGGATTGAAAGTGCCTGGCACGTCCACCCAGGAAGCTTGAAAAGTTTCCTGCGCGACTTCGGCTGTCGATTTGAAGTTTGGCTGCGGGAAATCGCCGGACGCGACTGGATGATCGACTCACTGCTGTTCGAGGTTCATGGTTTTGGATCTGCCCTGCGCCAGCTGCGATATATGGACGGGTTGGAGATGCGTCCCCGATCTGTGGTGCCTTTGTTCGGTCCCCTGGTCTTCGATTGGCACCTGGACACGTCCTTGATTCTTCTGCTGGATGAAGAGGAACTGTTGGTAGCAGGCCCGCCGGGCTGCGACTTGCAGAGTGCCAAGTTAATTCTAGTCTATGCTCTGGAGCAGCACGTTGATCTGATTGAAGAAAACGAAAGCGCTTCCGCAGATGACCCCATAGATATTGATGACGGGCGTTTTTCGTGGCCCCGGGAAAAGGATCGCTTGGTGGCGGAAATGTTAGTCTCGGGTATGGAGTCTTACCGCACCAAGCAAGTGAAAAGTGCAGTGCGTATGTGGTATGACTTCACCTGCCGGGAAGAGCCTAGATTTCGCAAACCGGAGGTCTGGGCTGCGGCAGTGGAGCTGGCTGTACGGCAGATCGATGCATTTCAGCCCCAGCGGGACCAGCTGGAGTCCAAATACGGAGTTGCTGCATCCACAATCGGCCAGCGATATCAGGCATTGAAGCGGTCGTTGAACCTTGTTATGGGGGATCACCGTTATTCTTCTTTGTAGGCCGCGGCCCCAAGGACCGGCCATGGAAATTTCTTCTTGCAATGGAAGGTTTTACCAAAAGAAGCTCGAAGAATACGAGTGGTTGTATCGAAGGGGGAATTAGGAAATACACTTAGGGAAAGGTTGACGCTAATGGACACAGCTGAAGAAGCGAAATCGTCGGAGCAAAAGTTGTCGTTGATTTTGAAGGTCATCGGGGAATATGTCGATGATCAAATGGTTTTGGCCGATGCAGCAGCCCAGCTGCAGATGTCGATTCCGGCCTTTCTACGCCTGATGGATTCCCTGCGGGTCCGTGACAGATCGCGATGTGTCCCCGATATGATCCACCGTATCCTGCGGGGACGGCAGCGGTTTCTGCTCCATTTACTGGATCAGCCGCTGCTCGACGAGCTTGAGCGCATCTATGCCCATCCTGTGCGCATGGAACATCGAGACGCGCGCTCTGATGAGCGAATCGTGGAGCGAGAAGTGCTGGTAGGACTTGATCTGGTAAAACTTGCTTCCATTGGCGGACTATCCATCTATCACCGCAATCTCTGTCGATTGTAGATTGCTCGAGGGCCCGTTGGCATGCTAACGGGCCCTCTTCAATTCCGCCTTGCGGTCGCAAAGAACGGTTGGGCCAAAGGGAAGGCCGGCGGTTCTGTTGAGCCGATCTCCAAGGGCCAAGATGGACCAGGCATGCATGGAGCCATTTCCCAAGGGCAGTGATTGCACAAGAACATGTCTCTCTGTCAGTTTCTCAGGAAATGCACCCGAAGAATAGCAGGGATTGGAACAAAGAGAAACGAATAACTCCGGGAGCGCTTCTGCAGCTCCAGGCTCTATCGTCCAGAAATAAACAGCAAGCAGGGGTTCACGGGCAGTGTGCTGGACTCAACAAGTTGGAGGATAACATAGGCTAGGAGAGATGGCCTAGAGGGCCGCGTTACAAGGCCCCTTACGGGGTGCTGGCGGGTGTTGCCGTTAATGGTGTAACCCTTGCCGCCAAAAATAAGGCGGTTTCCTCCCCATAGCTAAAGCAAGGACCTTCCAACCGTTTGCATCGAGGTGACACGCTATCTTTGAATGGAGTGATACCATTGTCAGAACAAAAGCTTCCCCGCCGCGCAGAAGTCGATGCATCGGTAAAATGGCGCTTAGAGGACATTTACGCCGATGATGGAAAATGGGAACAGGATCTAGCGAACTTGGAGAAGTACATTGAAACATTGTCGAGCTATCGCGGCCGCATTCAGACGGCTTCTTCGCTGTTGGGTTGTTTGAAGCAGATGGAAATTCTCGGAGAGACCATGGAACGGCTATACGGATACGCGCAGATGCGGAAAGACGAAGACAACACCAACTCCCGCTATCAGGGGTATGCCGATCGGGCTGCGAGTGCATATGTAAAGGTGGAACAGGCTGCTGCTTTTGTGCAACCAGAAATCCTCTCCTGCTCTGAGGCCACGATCCAGAACTGGATACACGAGGAACCGGAACTGGAGGAATTTCGGCACTATCTCGAAGACATTATGCGCCAGAAACCCCACACACTGCCCGCGGAACAAGAAGAACTTTTGGCCGGCGCATCGGAAATGGCGCAGGCACCCGGTTTGATTTTCGGTATGTTCAATGATGCTGATTTGACTTTTCCGAGAGTTCGCGGCGAGGACGGCGAGCTGACGGAACTCACCCACGGACGCTATATACAGTTTCTCGAAAGCTCATGCCGCCAGGTGCGGGAAGATGCGTTCAAAACCATGCATAACACCTACGACCAGTGGAAAAACACTTTGGCATCCACCTTGAACTCGGCTGTAAAACAAAGCGCTTTTTTTGCTCGGTCCAAACGGTATGCATCGTCCCGGACCATGTCCTTGGATGCAAACAACATTCCCGAGGAAGTGTATGACAACCTAATCGCCGTGGTTCACAATCACCTGCCGAGCCTCCACCGCTATATGGCCATCCGCGCCGATCTGCTCGACCTTCCTCATCTGCACATGTGGGATCTGCACGTGCCTATGGTGGCTGACATGGATCTGGATATCGATTATCGGGAAGCGAAAGATATGGTGGTGAGAGGACTACAGCCTTTAGGGTCTGCATACTGCCGCGACCTGCAAAACGGTCTGGACAGTGGCTGGGTTGACTGGTTCGAGAATCGCGGCAAGACAAGCGGCGCTTATTCGTGGGGTGCCTATGGTGTCCACCCCTTTGTGCTGATGAATTACCAGAACAATGTGGATAACATGTTTACCTTGGCCCATGAAATGGGGCATGCCATGCACTCATACTACTCCCAGGCCAACCAGCGCTACATCAACGCCGGCTACTCGATTTTCGTCGCCGAAGTTGCATCGACGGTCAATGAGTGTCTGGTCATGAACCAGCTCCTGAAGGAGACCCGTGATCCCGGCCGGCGCATGTATCTTTTGAACCATTACCTCAATCAGTTCCGGGGAACCGTATTTCGGCAAACCATGTTTGCTGAATTTGAACGCGACATCCATGGACAAGTGGAGCGGGGTGAGCCCATGACGGCGGAGTCTCTCCATGAACAGTATCATCAGTTGAACGGCCGCTACCATGGACAAGCAGTGGAAAACGATCGGGAAGCGGCTGCAGAATGGTCCCGCATTCCCCATTTCTATCGGCCGTTCTATGTATATCAGTATGCCACCGGGTTCTCGGCAGCTGTCGCCTTGGCCGAGGCCATTCTTGAAGAGGGGCAGCCAGCCTTGGATCGGTACCTAGGATTTCTAAAAGCCGGCGGGTCGGACTATCCCATGGAGGTCTTGCGGCAGGCCGGGGTGGATATGCGCACCCCGGAGCCCATTGCTCAAGCTTTGCGAGTCTTCAGCCAGCTGCTCGATGAAATGGAGGCACTGGCAAAGGGCCAGTAGTGCCTTGCCTCACAGACGTAGTTCGACTCGGAACTGCCACAGCTCGCGTCGCAGATCGCGTCCGAAGCTGTATTGGGTTGTGCGCTCATCACCGCTGACCATGAGGTGATTCTGCAGAAGCAGCTGCCCGGCGCCCATATCCAACTCCCAGCCCAGCCCCCAACGGGAATGGGCCGCTAGAAATACCCCCGTATTCCACTGCAGGGTTGTCTTCCGTCCCCTTCTTCTCAAATAGGCGCTGCCCTTCAGGAGCAGGGGATCGCGGACATTCTGCCATTGCATACCAAGCTGGGCATGGCGCAGCGGAAGTACATGGGCTGCCGCCGACCAATGGATGCTAAGGGGCGAAGTGTCACCGACGGGACCGCTTACCTGCAGCTGCAGCGGGTGGAGCTGCCGGCTGTGGGTCATGTGTGCAAAGGACTGTGGTTCCGCCAGAGGGTCCCAGCCTTGGATGCGGTTCTCTGTGGTGCTGAACGCAGCAGCGGCCTGTAGAACCACGTCTTGGGAAGTGGTCCACGATGCCGATAGGTCCCACAATATGCCGCGGTTTTGCTCCTGGCTCTCGTACAAATGTTCAAGCGAAACCTCTTCTTGGGTGCCGCTGTGCAGGGTAACACCGGTTCGGAACTGCCAGCGCGCATCGGCCGGTGCAGAGAGAGCCAAGGCGAAAACCGCCAGCAGGAATAGGGGACGGAGCAGTGCGTATTTCATTCATCATCTCTCCTCGCGCAATGCTAGAAATCAGCGGCCTGCTGCAGAAACTGCAACCGCTGTCGGTGGGGCCGGACCACGGATTCAATTCTTTCCCGGGGCAGGTCGCCGTCTGCCAACGCAGGCAGCAGTGCGTAGCCGGACCAAATGGCATAGAGCCGCTGCTTCTGCAGCCATTGCCAGCCGGTTCCCGGGTCAGCGATTAAGTACCATCCGGCAACGGCATCGACCAGGACGCAGAAATGGGGTCCGGGGTCCAACACATGCAGTATGACCGGCGGGATGATCTCGTCTCTGCCGAAATATTCGAGATGGCGAGGCTGCAGGGAATATCCCGCCGTCTCCAATCCTGCATCAGCCAGCATGTCCTGCAGATGGCCCAGATGCACCGGTGGCTCTGCTGGAGTAAGCTTATCGGGCTCTTCCTTTCCCAACAAGGCTAAAACGGTGGCTGCGGCAGCCGGCCCGCAGTCCCAGCATTCCTCCTGGCCGACAATCATGTTCCACTGCAGGTCGTCCCATGTTGACTGCGGTGGCCATCCCTGGGCTGCCGCCGGCGCGCTTGCGCAGAGCAGCAACAGTAGAAGCCATTTCATAAAACACCTCCTTCCGGCATAATTATAAGATAATTCCGGCTACAAAGTCAATGGCTTTACAAACGCTTCCGCAATTAATCTGTCTAACTAATTTTGCTCTTACACGAAGGAAGTTTTACTCTTAGGCCGAATATATATATGAAAGCTGTGGCAAAGGAGCGGATGGTATGGGTTCTGCAGAGGAATTCGACGAACTGGTGACAGAGCAGCGAAATAGGGAATCCATCTTCTTGGATCGTCTCTCCATTGAAGAGATGCTCGATCTCATCTGTAAGGAAGATCAAAAGGTCGTGGAAGCCGTGGCCAGGGAACGGGGTTCCATGGCGGAGGCGGTGCGTTCTGCCAGCCAGGCTCTGCGAGAAGGCGGCCGCATGTTCTATATGGGTTCCGGTACCAGCGGCCGTTTGGGGGTTTTGGATGCTGCCGAGCTGCTTCCCACCTATGGTGCGGGGCCGGAGACGGTGAAAGCGATCCTGGCCGGAGGCCCCCAAGCCATGTTCTATCCGAGCGAACAGGCAGAGGACGACTACGATGGCGGCAGAAAGGATTTCCTGGCTGAGTCGCCGGGTCCGAAGGACGTACTGGTCGGGATCACGGCCAGCGGGCGTACGCCATATGTCTTGGGAGCCCTCGAGGCAGCAGACGAAATCGGCGCCATGACCGTGGCCATAACCTGTAATCCCGATTCGGCAGTGGCGGCCCGTGCCCAGGTAACCATAGCTCCCGTGGTCGGCCCGGAAGTTGTGTCCGGTTCTACCCGAATGAAGGCGGGAACGGCACAGAAGCTGGTTCTCAACACACTCAGTACGGCTGTTATGGTGCAGTTAGGCAAGGTGTACGGCAACCTAATGGTGGGCATGCAGCCGAGCAACGAGAAGCTGAAAAAGCGGGCGGAACGAATTGTCGCCGCTGCAGCCGAGGTGGATTGCAGCAGAGCCGCGGAAACCTTGGCCGAAGCCGACGGCGACATTAAAACCGCTATTGTGATGCTTAAATCCGGAAGGGGCCGAACCCAGGCACAACAGGCCCTTGATGCCCATGAGGGCTTTGTCGGCAAGGCTCTTGCAGCGTTGGAAGAAGCGGAGCACAATTAAGTTGTGGCAGTGTCAAACCGCGGCGGTTCTGGGGAAGTCCTCATCCATTCCACAAAACTAGCAAAATTTTCTGGTCGACGGGGCAGGAAGTAGGTAATTTCGGCCGTATATATCTAAAGAGACCAGACAGATTTTGTCGAACATCGGCTGCAGAGATGTGATTATCGTACAGGAAGGCGCGGCCGATCAATCGGTGAGGAGGCAAGCATCTTATGAGTGCCAGTGACTGTCTGCTGCACCTGCGGGGAATGTTTCCCAGTCTTCGCCCTGCTGAGCGGCGCGTCGCCACGGAAATATTGAAGCAGCCGGGTGAGATCGTTCATCTTTCCATCACGGAGCTGGCGAAGCGGGCGCAGGTCAGTGACGCGACAGTTGTCAAGTTCTGCAAACGCATCGGTTATAAAGGGTTTCAGGAACTGAAGATCCGTTTGGCCCAGGATGTTGTGGTTAAGCCTGAGCCCATCTACGGTGCTGTGGAACCGGGCGACGATATTGCAGCCATAAAAGACAAAATCTTCTATGCCAATGTACAGGCCCTGCAAGATACGACTCGAACATTGGATAACGACGATCTGCTTGTTGTCGTCGAAAAATTGGGGACGGCGAAAAGAATCGAGTTCTACGGTTTAGGTGCCTCAGGCATTGTGGCACAGGATGCCCAGCAAAAGTTCATGCGTATTGGGCTGCATTGCGTGGCACTGGCCGATTCCCACATGCAGATTACCAATGCTGCCCTGCTCAATAAAGACGATGTGGCGGTGGCTGTGAGTTACTCCGGCGAAACATGGGAAATTGTGGAAAGCCTGCGCACGGCCCAGGAAGCCGGGGCCTATACGGTCGCGCTGACGAATTTTCCCCGCTCCTCCGTGACCCAATATGCCGATCGCGTACTGCTGACGTCGTCAGATGAGGAAACTGTGTTTCGGAGCGGTGCCATTGCATCCCGCATCGCACAGCTGAGCACTATCGACACGCTGTTCATTGCAGTGGCGCTGGCGCAGTACGAACATTCAACGGCCTGCATAGAAAAAACCCGCAAAGCGGTGGCTGACCGCAAACATTCCTGAGTGCTGTGCGAAACATTATATTGTGTGTATACGAAGCCCATGATTCCGTGGGCTTCCTTTTGTTGGTTTTTCTTAGGACTGATCTGCGCGGCGATGCTTGATATGATCAAAGTATGTTGAGGCCGTGCACTGTTTGGCTGTGTGTCCAATTCCTGGCAAAGAGAGGTGAAAGCCGCTGCAGGGAGTGTATGCCCACTCCTTAACAGCGGGAAAGCCATGGCTGTGGATTTTGTAAGACCGTTGGTGTTGGCTGCTCTTTTGGTTCTTCCTGTGTTTTGGTACTATTATTTGCGGCGTTATCCGAAATCATATTTGATCGTCCGCAGTATTGTACTGACTGTTTTGATCATCGCACTGGCCGGGCCGCAGCTGGCTCTGCCTGTGGATGAGCGCGAGGTGCTGTTTTTGGTGGACCGCTCTCACAGTGTATCCGAGGACGAACAAGAGCGGGCTCTATCCTTTATTCAAGAGGCTCTGCAGTATCGGGACGACAGCGACTCCTATGGGGTGGCGTCCTTCGGTGCCGATTTCGCATTGGATCATCCGGTTGGCAGCCAGGATGCTTTTCCTGGATTTCAAGAGCAGCCCTCCGGCCGTTATACGGACATCGAAAAGGCACTGCGGCAAGGACGTTCTCTGCTGCCCGAGGGCAACCGGCGCGTTGTGTTGCTTAGTGACGGCTGGGAAACCGCCGGCCAGGCTGCAGACGAGATCGACGCTTATCGGGAAAGAGATATTCCCATCGACATCTATCCGCTGCAGCTGCCGGTCTGGGAAGAAGAAGTTTTGGTTACGGATGTTCTGCTTCCTGACAGCGCCGCCGAAGGTGAATCCTTTGTGGGACGCGTCATAGTTTACAGTGCTTCCGATACGGAAGGTACACTGCGTTTATATGAGGACGGCGACCGGATTGCCACCCGGGAGCTGGTCCTTGAAGCCGGTTATAACAGCGTCCGCTTTGAGCACACCCCGGAGTCGCAGGGATGGAGAGCGATACGGGCAGACATCGACAGCCCCGATGACAATATCTTGGAAAACAACACCTTTGCCCGGGTGCTTCGTGTAACCGGAGAACGCATGGTGATGGTGGTTGATCGCGGCGGCAGCGCAGATCCACTGGTTTCTGCACTGGAGGATGCTGGTTTGAATGTATCCCGACGGTCACTAGACGAGTTTCCATCATCTTTGAGCGACCTGCAGGCATATTCGGCCGTGGTCCTGGATGATCTGCCGGCACGGGGATTTTCCGAACAGCAGTATGAAGTACTGCAGGCGTATACCGCTGAGTTGGGCGGCGGATTGATCACCACCGGCGGTTTGAGCAGCTATGGCATGGGAGGATACCACGAATCACCGTTTGAAGTCATGCTGCCCGTCAAATCCCAGATGGAAGAGGAATTGGCCTTTCCCACGTTGTCGTTGGTCTTGATCCTTGATATTTCCGGAAGTATGCGGGCTGAGGTGGCAGATACGGGCTTGAGCCGCATGGATATTACCAAGCAGGCTGCGGCTGGGGTCATTGATCTGCTGCTTAGCCGTGAGCGCTTGGGCATTGTCCTGTTTGACCACGAAACGGAGTGGCTGGTACCTGTGGAGGATGTCGGAGATAAGCAGCATCTCTACGAAGCGCTGGGACCACTGGATGCCGGCAGCGGAGGAACATTCATCTATCCATCGCTGGTTAAAGCTTTCGAAGGGCTGGAGGATGAAGAAAGTGCGGCAAGGCACGTTATCCTTATGTCCGATGGGATATCCCGGGACGGTGATTACCCGGAAATCCTTGCCAAGTATCAAGAGGAAGAAATTACCTTGAGCACGATCTCGGTCAGTGCTTCGGCCGATCTGGAGCTCATGAGCATGTTGGCCGAAGAGGGCGGCGGCAAGCACTACTTCGTGGAGGACATTGAGTCTCTGCCGCAGGTGATGGCCACGGAGGCGGAGCGTATTGCTGCCTCTCCTGTGGTGGAAGACGAAACAGGCGTTCACGCCGTAGGCGATACTCGCTTTGCAGAGTTGGCAGACAGGGAAGACACCCCGCCTTTGCAGGGCTTCTCGCTCACGACTCCCAAGGACTTGGCCGACGTGTACCTGACTACCGATGACGACAGTCCCCTGCTGGCCAGCTGGCGGTTTGGTCTCGGCCGAGTGGTATCCTTTATGTCCGATACCGGCCAGAAATGGGCAGAACCGTGGCTGGACTGGGACGGATATGAGGAGCTGTGGGGAAGCATTGTCAACTGGGCGGTGACGGACATCGAAACCAGTGGTGTGCAGCCGCGGTTGATGTACCAGGAAGGCCAGGGCGAAATTGTCGTCGATGCCTTGGACGGAGACGGGAATTATATCAATCACTTGGATTTAAACGCCCGTGTGCTGCAGGGACAGGAGGTCCTCGGTGAAGTGGAGCTGGTGCAGGAAGGCCCGGGTTATTATCGGGCTGCTGTTCCGCTTCGCGATGAAGGTGTCTATACAGCGATTATCTCCGGGAGCGGCCAAGGCGAAGAAATTCAAGAGGCGGCCGCCGTTTCGGTCCCGTATTCGCCGGAGTACGGCCTGCCACCGGATGATCAAGGGCTTCTGCAGAGCCTTCGGGAGCAGACGGGGGGCAGGGAACTGGCAGAACCAAGCCAGGTCTTTGCCGAGACAGAGCGGCGCTACCGGGAACCCATGGATGTATGGATGTACTTGGCCATTTTGGCGCTGGTGGTGTGGATAGCGGACATTGCCCTGCGCCAGCGGGAACCCCTGGCCGCGAAAAAGAACGGCTAAAAGAGACACTTCAAGGGTGGGCGGCAGCATTTCGCTGCCAGTGCGAAGTCTGCACCCCTTGATTCGGCTGGCCAAGGCGGAGTCTGTGCACCGGTCCATCGAGGAAAATAACCGCTGTTGTTGGGTCTTCCATCGGTGAACTGCGCACCGGCGTACCCAGGCAGGCAGGGCCGAAGCTGCCGCCCTGTCTTGCCTGGGTTTTTGTGCAGACGGATCATCAGGCTCCAATGCAAGGAGGATTTTCTCCTTCCAGATGGAAAAGCAATAGAGAGAAAGCATGCTTAGGGGTTCGCTGCAGCTTGGCCATAATGGGCGGGAGGTATGTTGAGTGGGCCGGTTTATCCTTTCGGGATTCGCTGATGAAATCGATCAGGACTTGGATGTTCAATTGGACGTGCTGGCGGAACACGGTATTCGCTTCCTGGAGCTGCGTTCTGTGGCTGGAAGAAACATATTGGACCATGCACTGCCCGAAGTCCAGGAGCTCAAGCAGCACTTGGATGAAAGAGGCTTCGGGGTATCGGCTATCGGTTCTCCCATAGGAAAGATCTCCATTTTTGATGAGTTTCCGCCGCACTTGGAGCGGTTCGAGCATGCCCTTCAAATCGCTGCCACCCTTGCCGCGCCATATATTCGGGTGTTCAGCTTTTTCATTCCCGAGCAGGAGGATCCGGGCATTCACCGCTGCGAGGTCATGCGCCGAATGCGCGAACTCTGTGACCGGGCCGAGCAGACAAAGGTTATACTTCTCCACGAGAATGAAAAGGGCATTTATGGCGATTGTGCTAGACGCTGCCTGGATCTGGTGAGGACAATGGACAGCCCTTCGCTGAAGATCACATTTGACTTTGCCAACTTTATACAGTGCGGAGAGCGTCCTTATCCCGATGCCTATGATCTGCTGGCTGAGCACGTGGCCTATCTGCATATAAAGGACGCTGAGTTTGAAAGCGGCCGCGTTGTGTCGGCCGGGTATGGGCACGGGCGCATCGGGGACATGCTGGCAGCTCTTTTGGGCAATGGTTTTCACGGGTTCCTGTCCCTAGAGCCCCATTTGCGGCCGGATTTGGATTATGCTTCCCTGGGTTTGGCAGCACCTGCTTCATCAAAAGAACGTTTCGCCACAGCTGCGGCGGCACTGAAAGCACTCTTGAAAGAAGCGGGCATGTGAGTACGGAGAACAGGATGACACGGAAGGCCCGGTTTGATCAGTGGCCGCCGATTGCGGTTGCGAATATGTCAAGAACGAGAAAAATCTTGGATGCCAGCCTGGGGGCGGCATCCAAGATTTCCTTTTGCGTGCGGCGTTTCCATGAACGGCAGCGGTTTCAGCGGGGCAAGCAGAGTAGTTCTCGAATTTTGACATCAAAGAAATCCACCGACGATCGGGCTGTGAGCACAAGGCTGGTGTCAGCTCCCTGGCCGCTGCCGGCGATGGAAACGACGTCTGTACCTGCTGTCACTAAGCCGCAATCCACGGCACTGAGAGCGATTTCCACGGCGACCTTGGTTCCCTGGGAAAAGGTATAGTAGGTGTGGGCGATCAGTTCCATGGGAGGCAAGCCGCCGAACTTTTTCTGAATGGCGCTTTCCACGGTTCCCATCAGTCCATGGGTAACAGTCAGTACCTGGGCGCCCTTTTTCTGCGACTGCGACAGCAGGTCCCAGTTCGGCTCACCATAGGTGTTCCATGTGCCCGCCTGCAGCGTCACTCCAATAGCCTGGATGTCCGACTGCCGCTCATCAATGCGGTTGACTGTCTTTAAAAGCGTTTCCCCGCCGGTGGCCACAACAATGTGTTTCAGTCCCAGTTCTTCTGCCCGCTGCAGAGAGTGCTCAATTACAGCTTCGGTGTTTTCCGGTCCGGGACGGTCAAAATACAGTATCCTACCTTCCATACATTAGCCCCTCCTGTCATGTAATGCTTTCATGGGATCTGTTTTCGACTTTCACGGAATGGTACCTGCCGGGGCAGGGCTTCCATTCGGAGCTTCTCCCAGCTGCTCCGGGCAGCTTCTGCCGGGCCGGTTCCCAAACATGCTTCCCATCGCGACTGCAAGCATGCGTTGGGCGGAGCTTAACCCACAGAACCCATGGGAACACGGACAACCGCCTGCGGTGCGATGTGCGTTCTTACGCACAGACATTAAAAAAGCACCCTGCGATCCCAGAAAACGCGCTTTGAAAACGAACTATATTAATAAAGACTATGGTTATGATACAATAGGGGCGATACGTTTTTGAGCATGCCTATGGGCCGACGAAAGATCATGGCCGTGCTGCGAACGGTATCTAGGCGTGCGGTGCATGCAGAATCTATGAGTAGGTCCGCCCACAGTTCGTGGGAGGCATAGAAAAAGCCCCAGCCGCAGGCTAGGGTCTTTCTTCGATTTCTGTAACGAGATAGTGCCGGGCGCCGTTGCGCCTGACAACCATGTAGACTTGCTCACCGATTTCTAGATCTTCAACGACCCGAAACATGTCTTCCCGACTATCCACGGGCTGGCGGTTTACCTCCAGAATAACATCGCCCGACCGCAGGCCGGCCCTGGCAGCGTCACTGTCCGGTGCCACTGTTTCCACTGCCACGCCCCGCCCCTCCCGCGGCTGCACCATTGCGCCCAACCACGGCCGGGCAATTTTGCCTTCCTCGAGTAGTTGGTCCATGATGTCCTTGGCTCGGTTGATGGGAATAGCAAAACCAATTCCCTGGGCATAGGGGATAATGGCGGTGTTGATTCCGACCGCTTTGCCGTCGATGGTGACCAGGGGCCCGCCGCTGTTGCCGGGGTTAATGGCAGCGTCTGTCTGGAGAAAGTCTTGAAAAACGGCCTGCTCGGTTTCAATGGTTCGGTTCTTTGTACTGATGATTCCTTTGGTCACGGTCAGATCTTCGCCTAACTGGAAGCCAAAGGGATTACCGAAGGCTAAGACCGTTTCCCCCACCCGTGCTTGGTCTGAGTTACCCAACCCTACCGGGTGGAAGGTCTGGCCATCGGCAGCAGAAATTTGCAAGATTGCCAGATCACTTAAGCGATCATGACCGATAACTTCCACGTCTTCGAAGGTGGTGCCGTCGGGCATACCCACTGTGATCCGGGGAGCGTCCTGGATGACGTGATGGTTGGTGAGGATCAGTCCGTCTTCACTGACGATGAATCCGGAACCCATGCCCTCACGGGGTATGACAGTGGGGTCGTCGGTGTCTGCTCCAGCCATGTGGACACTGACGACGCCTGGACTTACCTGATCGACAATGTCGGCGATCTGGTACCGTGCTTGGACGGTCCCTGCCGGCAAGGCCACAAGCAGTGCAGCCATGAACAACCACAGCAATCTTTTTGCCAAGTGATTCACCTCGTGTATTAAGACTCCTGCTCCCTGTGGAGCCAGCGGTGCCGTAGGGCTAGCGCCGGCGCAGATTGAACAGCATTTGCTTCTGGTGGGCCGGACGTTTCGGCAGTCGCTGCCGCTCCTTCCACTTGCAGGCAAAGAGCCCCGCGATGCCTAGAAACAGTCCGCCGGAAAACAGCACCCAATCGATAAAGATCATGCCCATGGGGAACGCAATCTGGTACAGCACCACAACAACAGGTACAGCCAGCAGCTGTGCAGAGGTTATCCGCAGGAAACGGATGAGCACTTCGCCTTTTTTGATGCCTTTACGGTAGTATTCTGATGCGAATAGGACCAAAGTCAACCAACCTGCGGCTAGTACCAGTACCGCCACAATTCCGAGCATGGTGCGAACACTTTGAGACAGTCCGGCACCTTCCAGGTACCCAGCTTGCAGCATGCGGACCGTGACCACATTGAGCATGGGCAAGACGGCCACAAGGGCTATGGCACCGGTGACAAAGGACAGCAATTCCGCCAGAATACCGCGCATGTCGATCTTCATAGGGGCAGACCTCCTAAAGTTGGGGCAGGCAAATTGATATCTTACGCACTGACATTTGTACCGAGGGCTTTGTCTTGATACACTGAAATCAGAGACCACCGGAGGTGGTTACCATGTACAAGCAGCTATTGTTAGCGCTGCTGTTAGTCCTGCTTCTTGGCATGCCTGCGGCAGCATCCATTGAAATGCATATCGAGCCCGGTTTTGACGGGCAGCATGTCCATGGTACGTGGGCCTATCTC
>PUOC01000223.1 GCA_003551965.1 Clostridiales bacterium | reverse complement strand
GCAGGTTCACGATCACGTCGGGCACGCCATGGGCGAGCAGAGGTTCCAGATGCTGGGTATCGTTGACAATCCGGGACATCAGCTGTCCAGTCTGTTTGTCCTGGTAGTAGGAGAGGGACAAGCGCTGCAGATGCGTATAAAGGCGAACCGGCAGTTTCTCCACCAAACTCCAAGCGACCCAATGGGCCGTGTAATTCGTCCCAAAGGCAAACAGGGCCCGGAGCGTATAAAGGCCGAACAGCAGCGCGCTGAGCCGGATTATCGTTTCCCACTGCTGACCAAGGTTGCCTTCAATCAAGCTGACAGCAGACCGTATGATCCATGGGCCGGACAAATTGGTCACCGTGATGCCAAAGGTTCCCACAATGACCAGCAGTACCAGAGTCCGGAATTCCCGCAGGCACCGCAGTAATTTCGATAATGAGTGCATTGTCATCGCCTCCACGTCTGTTTAATTCGCAAGCCGAAACGAAAATCCTTCTCACCGGGTATGGACAAAGCTTTTGTCGGGGGCCAGACGCGTGGCTGCCGTGGCCCGGACCGGATCCGCTTGGCTGCTGCGGTGCTGGCTAGGAGGCAGTCATCACTGCGGGCCCGGCAGCGCCGGAGTGCTTTCACTTTCTGCCGGCATAGGACGATGAGCGCTTTTGCGACCAAAACACATAATAGCCGCTGCGTTCATAGATGCGGACCCCGCCGAATATAGCGGTTAACTTTTTCTTGTACCACTGCCTTCGCTTTGTCACCATGTACATGCTGCCGCCGATCACCAGACGGTTGAAACCTTTTTCGATAAAATGCTTCGGCACAGAGAAGTCACTGTGATACGGCGGATTGGTCAGGATCTTTGTGAAGTCGGCGTCCGGGATCGAACGCAGACCGTCGCTGGTGTACGTGCGGATTCCTTTGACGCCGTTTCGTTCTGCGTTCTCCGCAGCCAGCCGTACCAGATCCGGATCAACATCGGACATGACAACCTGCTCCGGGCCCACCAGTTTCGCGGCATAGATTCCCACCACACCGCAGCCGCAGCCGAGATCCAGTACTCGATCCCAGTTTGTAAAGGATATAAGGCTTAGCATAGTTCTTGTACCGTGATCGATGCCGCACGGGGAGAATACGTTCGGCGTCGTTCTCAAGGCGAGGGACACGCCTTCGATTTCCACTTCAATGATCATCGTCAACACCGCCCTTTGCCGCCGGCGGCTGGGTCTGCCCCATGGAAAACCGGCAGCTCCTCAGCAAACGAGAGAACTGCCGGTTCACTCGGCCGATTTCGACCAAGCCGAGCAAGGCCTTGGGGAAACGCTTCCCTTTCAGCTGTCTTCCAATCCCTCAGCCACAATATGGTTGAAAGCTTCTTCCAGAGCTTTTCTGTTTTCATCGGCCTCCCGGCGGGTTCCGCCCCGGGCTCCGATGTATAGCTTCATTTTCGGTTCGGTTCCCGAAGGCCGCAGGGTAATGCGTTGTCCTGATTTCGTTTCCCACTGGATGACCTCTTCTTTGGGAAGGGTCAGTGTGGTTTCTTTACCGGTGGGCACATGCAGTTCGATGCTGCGTCCGTAGTCGCGGCGGTATTCCATGGCATGGCCAGCCATTTCTGCCATAGGCTCCGTGCGGAGGCGTTCGATGAGCCTTTGGGCCTTCTGTGCTTCGGCACTGGATTCAAAGGCATAGGAACGCAGTCCTTCCAGGAAAAACCCGTGCTGCTGCATCAGTTCTTCCAGTCGTTGAACCAGCGTGGTACCCTGGGTTCGGTAATAGGCGGCCATCTGGGCCAGCAGCAGGCTGGCCATGACCGCGTCTTTGTCGCGGACAAAGGTTCCTGTCAGATACCCATAGCTCTCCTCAAATCCGAAGATGAAGTGCCTGCCTTCTCGCTCTAGACGACCCATTTGGTCTCCGATGTATTTGAATCCCGTCAGGGTATCCAATACAGACGCTCCGTACTGATCGGCAATGGGGCGGATCATCTCGGTGGAGACGATGGTCTTAATGATTACCCCTTGATCTCGTTTTTCTGCTCCCGTATGGGCAAGCAGGTAGTCGGCCATCAGTACCCCCACTTGGTTGCCGTTTAGCAGATGGTATTCGCCTTCGTGCCAAACCGCGCTGCCGACGCGATCGCCGTCGGGATCCGTGGCTAGGATCAGGTCGGCACCGCCCTTCCCTGCCTGTTCAAAGGCCAAAGAAAAGGCATCTGCTTCTTCGGGATTGGGCAGTTTGACCGTGGGGAACTGGCCATCGGGCCGCATCTGCTCACCGACAGTATCGACAGCAGAAAACCCAGCCCGCCTCAGTACTTCCGGAACATGGCGCGCGCCGGTGCCGTGCAGCGGTGTATAGAGCACACGGAGGCGAGTGTCATGTTCCTTGCGTTGGGGAAGCAGATTGCCGACCGCAGCATAATATGCTTCGTACGTTTTCCCAGCTAAGTCAGTCCACAGCGGCGAATTTTGGGCATCGGATTCGATTTTGACGTCGTCAAAGGAAAGCTGCTCCATGGCACGGCTGATGGCTGAGGCCTGCTCGTCTAGCATCTGCACTCCATCGGAACGATAGCATTTGAAGCCGTTGTACTGCGGCGGATTGTGGCTTGCCGTGATCACAATCCCTGCTCCCGCCTGCCAATGCCGCACGGCAAAGGACAGCAGAGGCGTGGGGGCCACTTCTTCAAAGACGTATACAGGAATGCCATTGCCAACCAAAACTTTAGCCGACTCCTCCGTAAACTCCCGCGACATGTGCCGGGTATCGTGGGCGATGGCGACACCCCGGTCAGCCAGGTCCGAATCGCGCAGGACATCGGCCAGTGCCTGTGCCGCCAGCCGAATGGTATAGATGTTCATGCGGTTCAATCCGGCAGCGATGGTTCCCCGCATGCCACCGGTTCCAAATTCCAGGACCTTGTGGAAGCGATCATGAATTTCGTCTTCCTGTCCCTCTATGCTGCGCAGTTCTTCTTTCATCGATTCGTCAATGCTGTTGTCAGCGAGCCAACTCTGGTAACGAGCCACTGCATCCACGGCCATCATCCTCTCCACTAAGTGTTTGTCTCAACGGGACAGGCTGCCAATCCCAGCATGCCCCGGCCCCCATGGACGGCCAAGGCTGTGCCCATGTCCGACAGAAAAAGATCGCGGCAGG
The DNA here is from genome assembly GCA_003551965.1 of Clostridiales bacterium. Classification (GTDB taxonomy): domain Bacteria; phylum Bacillota; class Limnochordia; order Darwinibacteriales; family B1SED10-159; genus B1SED10-159. The sequence continues at coordinate 1,741 of PUOC01000223.1, read as the reverse complement.
CAAGCTTTCTTTCCACCTGCTCTCGGAATCGTTCAGCGGCGGCGGGGGCATATGTGTGCAGTACAGCCACCCGCAGCGGCTGGCTTCCAAAAAACTGTTCAGCCCGGTCCAGCACGATGCTGAGGGCCTTTGGATAGGAACGGGCTTTTGCCACCATGCTGGCATTTCCGTCCACCATGGACAAAATTGGTTTGATATTGAGTACATTGGCCAGTAGGGCCTGTATTCTGGGAATTTTTCCCGAGCGAGCCAGATAGGCCAATGTCGGGACGGCCGCCCAGATCTGGGTCTGTCTTTTCATCCGGTCTAGTAGGGGCACGATTTCGTCTGCGGTTCCGCCCTGCTGTGCCTGTTCGGCAGCGGCCAAGGCCATAAAGCCCTGGCCCATGCTGCATGATTGGCTGTCATAGACGATCACGTTCCTGTCTGTTTCCCGGGCGGCCAACTGGGCGGACTGCACGGTGCCTGACTGCCGGCCCGTTATATGAATGGAAAGTATGGTCCGGCCATGCTCTGCCGCCTGCCGATAGACGTCGAGAAAGTCTCCCGGCGACGGCTGCGAAGTGCTTAGGCTTCGGACTTCATCCAAGCTGGCGTAGAACTCTTCTCGAGTTATATCGACATTTTCGCGGTATACCGTGCCGTCCATTTGAATACCGACGGGTACCTCAAACACGTTCCATTTCTTCCGCAGATGTTCGGGAATGCTCGCAGCGCTGTCCGTGACAATGACAACTGGCTGCCTGGGTTCCTGTGCCCCGTACTCCGCTATCGTGATCGCCGCCCTCTCTCATAGGATTCCGGCCAGGGAACGCTCTGATCGTACTCTGCCGCCCGCAGGACCCAATGGGGATCCCGCAGCAGGGCTCGCCCGAGAGCGGCAAAGTCTGCTCTGCCCTCTGCCACAACGGATTCGGCCAAGGCCGGTTCATCGAGCCCTCCCACGGCAATGGTAGGCAGACCGACTGCTTTTTTCACCCCTTCTGCCAGATGAACCTGATAGCCCGGATAGACAGCAATGTTGGCCTGCAACAGCCCCCCGGAACTGATGTCAATTACGTCGACGTTGTGTTTTTTCAGCTCTTCGACGGTAGCTTTGGTTTCTGCCATCGTCAAACCGCCCTCTAGATGATCCACCGCCGAGAGACGAACGGACAGAAGACGATCACGGGGCCATTCTTCCTGGACTGCGGCCAATACTTCCATGAGAAAGCGGCGGCGGTTTTCCGGCGTTCCGCCGTAGCTGTCCTCGCGGACGTTAGACAAGGGGGACAGAAAGGAGTGGATCAGATAGCCGTGTGCTCCATGGAGCTGAATCATGTCATAGCCTGCATCCCTTGCCCTGCGCGCCGCGATTTTCCAAGATTCGACGACGCCGCCGATTTCCGCGGGACTGAGCTTATGAGGGACCGGGAAGCGGTTGGGATCGGGTGTAATGGCGGAAGGAGCTACGGGACGGTCAGAATAACCCTTGCGGCCCCCATGGGAAAGCTGGATGCCCATGACCGCTCCATGACTGCGGCCCAGGACTGCTATCTGTTCCAAACCTTCCCGGTGCCCTTCTTCATAAATCCCAAGACAGCGGCCGCTCAATCGGCCGCGGGCTTCTATGCCTACCGCTTCCACAATAATGAGGCCAACACCCCCGACGGCCCTGCTTGCATAATGGATATGATGCCATGGTGCCGCATGTCCGTCGGCCGTTGCCTGGTATTGACACATGGGCGCCATGACCACACGG
>PUOC01000040.1 GCA_003551965.1 Clostridiales bacterium | reverse complement strand
CAGCTGGCCGGGGGTGCCATAGGTCTTGTGGCCCTCGTGGCGGCCTTTGCCATTGACTATCGCGCCCTGAAGCGCCTGTCAAAGTTCTTGTATCTGGTCAACATATCTTTGCTCACTGCTGTGCTCTTCTATGGCCGAGCAGTCTTCGGCTCCCAGCGGTGGTTCCACCTCGGCCCTGTCAATCTGCAGCCGTCAGAACTGGCAAAAATCGTCATTATTATTGTGCTCGCCCACTACTTAGAGAAGCAGCATCGCTTTGAAGGTTGGAAAATGGCTGTTCCCATGGCGCTGGTGGCACTGCCCATTGTCTTGGTGCTGATGCAGCCGGATATGGGAACTACCATCGTCTTCGTGGGCATTGCCTTCGCCATGCTGTACATGGCAGGAGCCAACATCAAGCACTTGGCTGCATCAGCGGCTTCCGGTGCTGCGGCTGTGGCCGCAGCGGTTGTGGCATCGCACCAAGGCTGGATTTCGCTTATAAAACCCTATCAGCTCAATCGCCTTCTGGTCTTTGTTGATCCCTACTCGGATCCCACCGGCGCCGGTTGGAATGTAATCCAGTCCATGATCGCCGTCGGGTCCGGAGGGTTTTTGGGCCGCGGTTTCTTGAGCGGATCCCAAAACCAGTTGAATTTCCTGCCTGCCAATCACACCGATTTTGTCTTTTCGGTAATTACGGAGGAATGGGGTTTTGTGGGCGCTGTTGCCGTTCTGTCCCTCTACCTGTTCATAATCGGACGGGGCGTGATGATTGCAGCTCGCGCGAAGGATCGCTTCGGCACGCTTCTGGCCGCCGGCTGCGTAAGCATCTTTTTCTTTCATCTGCTGATCAATGTCGGCATGACTCTCGGGGTCATGCCCGTTACGGGCCTTCCGCTGCCCTTCATCACCTATGGAGGCAGCACTCTATTGACAAGCATGCTTGCAGTAGGACTGTTGTTAAATGTCGGGCTACGCCGGCAAAAAATCATGTTTTAGGCACGGCGCCGATTCTGCGCTATGTGGAAATCCAGGAGCTTTCTCCGCCGGAGGAAGCTCCTGCTCTGCAGAAGGAGCTTGCGCCCCTTTGTCGAAAAGACAGCTGTACACTGCCGAAATTCACCGCCGACGAGGAGTACTGCCATGAGCACAGCCATTGTAGCCAATCATCTGGCCGGACGGGGGCGCGCTGCCCGAATCGGACCGATTGTGCGTCGCCGCCTCGACGAATTGGGCGCAGACTACGAATACTTCGAGACAGGATATGCCGGTCATGCCGTGGAACTGGCACACAGCGCTGCGCAGCGGCATGAAGTGGTGGCCGGCCTCGGGGGCGACGGAACCGTCAGCGAAGTCCTAGAAGGAATCTGGCAGACGGACTGCACGTTGGGAGTCATTCCGGCAGGAACGGGCAATGATCACGCCCGCGGACTAGCGATACCCCTGGATCCTGTCGGCGCAGCCGATGTCCTTGTCAAAGGACGCAGGCTTTCCATGGATGTGGGTGTCGAAACCGACAAGATATTTGGCTGCCTTGCTGCCATTGGATTTCCGGTAACAGTGTTGGAGTACGTCAATGCCGCTAAGCCCGGGTCCCCGGTGGGAAAAGCCGCCTACCTGAGCGCCGTATGGAAAACCCTAAAACACCTCAAAGCCGTTCCCGTAACCATAACTGTGGACGACCGAGCACTTTCTGCAGATATTGTGGGTGTGCTGCTCATGAACATGCCCTACGGTGGCGGCGGACTGATGTTTGCCCCGGAAGCCAAGCCCGACGACGGCCTGCTGTCCATTGTTATTGTCGAAGACATTGGGCGTTGGGATCTGCTCTGGACGCTTCCGAAGGTATACAAAGGCGGACACGTCGGGCACCGGGCGGTCCGGATCCTGCAGGGACGGCGAGTTCAGATCAAGCCGGCCGGTATGCGGAAAATGTTTGACGGTGACCTGCGATCCACCACTCCCATGGATGCGCGTCTGGTTCCAGGAGGTGTGCAAGTGCTTGTGCCCCATGGCCCGCATAGGCGCTCGTCGCCCTAGGGGAGGTGCAGCCAGTGAAAAAGGAAGTTCCCAGTGAGGTCTATTACAATTACCGCATATCGACCAAAGAAGGCATGTATGCCAGCTTCTCCATGGGACTCGTGCTGCCGTTCCTCGGCATCTACGCCGTTGCCTTAGACGCCCCTAACATCATCATCGGACTGATAACCGCGGTGCCCGCTTTGGTCAACTTCCTCATGATGATCCCAGCCGCCCGTTATTCCGATCGCCACCGGGCCAAGCTTCCCCTTGTTTTCTGGGGAGGTCTTTTTAGTCGCTGCTTTTTCCTGCCCATGGCTGTCATACCTTACTTAGCCGGCTATCGAGGCGAAGCTCTGATTGTCATCCTGACATTGATGACCATTCCCACAGTGATCATGAACCTTAGCTGGACATCGCTTATGGGCAATCTTTTTCCCGTGCGCTACCGCGGACAGATTTTCGGACAGCGCAATACCTGGTGCGGTCTAGTCAATATGATCGGCACGGTCAGTGCCGGTTTCCTGCTGGATATCATACCCTACCCGTACAATTGGACCGTTCTGTTTTCGGCAGCCTTTCTCTCGGGAGTGGCATCATCCCTGGTCCTGCGGCAGCACAATGAAGACATGCCTGCGGAAGCTCATGTGCGCGAACCCTATTTCCGTCAGCTTCGCAATATGCTGGATGACGTCGAAACGGGCAAGAAGTTCGCGGTGTTTTTGGCCACATCCTTTCTAATCCATTTGGGGATCAACTTCTCGGCACCGCTCTTCCCCATTTATTTCGCCCGTACCCTCGAACTGCCCAACAGCCTCATCGGCTGGATGGCCACGTTGATTGGGGCAGCATCCGTCTCATCCTCCATGCTGTGGGGCAGGCTGACAACGCTGCATGGCGACGACCTGGTTTTTGCCGTCGGGCTCTTGGGCCTGGGGCTTTGGCCGGCAGTATTTGTCCTCAGCGCCAATCCCGTTTACATGCTCTTTATGCACGTTGTTTTGGGCGTTTTTTTGGCATCATTCAACTTGACTATGTTCAACATCCTGCTCTCATCAGCCAGCAGCCGCTACAAATCGGTATCGATTGCAACATTCCACACCTTGAACTCCTTTACAGGCATTGTAGGTCCGTTTCTGGGAACCTTTGCCTTAAACTACCTGACAGTACAGCACTCGTTGGTAGCCTCGACCATCATCCGCAGCTTGGCCATTGCCGTCTTCTTCTGGGCCCTGCGCCGCACATTGGCCGTTTTGGTGCAGCAGTTCATGGACAGGGCAAGAAAACAGCTGAAGCGGGTTTTCCCTTAGCAGGACAGCCGTATCGAAGGCACCGACACCGGGATCAGAAAAGCAGGGGGCAGTGCTGCCCCCTGCTTTTCCTGCTCTTCTGCCCTGGCATGCGGGCAGGGCTTGGCCCCGTTTGCAGACCAACCGCGGGCTATTCTCTAGCCATCAACAATTCCTAGTTCGTTCCCGACGCGGGCAAATATATCCAAAGCATACTGGAGTTCTTCGGTACGATGCTCGGCGGTGATAATGGTCCGCACCCGAGCTTTGCCCGGCGGTACCGTAGGGTACGCAATACCCTGGGCAAACACACCGGCTTCGAACAATCTGTCCGCCAGTGCCATGGTCTTCTTTTCATCCCCCACCATAACCGGAATAATGGGCGTTTGGCTGGCACCAGTGTCAAAGCCCAGCGATTCCAAACCCCGACGGAAGAACTCCGTGTTTTCCCACAGTGTTTCTATGATCTGCGGTTCTTCCAAGAGAACATCAACAGCCGCTGACGCAGCGGCGATGACAGCCGGCGGGTGTGAAGTACTAAACAGGAACGGGCGCGCCCTTTGAATGAGATAGTCGATTAGGTGCTGCGGGCCCGCTACATAACCCCCCAGCCCGCCGACGGCTTTGGACAGGGTTCCCACCTGGATATCTACCTCGCCATGCAGGCCATAGTAGTCCACGGTTCCGCGGCCGTTGGTTCCCAAGACACCACTGGCGTGGGCATCGTCGACCATGACGATGGCTCCGGCCTCCCTGGCAATCTCAACTACATCGGGCAGCGGAGCAATATCGCCATCCATGCTGAATACCCCGTCTGTCACCACGCAGATTCGGCGTCCCTCCACTTCCGAGAGCGCTTGGCGGAGGCCGTCCATGTCGGCATGGGGATACACCTTGATCTGGGCACGGCTTAAGCGGCAGCCGTCGATAATCGAGGCATGGTTCAGCTGATCACTGACAATCACATCTTCTTTGCCCAAAATACAGCTGACCGTCCCGGCATTGGCCGTGAATCCCGACTGAAATACCAGACAGGCATCGACTTGTTTAAACTCTGCCAGTTTCTGCTCAAGCTCCAGATGCAGGTCCATGGTACCGGCAATAGTCCGCACTGCGCCGGAGCCCACGCCATACCGCTCCACGGCATCCACGGCAGCCTGCTTCAGGCGCGGATGGGTCGTGAGGCCGAGATAATTGTTGGATGACAAGTTGATTACATCCCGGCCGTCAAATACCGCTTTCGCCTCTTGCTGCCCCTGCAGGACGCGGGGCATCCGATACAAGCCCTGCTCCTTAAGGTTCTGCAGCTCCTCCTGGAGAAAACCCAGTGCATCCATACGGCATATCCTCCCTCTAGTAGTACCTTATCACTGTCTCGATGCTTTAGGATTGTCTTTAGGGATAGAACAGTTCATCGACATCAATCTGCCTGCGAATCAAGCCTTCCTTATACAAAAAGGCAGCGGCTTTCTCCAGATCGGAACGCACATCGTCAGTTATTTCGGTATCAAACTGGTACTTCTCAAACAGCGCCTCCGCTAGTGGCAGCGGCAGATCGGCTTCTTCTGCAGCCAGCTCCGCATCTTGTTCTGGATTTTCT
>PUOC01000169.1 GCA_003551965.1 Clostridiales bacterium | reverse complement strand
GCGACAACGTCCGCGTCAACGGCGAGTTGATTACACCGATTGCCATGGAAGAGGGCCTGCGCTTTGCCATCCGTGAAGGCGGCCGTACCGTAGGTGCCGGTGTTGTAACGAAGATTATCGATTAAGGTATCGCGCTTTGACCCATCGAGCTAAGGGACGCGAGAAGAGCGGCCCCTAGGAACTTGCTGGAGCACCTCCAAGAGCGATGGTTCACACTGTACGGGGACGCGGACATGATCCTTTTGCGCTGTTCGCGCTCCATCCTGTCACGCTTTTGGGTCTCTTGGCAACAAGTCCCGAGGAGGCCGCTTTTCCCCTGTCAAGTATGGCAGGCATCAGCCAGCGATGATGTAGGAGGTTGCCAGGCGTGCAGCTTGGGGAAATTTCTACAGAGTATGTCCGACAATCGGGCGAAAGGGAGGAACATTCCATGGCAAAACAAGCCGCAAAGCAAAAAGTGAGAATTCGCTTGAAGGCATTCGATCACAAGATCCTTGACAATTCGGCGGAGAAGATTGTGGATACAGCTAGGCGGACCGGGGCTTCCGTTTCCGGGCCCATCCCCTTACCCACCGACAAGAACATCTTTACCGTCCTGCGCTCGGTGCATGTTCACAAGGATTCCCGGGAGCAGTTTGAGATGCGGACTCATAAACGTTTAATTGACATTCTCGAACCGAATCCCAAAACAGTGGACGCACTGATGCGCTTGGATCTGCCTGCTGGGGTGGATATTGAAATCAAACTGCAAGACTAAGCCTGTATGAGGGTAAAATAGGGGGTGCAAACAATGGCCAAAGGTATTTTAGGCAAGAAACTCGGTATGACCCAGATCTTTAACGAGGAAGGTGCGTTGGTACCGGTTACGGTAATCGAAGCTGGCCCCTGCACCGTGGTTCAGAAGAAGACCGTTGACAATGACGGCTACAGCGCAGTGCAATTGGGTTTTGGTACAAAGCGCGAACGCCTTTTCAATAAACCATCAAAAGGGCATTTTGACAAGGCAGGCGTAAAGCCCCGCCGTTACCTGCGTGAGTTCCGTGTCACGGAAGAGGATGATCTGGCCCAGGGCAGCATCGGCGACGAAGTCAAGGCTACCATTTTCTCGGCAGGTGATAGGGTGGACATCACAGGAACCAGCCGTGGTAAAGGGTTTGCGGGGCCGATCAAGCGACACGGTTTTTCCCGAGGCCCCATGAGCCATGGTTCCCATTACCATCGGGGCGCCGGTGCTCTAGGCTCCATTGATCCGATGCGGGTGTTTAAGGGCAAGAAGATGGCCGGGCGCAAGGGCGGCAACAGGACAACCATTCAGGGCTTGGAAGTCATCAAGGTCGATGACGATCGCAACCTGCTGTTGATCAAAGGTTCGGTTCCAGGCGCCAAGGGGACCCTTGTGATAGTCAATGAATCGGTCAAGGCATAGCATGAAAGTTTCGGAAGAGAGGAGGCTGCACACATGCCAAACGTAGCCGTTTTCAACATGGAAGGAAAGCAGATCGGCGACATGGATTTGGATGAAGGTATCTTTGGAGCGGAGATCAACGAAGCGCTGCTGCACCAAGTTGTGGTCAACCAGTCGGCCAATCGGCGCCAGGGCACGCATGCCGTCAAGAACCGGTCCATGGTTCGAGGCGGTGGACGCAAACCATGGCGGCAGAAAGGTACTGGCCGGGCACGGGTTGGAAGTATTCGTTCACCGCTGTGGGTCGGCGGAGGCACCACTTTTGGGCCAGCACCGCGGGACTACAGTTATCGTATGCCAAAAAAAGCACGCCGGGCCGCGTTGAAGTCTGCACTCAGTGCTAAGGTGAAAGAAGGCAAGCTGGTGATTGTAGACGAAATTTCCGTGGCAGAACCCAAAACGCGTGTCATGGCCGCAGTGCTGCGCTCGCTGGATGTAGAGAAGAAACCTCTGCTGGTCATCGGTGAGTGGGACAACAACGTGGAAAAATCCACGCGCAATATTAAGCATGCGGCACTAAGCAAGTCCCAGGGACTCAATGTATATGATGTGCTCAACCACGAGCATCTTGTGATGACCCAGGATGCCGTGGCGAAGTTAGAGGAGGTGCTTGCATAATGGAAGTCCGGGACGTACTTGTCAACCCAGTGGTGACCGAAAAAAGCACTGACCTTATGGCTGATTACAACAAATACACGTTTCGCGTGGACCTGAGGGCGAATAAGTCCCAGATTAAGCAGGCCGTGGAAGAAATCTTTAAGGTGAAAGTGCGCAAGGTAAATACCAGCCGCGTGACGGGCAAAATGCGCCGAATGGGCCGCACCGAAGGAAAACGGCCGGACTGGAAAAAGGCTATTGTCACGCTGGAGCCAGGCCACAGTATCGAAGTATTTGAAGGACTGTAAGGAGGGACGGAACAATGGCGATTAAAAAGTACAAACCGACCTCTCCAGGCCGCCGCAGCATGACAGTGGCTGCATTTGATGAGATTACAAAGACCGAGCCGGAGAAGTCGCTGGTCGTTTCTCTGCACAACAAAGCGGGACGCAACAACCAGGGACGGATGACCAGCCGTCACCGGGGTGGAAGAGTAAAGCGCAACTACAGAATCATTGATTTTCGGCGGAACAAAGACGATGTACCCGCTAAGGTCGCTGCGATTGAGTATGATCCCAATCGCTCTGCCCGCATCGCTCTGCTGCACTATGCTGACGGCGAAAAGCGCTACATTCTGGCGCCCCAAGGACTTAAAGTGGGAGATCGGGTAGAATCGGGGCCCCGGGCCGACATCAGGGTAGGCAATGCTCTGCCGCTGGCTAACATGCCAGTGGGCTCCACGGTTCACAATATTGAACTGCAGGCGGGCAAAGGCGGTCAGATGGTGCGTGCAGCCGGTACATCGGCACAGTTGATGGCACGGGAAGGCAAATATGCTACGCTGCGGCTGCCATCGGGTGAATACCGTATAGTGCACGCGCAGTGCCGGGCCACCCTAGGGCAGTTGGGCAATATGGATCATGAAAATGTCGTTATGGGCAAGGCTGGACGAGCACGCTACATGAACAAACGGCCCCACGTCCGCGGTGTAGTAATGAACCCCGCAGATCACCCCCATGGCGGCGGCGAAGGGAAGGCACCGGTAGGAATGCCGAGTCCCGTAACGCCTTGGGGCAAACCAACGCTGGGTGCCCGGACGCGCAAGAGCAAACCGAGCGATCGCATGATCGCCAGACGCCGGAAGAAGTAAGGTTTTTCGAGGAGGTGTAAGGATTGAGTCGTTCCTTAAAGAAAGGGCCATTCGCCGATCAGCATTTACTGAAGAAAGTCCGGGAAATGAACGATAGCGGCAAAAAGCAGGTGATCAAGACCTGGTCCCGCCGTTCAACGATTTTTCCGGACATGCTTGGGCACACCATTGCTGTGCATGATGGCCGTAAGCACGTGCCTGTATATATAACCGAAGAAATGGTTGGCCATAAGTTAGGAGAATTTGCTCCCACCCGGACATTTCGGGGCCACGCAGCCAGCGAACGGTCTTCGGGTCGATAAGACAAATGGGAGGGTGAAACGATATGGAAGCCAAAGCGATAGCCAAGTTTATTCGCATGTCGCCTCGGAAGGCGCGGCAGGTGATTGATTTGATTCGCGACAAAGAAGTGGATGAAGCGTTTTCCATTCTGCAGTTCACACCGCGGCGCGCGTCGACAGTCGTCGAGAAACTGTTGAAGAGCGCCGTGGCCAATGCTGAGAACAACCATGACATGGATGTGGATTCCTTATATGTGGCGGCATGCTATGTGGATCAAGGGCCGACCATGAAGCGTATCCGGCCCCGTGCACGGGGCATGGCGGACCGAATTCGCAAGCGTACCAGCCACATCACGGTCATTTTACGGGAAAAGGAGGAATAAGTGCGTGGGTCAAAAAGTACACCCAACAGGTTTTAGGCTTGGAGTCATTCGAGACTGGAACAGCAAATGGTATGCCAATAAACAAAACTATGCAGCGCTCTTGCATGAAGACCTGAAGGTCCGGGAACTGATCAAGAAGCGGTTTTTCACAGCCGGTGTTTCTCAGATCGAAATCGAGCGGGCTGCCAATCGTGCCAAGGTAACGATTCATACGGGCCGGCCGGGAATGGTGATCGGCAAAGGCGGTTCGGAAGTGGATAAGCTGCGCCGCGATCTCGAGTCCTTAACGGGGAAGCAGATCCAGGTCAATATTGTGGAAATCAAGACACCTGAGCTGGACGCGCAGCTAGTGGCAGAGAATATTGCATTCCAATTGGAGCGCCGTATTTCCTTCCGCCGCGCCATGCGCCAATCACAACAGCGTTCCCTGCGCCTTGGAGCACGCGGCATTAAAGTATCTGTCTCCGGCCGGTTAGGCGGCGCAGAAATTGCCAGGACGGAATGGAATCCGGAAGGAAATGTACCTCTCCATACGCTTCGTGCTGATATTGACTATGGTATCGCAGAAGCAAAGACGACATTCGGACAGATCGGCGTCAAAGTATGGATCTACAAAGGAGAAGTGCTCCCGGAACGGAGCGAGAACAAGCAGGCCAAAGGGGGCGAATAGCATGCTGGTACCCAAGCGTGTCAAGCATCGCAGAGTCCACCGGGGTCGTATGACGGGCAAAGCCATTCGCGGCTCCACCATTGCCTTTGGAGAGTATGGCCTCCAGACGCAAGAACCCGGCTGGATTACCAATCAACAGATAGAGGCAGCTCGTGTCGCTATGACCCGCCATATTAAGCGAGGCGGGAAAGTGTGGATACGGATCTTCCCTGACAAACCTGTAACCAAAAAGCCGGCAGAGACCCGCCAGGGCGGCGGAAAAGGGGCTCCCGAATCCTGGGTAGCCGTGGTCAAGCCAGGGCGGATCATGTTCGAAGTTGCAGGTGTTTCCGAAGAGCTGGCAACCGCTGCCATGACCTTGGCCGCATCGAAGTTGCCGGTGAAGTGCAAGATAGTTGCTCGTCATGGGGCAGGTGAAGCATATGAAGGCTAGTGATGTCCGGGACATGACCACAGAAGAATTGGACCGGAGATTAACGCAATTGAAAGAAGAACTCTTCAACCTCCGGTTCCAGTTGGCCACGGGTCAATTGGATAATCCGATGCGTGTCAGGGATGTGCGGAGAGACATTGCCCGAGTCAAGACAGTCATACGGGAACGGGAACTCAACATTAAACGGGCTTAACCCTCAAGGATAGAAGGGAGGAGCGCACATGTCAGCGGAAAGAGGACAGCGCAGAACACGAACGGGGTTCGTGGTCAGCGATAAAATGGACAAGACAGCGGTTGTCGCTGTGGAGCGCCGGGTCAGCCATCCGAAATATGGGCGTTATATGAAAAAAACCGTGACGTTTAAGGCGCACGATGAAGAAAACCAGTGCAATGCGGGAGACGAAGTGGAGATTACCGAGAGCCGCCCTATTAGCAAGGATAAGCACTGGCGAGTGACGGGTATCATACGAAAAGCAAAATAGACACCTGGAATCTAAGCAGGAAGGAGGAGCTTCCATGATCCAACAAGAAAGCCGGCTCAAGGTAGCAGACAATACCGGCGCCCGCGAGCTGTTGTGCATTCGGGTTCCCGGCGCTTCCAAAACGCGGTACGCCCGGGTCGGTGATGTGATCATAGCTTCCGTGAAACAGTCAACTCCCGGCGGCGTAGTGAAGAAAGGCGAAGTGGTACGGGCCGTAATTGTCCGCACCCGCAAGTCTACCCACCGCCCCGATGGATCGTTTATCCGTTTTGACGAAAATGCGGCCGTAATTATTAATGATCAGAAGAATCCCCGCGGCACCCGTATCTTTGGACCTGTAGCGAGGGAACTGCGGGAAAAGGAATACATGAAAATCGTGTCCTTAGCTCCTGAAGTGCTGTAAGAGAAAGGAGGATGAGCCATGGCCAAGATGCATGTGAAAGCCGGTGACCAAGTGGAAGTGCTCAGCGGCGAAGATGTGGGCAAGCGGGGGAAGGTGCTCGAAGCTCACCCCAAAAAACACACGGTTCGTGTAGACGGTGTCAATATTCAGAAGAAGCATTCCCGCCCGACCCGGACGAATCCGCAGGGTGGCGTCATTGAGTCGGCCGGGCCCATAGATGCCAGCAAAGTCGGTCTGGTCTGTCCCAGCTGCCGGAAGCCCAGTCGGCTAGGCCGTGAACGCAGCGCCGACGGTGAAGTGGTAAGGGTATGCAAGCGCTGCAGTAAGGCCATTGACTAGCCAATTGACAGAGAAGGGGGGAGAGCGTGATGGCACGGCTTAAGGAAATGTATCAGACGGACGTGGTGCCTGCCCTCAAAGAGCGGTTTGAATACGCCAATGTAATGCAGGTTCCTAAGATAGATAAGATCGTAGTCAACGTAGGGGTCGGCGAGGCGACCCAGGATCCGAAGGTGCTCGACAATACGGTTCGGGACATTGCAGCGATTACCGGGCAGAAACCGATTATCACCAGGGCCAAGAAATCCATTGCTGCCTTTAAAGTGCGGGAAGGTATGCCCATTGGTGTAAAGGTAACGCTGCGGGGCGAGCGGATGTACGAGTTCCTTGATCGGTTGATCAGTGTGGCACTGCCGCGCATCCGTGATTTCCAAGGTGTATCGCCGAGATCCTTTGACGGGCGGGGGAACTACAGTTTGGGGTTGCGGGAACAGCTGATTTTTCCAGAAATGGAGTATGACAAGATCGATAAACTAAGAGGCCTGGAAGTGGTCATGGCGACCACCGCGGATACCGACGAAGAGGCCTTTGAACTGCTGAGGCTGATGGGTATGCCGTTTAGAAGCTGAAAGGAGAGATACCGTGGCAAAGACGTCTATGATCGTCAGAGCATCGCGTAAGCCGAAGTTCAGCACCCGAAGGGTAAACCGCTGTAAGGTCTGCGGACGGCCCAGGGGATATATGCGCCGCTTCGAGCTGTGCCGGGTCTGCTTCCGGAATTTGGCTCATGAAGGCGAAATTCCCGGTGTGACCAAGGCCAGTTGGTAAGATGCAAGCTTGATGCTTGAAAGGAGGTAACCCGAATGGTAATGACTGACCCTATTGCGGATATGCTTACCCGGATCCGGAATGCCAGTTCTGTAAAGGACGATACTGTGGATGTTCCGGGATCAAAGTTCAAGTTGGAATTAGCACGGATACTCAAGGAAGAAGGATTTATCCGCGAATATAAATTCATCGAAAACAAAAAGCAGGGCAATCTGCGCATCTTTCTCAAGTATGGGGCCGGAAAGGAACGGGTAATTACGGGTATAAAGCGCATTAGTAAGCCCGGCTTGCGGGTCTATGCCAACAAAGAAGAGGTTCCCCGGGTATTGGGAGGATTAGGCGTGGCTATCCTTTCTACGTCCGGCGGAGTCATGACCGATAAACAAGCCCGCACCGAAGGTGTCGGCGGCGAAGTAGTCTGCTACGTATGGTAAGGGGGGATAACAGTGTCTAGAATTGGAAAGCTTCCAGTGCAGATCCCCAGCGGCGTTGAGGTGACGGTGAACGGTTCAGCGGTTGAGGTCAAGGGCCCCAAGGGCCAGCTTCAAAGGGACATGCATCCGGAAATGAACATTGAAGTCGTAGACAGCACGGTAGTGGTGACACGGCCCAGTGATCATAAGGAACACCGCTCCCTGCACGGCCTTACCCGTACATTAGTGGCCAATATGGTCAAGGGCGTCACCGACGGTTACCAGCGTAACCTGGAGATCACAGGTGTTGGCTACCGGGCGCAGCTGCAGGGTAAGAAACTGGTATTGTCGCTGGGCTATTCCCATCCGGTGGAAATGACCGCCGCGGATGGTATTGAGTTTGAAGTGCCTGCCCCTACGCGCATTGCCGTGAAGGGCATCGACAAAGAATTGGTAGGCCAGGTGGCAGCCAATATCCGTGACAAGCGTCCGCCGGAACCGTATCTCGGCAAGGGCATACGCTATCAGGGAGAACATGTCCGGCGCAAGGCAGGTAAGGCCGGTAAGGCAGCAAGGTAAACAGCCGCGACGACGCAGAGATTTGTACGTCATCAGAAAAGGTGGTGAGATCCATGGCCAAGTTTAACCGGCGGTTAGCCCGTCAGCGCCGCCAAAAGCGGACCCGCAAAAAAGTGATCGGTACCGCAGAGCGTCCGCGCCTCAATGTGTACCGCAGTCTGAGTCATATGCACGCTCAGATCATAGATGATTTCCAGGGGCACACCCTAGTAGCGGCTTCCACAGTGGAGCCAGAGGTGAAGGGTAAAATGGATAGCACAAAGAACCGCGAAGCTGCCAAAGAGATAGGGAAGCTGTTGGCCGAAAGGGCCAAAGCCAAAGGAATAACCAAAGTGACCTACGATCGCGGCGGGTTCCTGTATCATGGACGTGTGGCATCCTTGGCTGAAGGCGCCAGGGAAGGCGGTTTGGAATTTTAGTCCGAAAAGGAGGGAAAGAGGTTTGGCAAAACGAACGGAAAGAACTGGTACCGAACTGGAAGAAAGACTGGTCAGTATCAATCCCGTTTCCAAGACCGTAAAAGGTGGTCGGACACGATCGTTTAGCGCCCTTGTCGTCGTAGGTGATGGCAAAGGACGGGTCGGCGCTGGATTGGGAAAAGCCAAAGAAGTGGCTGAGGCGATCCGCAAAGGTGTTGACGATGCGAAGAATAATATGATCGACGTTCCCATGTACGGGACGACCATTCCTCATCAGATAACGGAACGCTACGCAGGCGCCACTGTGCTTTTGAAGCCTGCTGCAGAGGGTACAGGTGTAATTGCCGGCGGACCAGTTCGTGCAGTGCTGGAAGTGGCTGGCGTAAAGGATATTCTGACAAAATCTCTCGGTTCTTCTAATCCCATCAATGTGGTGCGCGCGACATTGAAGGGCATTCAGAATCTGCGGACTGTGGATGATGTAGCCCGTCTTCGGGGAAAATCTCCTGGAGAAATCCTGGGTTAGGGGGCTTAAACGATGGCGAAATTGAAAGTGACCTACAAGAAGAGCAGCATCGGCTATTCCCAAGACCAGAAAGATACCGTCAAGGCGCTGGGACTGCGGAAGCTTAACAGCGTAGCGACGCACAATGACACGCCGGCCATACGGGGCATGCTGTTTAAAGTCCGTCATCTGGTGGAAGTGGAAGAAGTTAACTAGGGCAAGGGGGTGTACGTATTGCGGTTACATGAACTGAAGCCCGCAGAGGGCAGCAGAAAGGCACGCAAACGCGTGGGCCGCGGTATCGGATCCGGCTTGGGCAAAACCTCCGGCAGAGGCCAGGGCGGCCAGGGACAGCGTTCCGGCGGCGGTAAAGGTGCGGCCTTTGAAGGCGGCCAAACGCCATTGCAGCGCCGTTTGCCAAAACGCGGCTTTAAGAACCGCTTTCAAAAGCAATTTGCGGAAGTGAAGCTGGAGGATCTGAATCGATTTGATTCCGGCACCGTTGTAACACCTGAGGTGTTAAAGGAGGCCGGTCTGATTCGCAGCGCCGCTGGGAATGTCAAAGTTCTCGGCAGCGGCAGCATCGAGAGGGATCTCACAGTGAAGGCCCACGGGTTCACAAAATCGGCGGCAGCCAAGATCGAAGAGGCTGGCGGTAAGGCAGAGGTGATCTAGAATGCTTGCAGCATTAGTGAACGCCATGCGCATTCCAGAACTGCGCAACAAGATCATATTTACAGCCGCACTGCTGGCCGTGTACCGGATTGGAGCCTATGTACCCGTGCCGGGAGTGGATGCGGCCGCGCTTGGGCAGCAGCTTGGTGTAGATGAGGGCAGTATTTTTGGGTTCTTGGATCTGTTTACCGGTGGGGCGTTGGGGCGTTTCACGGTGTTTGCCATGGGAGTCAACCCATACATTACTGCATCGATTATCATTAACCTGTTAACTGTCGTTGTTCCCCATTTGGAACAGCTGAAGAAAGAAGGCGGCGAAGGCCGCAAGAAGATCCAGCAGTATGTTCGCTATGGTACCATCGGACTTGGTCTTATTCAGGCCTTCGGTATCACTATGATGGCCCGCAATTGGGGCGTCGTCGCCGATCCTAGCGTATTCAACCTGGCTTTGATCATGGTGACATTGACGGCCGGCACCGGTTTCTTGATGTGGCTCGGCGAGAAAATATCAGAGCACGGGATCGGCAACGGTATTTCGATTTTGATCTTCGCCAGCATTATCGCCCGCATGCCCATGGGAACGATTAACGCGTTCCGGGCGGTCGGCGAAGGCGGTTTGAACGTTTTCAGTTTGCTCGTTTTCGGTCTTTTGGGCGTGGCCGTCATTGCGGCCATTGTCATGGTGCAGCAGGGACAGCGGCGCATTCCAGTGCAGTACGCGAAGCGTGTGGTGGGCCGGAGAATGTATGGAGGACAGACCACCCATATTCCTCTGCGCGTCAATCAAGCCGGTGTTATTCCTGTGATCTTTGCATCGTCGGTTCTGACTTTCCCGTTGACCTTGGCGCAGTTTGTGCCCGCGGTGGAAGCAGTGAACCAGCTGATTGGGTATGGTACGTTCGGCTACAACCTGATGTATGCTCTGCTGGTCATCTTCTTTACCTACTTCTATACAGCGGTTACCTTCAACCCTTCGGAAGTGGCCAATAACATGAAGAAGAACGGCGGATTCATTCCCGGAATGCGTCCGGGCCGGCCGACTACAGAGTATCTGGATCGCGTCTTGACCCGCATCACCCTTCCAGGCGCTCTTTTCCTGGCCTTCATCGCAGTGCTTCCGTATATCGTTGCGATTGTCACCCGCATTCCTGAGAACTTCCTCTATTTTGGCGGAACAGGACTTCTGATTGTGGTGGGTGTGGCCTTGGATACCATGAAACAGATTGAAGCGCATTTGATGATGCGTCACTATGAAGGATTTATGAAGTAAAGGGGGCACGCGGCATGCGCTTGGTTCTGCTGGGCCTGCCCGGTGCTGGAAAAGGTGCCCAGGGTGAACGTATTGCAGCCTATTATGGAATACCGCATATCTCCACCGGTGACATCATTCGCAGGAGTATTGCATCCCAGAGTTCCATGGGGCGCGAAGCAGACCGGCACATCTCTCAAGGGCATTTGATTCCCGACAAGTTGGCTGAAGAAATTGTCCGCCAGCGCCTCAGGGACACCGACTGTCATAGGGGGTGGATCTTGGACGGCTATCCGCGGACCATCCATCAAGCAAGGGATCTGGACCGGATGCTGGCCAAGTGCGGGTCTGAAGTGGATATAGCTTTTGAAATCCGCATTCGGGAGGAGCAGGCCATTGGTCGTGTGGCCGAACGGCGCATATGCCGCGACTGCGGCGCCACGTACCACCTGCAGTATTACCGGGTTCGAGGCAAAGGGCTGTGTGAACGCTGCGGCGGTGAGCTCCACCAGCGCAATGACGACAATGAGCGTACAGCCTTCGAGCGCCTGCGCGTCTACATGGAATATTCCCATCCCGTAGTCCATTATTACGCCCAACAGGGGCGTTTGTACAGCATTGACGGCGAACGGGCTATTGATGAGGTATTTAAGGATGTCCAGCACGTCTTGGACGTAACGCGCCTAGCTGACAGTGTAGGTGAAGTTTCATGATTGTCCTCAAAAACGGCGAAGAGATAGAGGCCATGCGCCGTGCTGGCCGCGTAGTGGCTGAAGCGCATCAATTGGTGCAGGAAGCCGTCAAACCAGGCGTATCCACGGCAGCACTGAATAGAATCGTCGAAGAGTATCTAGTGCAGCAGGGCGCCATTCCGGCGTTCAAAGGATACCATGGTTTTCCTGCCACGATTTGTGCCAGTATTGATGACGTTGTTGTGCACGGTATTCCCGATGATCGTACGATTCTTGAGGAAGGATCGATCATCGGTGTAGACATCGGGGCGTTCATGGATGGATTCTGCGGCGACTCGGCGTGGAGTTATCCGGTGGGCCAAGTGGACGACGGTACCCAAAGGCTGCTCCAGGCTACGGAAGAAGCCCTGTATAAAGGGATTGAGGCAGCTGTTGTGGGCAATCGCCTTGGCGATATTTCCCATGCCATTCAAACCCATGTGGAGGCGGCCGGTTTCTCGGTGGTTCGGGACTTTGTGGGGCACGGGATTGGACGAGAGATGCACGAAGAAATGCAGATACCCAATTTCGGCCCTCCTGGCCGAGGGGTGCGCCTCAAGTCGGGCATGACCATGGCCCTGGAACCCATGGTGAACATGGGCGGCTATCATGTGGAGGTGCTTCCGGATCATTGGACAGTGAAAACCAAAGATCGCAGTATATCCGCTCATTTTGAACACACCATAGCTGTTACAGACAATGGACCAATCATTCTGACCCGATTGTAGGAGGGATCTCCGTGGCGCAGTCTATCAGGCCGGGACAAATCGTGTCTTCCCGCCAGGGAAGGGATGCGGGAACGGTCTACTGCGTACTGAAGATGATCGACGAGCGCTCTGTGTTGGTGGCCGATGGCAAAAAGCGCACAGTCAACCGCCCGAAAGTCAAGAACACCAGGCATCTGCAGATCCACTCCCATGTGGACAGTGGCCTGGACCAGGCCTTGAGCGGTAAGATTAAGGTCACGGATGAGGACGTAAGAAAAGCCGTCGAGAGATTTAGCGGCAGAGAGGAGGGTTCGTTGGGCCATGGCAAAGGATGATGCTATTGAAGTTGAAGGCACCGTAATTGAACCGCTTCCCAATGCAATGTTTCGTGTAGAACTGGAAAATGGGCATAAAGTGTTAGCCCATATATCAGGGAAAATGCGAATGCATTTTATTCGTATCCTTCCCGGTGATAAAGTAACAGTGGAACTTTCGCCCTATGATCTGTCCCGGGGCAGAATCGTCTATCGCAAAAAGTAAGTCCTAGGGGAAGGGGGCTGTTTACATGAAGGTAAGACCTTCGGTAAAGCCGATGTGTGAGAAGTGCAAAGTGATTCGGCGCAAAGGCAGCATTATGGTAATTTGCGACAATCCGAGGCATAAGCAAAAACAGGGATAGTCCACAATTAGGGGGTGTATGACCAGAATGGCACGAATCGCTGGTGTGGATTTACCAAGAGAAAAACGGACAGAGGTCAGTCTAACGTATATCTATGGCATCGGAAAGACATCTGCACGTAAGATTGTTGAACTGTGCGGCCTTGATAAAGGCACCCGTGTCCGCGACTTGACAGAAGAAGAAGTCAATAAGCTGCGTGAAATTATTGAGAACCAATTCGTGGTCGAAGGGGACCTGCGCCGGGAAGTCAACATGAATGTCAAGCGCTTGATGGACATCGGCTGTTATCGCGGCCTGCGCCATCGCCGGAATTTGCCGGTGCGCGGACAAAAAACAAAGACCAATGCCCGTACCCGTAAGGGTCCAAAACGTATTGCAGGAAAACGACGGTGAGAACCGTTGAAAGGAGGAGATAGCTTATGGCAAGACCTCGCAGGGGTCAGCGCACCCGTCGTCGGGAAAGGAAAAATATTCCCAGCGGGATTGCACACATTCCTTCTACATTCAACAATACCATTGTAAGCATCAGTGATCTGCAGGGAAACGTGATTTCCTGGGCTAGCGCCGGTAATATGGGTTTCAAGGGTTCCCGCAAAGGAACACCATTTGCCGCTGGCATGGCCGCTGAATCGGCAGCTCGAGTGGCTACCGAACACGGCATGCGGGAGGTGCAGGTGTACGTAAAAGGCCCTGGTTCTGGCCGGGAGGCAGCTATTCGTTCGCTGCAGACCGCCGGCATCGATGTGACCACGATCAAGGATGTAACTCCCATTCCGTATAACGGGTGTCGCCCTCCGAAACGGCGGAGAGTTTAATTTGGTTGCTATAGTGAGGGCAATGCAATCACCCTCAGTAAGGTTCGAGTCCTTCGGCTGCGGACGATCACGCAGGGCGATCCGCCGCTGCCCCATCGTGCATTCGAAAAGGAGGGTGTACTGTTTCAATGATTGAAATTGAAAAGCCGACAATTGAACGGGTTGACGTACGCGATGGCTACGGCAAATTCGTGGTCGAACCATTGGAGCGAGGCTATGGCATCACCCTAGGCAACAGCCTGCGGCGTATTTTGCTCTCCAGCCTTCCAGGAACGGCGGTCACTTCCGTGTTCATCGACGGTGTTCTGCACGAGTTTTCTACCATCCCCGGCGTTGTCGAGGATACGGTGGACATTGTTCTGAACCTAAAGAAACTGCTGGTTCGGATGCATTCTGATGAACCGGCCAGTATACGCATTGAAAAGTCCGAACCAGGCCTGGTTACGGCGGCTGACATTGTTCCGACATCGTCGGTGGATATTCTCAATCCCGACCTGCATATCGCAACGCTGCAGGAAAATTCGTCGCTCAGCATGGAAATTACCGTGGAAAGGGGACGGGGCTATGTTCCTGCAGAGCGCAACAAGGATCCCCAGCAGCCCATTGGACTGATTCCTGTGGATTCGATTTTCACTCCGGTGACGAAGGTGAACTATACGGTAGAGGATACCCGTGTCGGCCAGATCACCGACTATGATAAGCTGCAGCTGGATGTTTGGACCGATGGCACGATTACCCCCGATGACGCGGTGAGTTTGGCGGCGCGCGTTCTGATGGAGCATCTGAAGTTGTTCACCGACCTAACGGAACCTTCCGATGATGTGGAAATCATGGTAGAGAAAGAAGAGGAAGACATGGACCGGCTGATGGAAATGACCATCGAAGAGCTGGATATGTCGGTGCGCTCCTATAACTGTCTCAAACGGGCTGGAATCAACACAGTAGAGGAATTGACCCGCAAAACAGAAGAGGACATGATGAAAGTCCGCAATCTAGGCAAAAAATCACTCCAGGAAGTGAAGGAAAAGTTGGCTGCTTTGGGGCTTTCTTTACGGGAATCTGATGAATAAGGCAGGTGAATGGTGTGAAACTGAGGAAATTAGGACGGCGTTCGGGGCACCGTCGGGCCGTACTGCGCAGTCTTGTGACGTCGCTCGTATTAGAGGGACGCATTGAAACGACGGAGGCCAAGGCGAAGTCCATCAAACCTCTGGCTGACAAAATGGTAACCCTGGGAAAACAGGGTGATCTGCATTCACGGCGGCAGGCGGCGAGCTTTCTGATGAAGCCCGAAGCTGTGAAACGCCTCTTCGACGAAGTGGCTCCGAAATATGAAGAACGCCACGGAGGATATACTCGAGTCATGAAGACGAGATTCCGGCGTGGAGATGCCACTCCCATGGCCATTATTGAATGGGTATAAGCCAGGTCGCAGAGGGTTTTTTCCTCTGCGTTCTCTGTTAGGTGGAGTGATCGATAGTGGCAGCAGAAGCACTGATCCAATTCGACAATGTCAGCCATGTATACGGCCGGGGCACCCAGCAGGAATGGGACGCCCTGCTTGAGGTCAACGTGACCATCAGGCGGGGTGAATTTGTCGCGGTCCTAGGACATAACGGCTCCGGCAAGTCAACCCTGGCCAAGCATGCCAATGCACTGCTTCTGCCTAGCAAAGGCACGGTCCTTGTGGATGGAATGGATACACGCGACGACAAAAAAGTCTGGGACATTCGGCAGCGGGTGGGGATGGTATTTCAAAACCCAGATAACCAACTGGTGGCCACGACGGTGGAAGAAGATGTGGCCTTTGGCCCCGAGAACATGGGCGTTCCTACGGCGGAAATGCAGGATCGGGTTGCCGAGGCGTTGGAAGTGGTGGGAATGACGCCGTTCCGCCTCCATTCCCCGCATCAGCTTTCCGGGGGGCAGAAACAGCGCGTGGCCATTGCCGGTATGATTGCCATGCGGCCCAAGTGCATTGTTCTCGATGAGCCTACTGCCATGCTTGATCCGGTGGGCCGGGCAGAAGTGATGAGCACAGTGCGACGATTGAACCGGGACGAAGGTATTACTATCGTTCATATTACCCATTTTATGGACGAAGCCATCTTTGCCGATCGAGTAATGGTCATGGAGGATGGCCGCATCCCGCTGCAGGGCACACCCAGTGAAGTGTTTTCCCAGGTGGAGGCGTTGTATAAGCTGCACTTGGATGTGCCGCAGGTCACGGCCTTGGCCCATCGAATCAATGCCCATGGCTACTCGGTACCTAGCAACACTTTGACCGTAGATGAGTTGGTGAATGCACTATGCCAATAGTTGTGGAAAACCTGTCGTATGTCTATCTTCCCGACACACCGATGCAGAAGCAGGCTCTCTTTGATATCAGCCTTACCATCAATGATGGTGAGTTTGTGGGCATCATTGGGCACACGGGCTCGGGAAAAAGCACGTTGATACAGCACTTCAATGGTCTTGTGAAACCAACCTATGGCCGAATCACTGTCGACGGCGTCGACTTAAGCCGAAAAGGCGTCGATCTGCGCTCCATTCGCAGGACGGTAGGCATGGTGTTTCAATATCCGGAACACCAGCTTTTTGGAGAAACCGTATTCGAAGATGTGGCCTTTGGCCCCAAAAACGCCGGCGTACCAGAGGCTTCCCTGGAGGAACGGGTACGGGAGGGGCTGGCTATGGTCGATCTGGATCTGGACACCCTCAGGGATCGTTCTCCATTTGAGCTCTCCGGAGGTCAAAAGCGCCGAGCAGCCATTGCCGGAGTATTGGCCATGAAACCGTCTGTTCTGATTCTCGACGAACCCACGGCTGGACTTGACCCCAGGGGCCGGGACGAGATCTTAGCGCAGGTCCAGACATTGTATCATCAGTGGAATTTGACGGTGGTGTTGGTCAGTCACAGTATGGAAGATATTGCCCGTATGGCCCAGCGTCTGATCGTGATGGAAAACGGCCGCATTGCCCTGGAAGGTTCACCGAGCGAAATATTCGCCAACGCAGAAAGGCTGCGGGGTATGGGACTGGGGGTGCCCCAGGTGACCACGTTGATGCAGGAACTGCACCGGCGGGGTATGACGAAGCGGGCAGATATTTTTACTTTGGACGAAGCAGAGAAGGAAATTATGCAGTTTTTGGAGCTGAAGCACCATGGCCATGCTTAGGAACATCACCATCGGCCAGTACATCCCTGGAAACTCGCCCGTCCATCGCCTCGATCCCCGGACGAAGATCTTGTCAACCATGGCCCTGATTGCCCTGCTGTTTCTGGTACAATCCTTTGCGGGCTATGGGTTTGCGGCGCTTTTCATCGCTGCCGCAGTCTACATTTCGAAGCTTCCGCCGCGCTATGTGATCCGGGGTTTGAAGCCGCTTCTGATCATTATTGTGCTGACCCTTTCACTGCACATTTTCATGACAGAGGGGCGTGTACTATGGCAGTGGGGTTTTATTGCCATCACCGAAGAAGGCCTTGTCCGCGGAGGCATGATGGGTACGCGTCTGATATTGCTGGTGTTAGGCACTTCCATCCTGACGTTGACTACGTCTCCCATTCATCTCACCGATGGCATCGAAAGCCTTCTCAAACCGGGCAAGCCGATTGGAATTCCCGCCCATGAACTGGCCATGATGATGACCATTGCCCTGCGCTTTATTCCGACACTCTTAGAGGAGACGGAGAAGATTATGAAAGCGCAGATGGCGCGGGGAGCCGACTTTGAGAGCGGCAATCTTCTGCAGCGGGCCAAGAATTTGATTCCTCTGTTGGTGCCGCTCTTCATCAATGCGTTCCGCCGGGCGGATGATCTGGCCATCGCCATGGAAGCCAGGGGTTACCGGGGCGGTGAGGGCAGGACGAAATTCCGGGAACTGTCATTTACATCCTTCGATGGTGTTTGTCTGGCCGGTGTACTTATCTTTGTGGTGGTAATCAGTTTTTTATTTTAGGTGATGTCATGCAGCGCTACCAGATGTGGGTACAGTATGACGGTACGGATTACTGCGGTTTCCAGAGACAGCCCCAGGACCCAACCATTCAGGGGGCCCTCGAATCCGTCCTCAGCCAATTGGCCGCAGGCCCGGTGGGTGTTGTCGGAGCTGGCCGCACCGACTCGGGCGTGCATGCGCGCCAGCAGTGTGTCCACTTTGATGCCGATCTGTCGGTACCCCTGAAACGACTGCCCTTGGCGGTGAACGGGCTGCTGCCTCCGGATATCCGCGTTATGGCTGCGGAATACGCCCGGGAAGGATTCCATGCCCGATACGATGCCTTGGAAAAGACATACTGCTATCAGATTTGGCAGGGGCCCTACGCCGACGTGTTTTGGCGCCGCTACAGCCTTTGGCAGAAGGATCCTCTGGATTGGGCTGCCGTGGAAGAGGCGGCAGCCGTCTTACGAGGTACCCGCAGTTTTGCCAGCTTTGCCGCGGCAGGAGGTTCGGCCAAGACAACGGTGAGAACTCTGCGGCGTCTGGAGATTGCGCAGCGAGGTCCACTGGCCTGCCTATACTTCACGGCCGACGGATTCCTGTACAATATGGTGCGCAATATGGTGGGTACCCTGCTGGAAGTGGCCCGGGGAAAACAGCCTGCCCAGTGGGTCGATAACGTCCTGGCAGCGGAAGATCGTTCAGCGGCGGGGCCTACTGCGCCGGGGCACGGACTGGTGCTGGAGGAAGTGAAATATCCTTGACACTGCCTATCATGTACAGTACAATAATATCTGGTGATCTATCTGTAAACCTCCCTTTGGAGCTCTGCCACAGCCCCGTGCAGTGCTGCCAAGGAGGATGCAATACTCTACTCCAAACAGGCATTACAAATCGGCCCCTGCAAAGCGATCTGCCCTGCAGAACGCGGCATGGGGAGCAGAAAAGGGGGGAACAGCAATGAAGACGTACATGGCAAAGCCACAGGATTTGAACCGTAAATGGTATGTCATCGATGCCGACAACAAACCGCTGGGGCGCTTGGCCACAGAAGTGGCGTCGATTCTAAAGGGCAAACACAAGCCCACATATACTCCGCATTTGGATACCGGTGATCATGTGATTATCCTCAATGCCGAAAAGGTGGACCTGACCGGGCGTAAACTGCAGCAGAAACGTTATTACCGACACAGCCGCTATCCGGGTGGTATCAAAAGTGTGACTGCCTATGAGCTTCGGAAGAAAAATCCGGAACGGATGCTGAAATTGGCCGTGTGGGGAATGCTGCCAAGCAACAGCTTGGGACGGCGGATGTTTAAAAAACTGCGAGTGTACAAAGGCGATCAGCATCCGCATCAGGCCCAGCAGCCTGAGGTATGGGAGCAATAAACGTTCGTTAACGGATAAGAGATAGGATAAGAAGGGAGGCAGAATGTTGAGCGCTGTAGTTGAAACAGAAATGTATTACGGTACGGGACGCCGGAAGACGGCTGTGGCCCGAGTTCGGGTTCTTCCCGGTAACGGCAAAGTACTGATCAACGGCCGCGAAATAGACCAGTACTTCGGCCGCGATGTACTTCGGACCATGGTGCGCCAACCGCTGGTTTTAACCGATACAGACGGAAAATACGATGTCATGGTTAATGTGGACGGCGGAGGGCCGTCCGGGCAGGCCGGCGCTGTCCGGCATGGTATTGCTCGGGCCCTGCTGCATGTGGATTCCGAACTGCGTACACCCCTAAAGCGGGCTGGATTTCTCACCCGTGATCCGCGTATGAAGGAACGGAGAAAGTACGGGCTGAAAAAAGCCAGGAAGGCTCCTCAGTTCTCGAAACGGTAAATACCTGTCAGCAAGGGCCCGCAGGAATGCACGCGTTGTGCTTTCCCGGGCTCTTGTTTGTTTGACAGTTGCTATACGGTTCCCTATAATGAACCCGACAACTTTTGCACGCAGCCTGCGGGACTAGAGGCCACAACAGGTTGGTTTCGTATAGCCAGCGTGCCCAGAAAGGGATGGTGATATCTACATGGCAGCGCAGATTCATGAACTCGATGACAATACGTTTGCAGAAGAAATTCTTCGGGGCAGCGGTCCGGCTGTGGTGGATTTTTGGGCACCTTGGTGCGGCCCCTGCCGCCAGGTGGCTCCCATGATCGAAAGGCTGGCCGAGGAGTACGAAGGCCAGGTGAAAGTAGCCAAAGTGAACGTGGATGACGCAGCATCGGTACCGGGTCAATATGGCATCATGAGCATTCCCACCATTATGCTGTTTAAGGATGGCGAACCGATGGAGACCATGGTGGGTGTGCCGAATGAAGAGGAACTGAAGGAAAAGCTCAATGAACTGCTGTAGCCAGAGGCATGGAGGATGGAGGAGAACCCTCCGTCCTTTTTTGTTGCCTGGATACCGTGACCGGCCGCAGCGAACGAAGAAATTTTGGAATAGAGCAGGAACTATGCACATTGGTGCCCAATATTAGAGGATAACAGCCGTGGGAGGAGTGGTGTCAGTGAAAGGGATATCGAGGCCGGGTTTTGTTTTTGTCGATGTTGCTCCGGGCAAGGAAGACCAAGTGATCAAGCATCTGCTGCAGGTTGATCTTGTGCAGGAAGTGCATTTGGTAACAGGGCCCCATGATCTCCTGGTGCTGCTGGAAGTGCGGCGCGGTCTGACGTCCGACAGTACTGGCGCCATTGTCGATCTGGTGCGGTCCAAAATCCGCAAGATCAAGGGTGTGCTAGACACCGAGACGGTGATCTCACAGGACCGTTTCTCTCCGGATGATGCGGACTGACCGGGCTGCTGCCCGGGCGTGGTGCCGCAGCGGAACTGGTTTTTCCGTCGAGTCAAGATGTTTGCGGCTGCATTTGGCACCGCAGGGGTGTTTGCGGAATAGGTCTGCTAAGGAGGGTTCCCTCCTTTTCTTTTTGTCGAAATCCATGAATTTGCGGGAAGAAGGGATTTTCTTGGACGTAATTGTAACCAATGGAAACATCTACACCATGGAAGAAGAAGGAGCTGTGTACCAGGCGATGTTGGTACGCAGCGGAAGTGTGGCCGCGGTGGGAGAAGCGGAGGACATACGGACCTTGGCTCCTAGGGCGAACCTTGTTGATCTCCAGGGGGGTACGGTACTGCCTTCCTTTACCGACGCCCATCTGCACTTTCTGAGTTTCGGCTTGGGCCTGGAGCGTCTGCGTCTGGAAGGTGCTTCATTGGAGGAAACATTGGCCATGGTAAAGGAAGCTGCTGGCGAAAGTGCGCCGGGACAGTGGATTATCGGCCGCGGCTTCGATGCCAATCTCTGGGACTGCGGCGCGCCCCGGCGGGAATGGCTCGATGAAAAAACCAGTGTGCATCCCGTGGCATTGATCTCAAAGGACGGGCACACAGTATGGCTGAACCAGCTAGCGGCAGAGCAGATGGGTATTACGGCGGATACGCCGGACCCCAAGGGCGGAGTGATTGAACGGGATGCATCGGGTCAGTTCAGCGGCCTTTGCAAAGAGACGGCGGCCGATGCCATCGTCTCCCAACTGCCGGAACCAACGGCCAGTGAGAAGAAGAAGGCACTGCAGACAGCCATCAAGCATGCCCACGCCCATGGCATCACCGCTGTCCACACCATGGAAGGGCGCGATACCTGGGAGACCTGGCAGGAGTTGATCCGCAGCGGGCCTGTGGATTTCCGGGGATGGCTGGCGGCACCCGTATCGGAATTGGATGCATTGCGGCGGCTTGGCCTGCAGGGCGGCTTCGGCAGCGAATACCTGCGTTTTGGAGGCGTCAAAATTTTCGCCGACGGTTCCTTGGGTTCCCAAACTGCTTGGATGCTGCAGCCCTATGAAGGAGAGCAGCAGTACACCGGTGTGGTCGTGACCGATGAAAAGGAACTCAAAGAGTTGGTGCGCACAGCCAACCAAGGCGGAATCCCTGTGCTTGTCCATGCCATCGGTGATGGTGCCAACCGTGCCGTGCTCAATGCCCTGGAGGCGGAAGGCAGCCATGGGCTAATCAACCGCATCGAACATGCCCAGCTCTTAGATCCGGCAGACGTTCCCCGCCTGGCGGCGGTGAACGCGGCAGCGTCCATGCAGCCCACCCAATGCCCCATGGATCGATATATGGCGGAGCGGCACTGGGGTGAGCGCTGCCGGACGATCTATCCCTTCCGCAGCCTATTGGATCACGGTACCCTGGTGGCGTTTGGTTCTGACTCACCGGTGGAATCATTGGATGTAATGCTGGGCCTTTACAGTGCGGTTGCCCGCAAACAGTGGACGGAGCCGGACACGAATCCATGGCGCGCTCACGAAGCCATCTCTGTGTATGAAGCGATACGTGCCTATACGTACGGCAGTGCGGCTGCAGCTGGCGAAGCCCACTACCGAGGCACATTGGCCCCCGGCCAGCGGGCAGATTTTGTCGTACTGTCCCAGGACATCCTGGCAGAGGATCCCGAGATACTCAAAGAAACGGAAGTGCTGGCCACATTCTTTGAAGGGCAGCAGGTGTTTGAACGCTAGACCACAACCTTGGGGAAAGGCATACCGCAAAATAGAGAACTCCCCCAGCCATCGGCCGGTGGGAGTTCTTCCGTTGCAATGGATTCAATCACGGGGTTTATGACGGGGCCCGGAACGGTCGAAAAATGCTTTTGTCACCGAACTGCTGACGTGCGCAATGAAGGTGTAGGCGGCCGGAATAACAAACAGCGTCAGGAGTGTGGCAGTGATCAGGCCTCCGATGACGGCAATGGCCAAGGGAACCTGGATTTCGCTTCCTTCTCCGAATCCGATGGCCAAGGGGACTAAGCCTAGGATCGTGGTAATGGCCGTCATCAGTATTGGCCGCAGCCGAATTCTCGCGGCCCGAATGACCGCGTCATGAACAGAAAATCCCCGACGCCGCTGCCGGTTGATGTAATCCACCAGCACAATAGCGTTATTGACCACAATCCCGGTCAAGATGATCATGCCGATCAGTGATGTCACTCCGATGCGGTGCCCTGTCAGATAGAGGGCGAGTATGGCACCGACCAAAGCCAAGGGTACCGATACCATGATTGTCAGCGGCTGCAGGAAAGATTCGAATTGGGCTGCCATGACGAAATAGACAAGAAACACGGCTATGAATAGTGCGCTGTACAGGTCCGCCTGGGATTCATCAATGTACTGCTGCATACCGCCCACATGCACGGAATGGCCGTCCGGGATGTCCATGTCCGCCAGGATTCGCTGGGCCTCGGCATTGGCATCGGAGACGTCAATGCCATCGAGTATAGCCGTAACGTTGACAACCCGGCGGCGGTCGGTCCGCTGCAGAAGCGGCGGTGTTTCGGTTACTTTTTTCTCCGTCACCCGATCCAGCCGCACCGGCTGATCGCCAAAGCCGTCAATGGGAATGGGTGACGTGACGGTGGAGCCCATCAGCCCCTCTACCGTATTGGGGTCCGTATCCGGCCGCAGGACCACCGGAAGGCTGCGGTCTTCCAAGAGAAGCTCCGTGGCTTCCACCCCTGTTGTGGCCTGGCGCACCGCCAAGCCAATCTGGCCCGATGTCAGGCCGGCGGTGATGCTGCGGGCCGGGTCCACGTCCAAGAACAGATCATAGGTTTTTTCCGTGGCCAAGGTATGGGCATCTGCCACCCCCGGCACCTGGTTTAGGCCATCTATCAGTTCATCAGCTATTTCCATGTTGCTGTCGAATCCAGCTCCTCGGATCTCCAAAACCAGATTGGGAGCTAAGAATGTGCCCGTGGAGCCAAACAAGGATGTTTCCACCACGGTACTTCGCCAAAAACCTGCATCTTCAGCCTTCTCCTGCACTGCCCGGGCGATGACAGAGCTGCTGCGCCGGCGCTCGGTGGAAGGGGCCAAGGTAATTTGGATCTCGGCCGAGTAGAAATTGGCCCCGTAGATCATGGTCAACAGGTCAGTACCGCCCTGATCCCCCAATTGCACTGAAACATTGTTTACCTCCGGAATATCCAGGACCTGTTCTTCAAAGGACTCGACAATTTCCCTGACGTCGGACATGGGCAGTCCGGCGGGGATGGAGGCCTGCATGCCCAGAAAGCCCTCATCAAAGGTGGGAAGAAACTCTTCGCCGAGCTGGGGAAAGGCCGCAACCGCCAGGCCCACCGCGATGAGGACAATCACTGCGACGACTGCCTTGCGCCGGAGAACTTTTTCCAATATCCTCGTATAAAAGCGCTGCAGCCGGGAAAACAATGGGCCGTATCCGGAAGTGGGAGCATCGGCGTTTACACGGTACATCCTTGCACTGAGCATGGGTACCACGGTCAGTGCCACGATCAGGGATGCAAACAGAGAGAAGGATACCGTCATACCCAACTCTTTGAAGATTTCTCCGGCGATACTTTCCATGAAAATCACAGGCAAAAACACAGCCAGGGTCGTCGTGGTGGACGCAATGATGGCGGACGCCATTTCTTGACTTCCCTTTTCGGCAGCGAGCTTCGGTTCTTGCCCTTCCAGGCGGTGGCGGTAAATGTTTTCGAGAACAACAATGGAAGAATCGACCAACATGCCGCCTCCCAAGGCGAGGCCGCCTAGGGTCATGAGGTTTAAGGTCAAATTGCCGAAATAAACCATGGAAAAACTTCCGATCACGGAGATCGGTATGGCAAATCCAATGATCAAAAGACTGTGAACGTTGCGCAGGAACAAAAACAGCACCATAAGAGCCAGGGCAGCGCCAATGAGCCCGTTGAGGGCCAGCGTGGTGACGGAAGACACCACGAAGTCTGCCTGGCTGACTATGGTCTCGAAATTGAGGTCGGGATAGGTTTCCTGGAGACTGTCCAGTTGTTCGTTGACCGCAGAAGCCACCTGGACCGTATTGGCTCCCGACTGTTTCATGACACGGAGCATAATGGCGTCATCGTTGTTGAGACGAGTTAATCCGTCCCGAGGGCTGACTCTTTCTTCCACAGAAGCGACGTCGGATAAGTAGAGGAACGACGGTATGAGGCCGCCAAGACTGAGAATGCTAGTATCCTCTTTGGTGCCGACAATCAAGTCATTCAGCTCTTCTATGCTTTGAAATCGATGGCCGGCCCGGACATTGTAACGCCGCTCATCGTCGGAGACCACTCCACCCGGTACGATCATGTTCTGGTAGGTGATCATTTGTTCCAAGAGTCCTGCGGTGATGTCTATGTCTGCTAGTTTTTCCGGCGTATAGCGGACTTCAATTTCGGAACGCTCCAGACCCAAGAGCCCAGCTTCCGCCACGCCGGGCACTTGTTCAATGAGAGGCTGCAGCTCCTCCAAGCGCCGGGAAAGATCAATGGCGTCGAGATCTTCGCTGGACACGCCGACCAGCATCAAGGGAAACTCATTGGGATCAATGCGGGCCACCACCGGTTCCTGTGCGTCGGATGGGAGGAGAAGGGAGGCCTGGGCCAAATTGGAGCGCATCGCGTCGACGGCCTCGATCATGTTTGTGTTCCAATCCATCTGCATGATAATCGCAGAAACATTTTCGTAACTGAATGAATCCTGTCTTCGAATACCTCCTACGCCGGCCAGAGCTGCTTCTAAGGGGCGGGTTACATCGTCTTCCACCACTTCGGGCTGGGCATTGGGGTAAACGGTAACCACCACAGCTACGGGAAAGTTAATGTCAGGTAATAGATCAATTCCAATTCGCTGTGCTGAAAGGCCGCCCAGAAAAAGAATGACTAATATAAGAACCGTAACTGCCACAGGGCGGTTGACAGCGAACCTAGAAAGGTGATGCATGGCGAGTCCTCCCTTTGCGGTTTGCAAAAATCAATCATGTATCACCGTATCTTTGACGAGAGAACGCAAAAATACCTAATACTTCTTCGGGGATCATAGCCGTATTTCCTGCTGTCGATCCTCTGAAGTTGACCGCTAGCATTGGCTTTTTTCCGGATGAAGGGCTCGAATTTGCTGCGCTGTGACGCTGACCGATTGGCCATCGCGGCTGACCGTCCCCTCAATTTCCAGCAGGGGGCAGGAAAACAGGATTTGGGCGCAGCGGTAATACACCGACTCAAAGATCGTAATGTCGATTAAGCCTTCCTCGTCTTCAAGGGTAAGAAAGACCACTACGCGACCGCTTTTGGTCGGTGGACGGTGCGGGCGAATCACCAAGCCGGCGGTGGTGACGCGGCTAAGATGGCCTTGGCGGATTTGACGGCTGCTGACCGCTCCCCGCTGTTTTAAGCTGTCGCGAAAGAATTCCATAATATGGCCGCGGGCAGATAGGCCGAGGGCTTTGTACTCCCTGACCCAGCGCTCCAGCGGCGGAAAGTCTCCAGTGCTGGACGAAACTTCTGCTTCTTCTAGATGAAGCTGGCTCTTGCGATGTTTCAAGAGCCGGGCACAGTCCCAGAGCAGAGCACGCCGGTTAGGACGAAGGCGATCAAAAGCTCCGCCGAGAACCAAGGACTCCAGTGCACCGCCGGACACAGAGGTGCGGCAGACAAAGTCGGAAACGGAGACGAATGGGCTCTGCCGGCGCGTTTCTAAGATGTTATCGATTTCTGCCTGTTCCAGGCCCTTTACCTGGTTAAACCCAATGCGGAGCTGGCTTTCGTCAGCACTGCACAGTGCCTCGCTCAAGGCAATGTCTAAAGGCTGTATCGAGATGCCCCGCAGCCTGGCATGCAAACACAGTGTATTCGGAGGGTAATACCCCATGGGCTGTTGATTTAACAAGGCTGCATAGAACTGGGCAGGATAATGATTCAAAAGATAGGCGGTTTTGTAGGCTGTATCGGCAAACGCGGCTGCATGGGCTTCGCAGAAGCCGTAGCCGGCATAGCCCTGGATATAGGAGAATATAATCGCTGCTGTATCATTGTCAATGCCCTGCTGGGCGGCGCGCTCTTGAAACAACCGGCCGATGGATTCCATTTCCTGATGGGAGCGGAATTTACTCATCACCCGCCGCAGACGGTCGGCTTCACCCGGGGTAAAGCCGGCAATTTCCGTGGCAATGGCAATCACCTGTTCCTGGTACAATACCACGCCATATGTCTTGCTGAGAATAGGCTCTAGTTTGGGATGAATATAGCTGGGCGGTTCTTCACCCCTTCGCCGGCGGATAAAGGGATGCACCATGTCTCCTTGAATCGGGCCCGGCCGAATCAAGGCCACACTGGCGATAATGTCTTCCATGGATTCTGCCTGCAGACGCCCTTGCAGACTGCGTTGGGCAGGGCTTTCCAGTTGAAAAACTCCCACGGTTTCGCCGCGGTTGAGCATGGCATAGGTAGAACGATCTGGCTCCATGACTTCGTAACCACCCTGTTTTTCCAACTTCTTCTCCACATGGTGTACGGCGGACAGGGTACGAAGAGAAAGCAGATCCAACTTGATCAATCCTAAATCTTCCAGGGTTTCTTTGTCAAATTGAATAATGGATACACCTTTGGCCGAAGGCTGCAGCGGGCTTACCAGCCACAGCGGCTGGCCGCTGATGACCATACCTCCCAAGTGGGTACCCCGGTGCCGCGGAAATCCGGTGACGGCAGCACAAAATGCAACCAACGGTTGGTACTTCTGATGCTGCAGAGGATGCCCGCTTAGTTCCGGCAGCGACTGCAGTGCCTGGGGCAATCCATCGGCGGGGACATGGGGGATGTGCGCCGTTACAGCCCGAAGTTCTTGACTGTTCAGGCCTAGGGCGCGCCCAAAATCCCGCAGCGCAGAACGGGCATGATAGGTACTGAACGTACAGACCGATGCCGTATAATCTTTGCCATAGCGCCGATAGACATAATCTGCCACTTCGTCTCTGCGGGAGGCATCAAAATCAATGTCAATGTCCGGCGTCTGGGAACGCTCCAGGCTTAAGAAGCGCTCAAACAGTAAGCCGCGTCCAATGGAATCCACATTGGTCAATTCCAGGCAGTAAGCAACGGCCGAATCGGCTGCAGACCCCCGACCGGCCCAGACAATACCGTTGCCTTTGGCGAACTGGACAATATCCCAAACGGCGAGAAAATAATCGGCGACATCCAATGTTTTGATCACATGCATTTCATGCTGGAGCCGGTTTTCCACTGTGGAGTTTATGCTTCCATAGCGCTTTCGGGCTCCCTGCCAGACCAGGGCGGTCAAAAAATCGGCGGCGGATTTTCCTTCCATGGCCGGATGGGAAAACCGCGGAAATAAATGCTGGCCAAGGCGCAGGCTTTCTTGACAGCGCTGGGCAACTTCCAGGGTATTTGCCAAAGCTTCAGGGTAGTCATGGAAACGGCGGGCCATTTCTGCACTGGAGGCTAGATACTGTTCGTCGTTGAGGGGACGCTCGGAATGGATATCCTCCACCGTTGTCTTCGTGCGCACACAGGCCAGCAGATCATGAACGGGAAAATTTTCTTTGTCGGCATAGTGGACATTGTTCGCAGCAACCACGGGTATACCTGTCTGCTGTCCCAGAAAAAACAGGGCTTCTAGCAGGTAGCGGCTTTGCGGAAGATAGGCTTGGGTCATTTCAATGTATACTTGGCCAGAGCCGAAGATATCCTGCAGCAGGCCCACGATATTTTGAGCCCTTTCGGGATCTCGTTCTAACAGGGAGCGGCAGACGGCCGACCGGCGGCATCCGGTTAAGGCAATGACTCCCTGCGGCTGCAGTATCTGCAGCTGTTCCCATGTTAGGTTAGGGGCATGGCGGTCTTGCGACAGTGCTTCCGTCAAAAGCCTGCAGAGGCTTTGGTATCCAGAAGTGTTTTCAGCCAAGAGTGTTAGGTGGCAGCCCTCTAGAGAAATTTCGGTGCCGAGAATGGGATGAATGCCGTGCTGCCTTGCTATTTTCTGGAATTCCACGGCTCCGCTGAGGCTGTGATGGTCGGTTAAAGCCAGGGCAGGCATATGCAGCTGCGCGGCTTTTTCCACCAATGATTGGATAGAAGACGCCCCATCCAAAAAGGAATAGGGCGAATGCACATGCAGATGGACAAAGGATGATGTATTTCCATTCATTGACGTACGGCGATGAATTCCGGAAACATCGCCTGCCTCCTTTTACACTTGGGGTGTTGCGATCAATCATACATGCGATGCAGTACCCACTGGGCCGTATCGGGAAAATAATGGAGTTCAAATAGTGTGCCTTCAGATACCACCCGATAAACATGGAGTTCCGGTTCCTGCTTCCACCAGCGCCCTTTCTCCCGCCAATATTCCTGGATGCTGTCCACAGGGCGCCGCCTTTGAAAGAAAAACCACCGGGGCTTTAACTGCTCTGTGCCGACGTCCACGGTTGTCTGGACCAGTTTTGTCACAGTGGCTTCCCTTCCCACAGAGCCAGCACTTTTTCCCGGCGGGGAATGGAAAGAGTGGTGATGCTGCTGCGTCCGAGCACGGCCTGCAGCTGCTGCAGAACCGCTTCTATGGATGGGGTATCCTTTCTGGGCGCAGCAAAAAGGTCCAGCTGTTCCGGGAATTCTTCCTCCCAATCGTTTACGGCCAGGGAAACCCAGTGTAAGATGCATCTTGGAACCTGAGCAGTTAATCTGCGCATCAAATCGTCCGCTTTGTTTGAAGGTGCGTGCAGGGGCAGTTGTTGACATTCCCTGCGGCCGTCCCAAGTCTGCCAGCAAAACTGCAGAGACTTTATGGCAAGCCCCTTAGAGGCGAATGCAGAGGCCAGCTCTTGGCAGCCTTCTTCAAGGATATGGAATACATAGAACATATCTTCCCTGCCATGATATTCTGGATGGGCAGAGAAGTCGAACTGCCATGGTGCCGGCTCATCGGGAAGAGGTGAAAAAGGTGTGCGATCGAAACCGCGCGCCGCATAGTATAAGTGATCGCCGTCGGCGCCGAACTGCTGCTGCAGTTGCGGCAGGGACAAAGAAGCTAATTGGCCGATGGTATAAATTCCGAGCTTTTCAAGGGCCGATGCTTTAGCCGGTGCAAGCCAATAAATGGGAAGATCACGCAAAAAAAGCTCTGTATCCTCCGGGAGGATGACGGCTCCTGTATTTTGGCGGGCGGCCAACTTTGCTGTAAGCTTACTCCAACCACCTCCCCAGGTTCCTTCCAAATTGCTCTGCTGCAGCTGGTGTTGGAAATCCTCGATAATGGGCTGCCAAGATAGGGGAGTTTGAAGGCGGCCATACCAGGCATGGGGGTATTCCGGTTCGATTTGGGAAAACCACAGGCGGCTCCAATCCAGCCACTTGCTCTGCGGCTGCTGAAATTGGGAAAAATCAATGGCTGCCACCAAAGCCTGGGGAGCATGATGACGGGCCATTTTTAAGGGTGTCTGCAGAGAGATCCCATATGCCTTTAATTCCGGCGAAAAATCCCACAGCTGCCCCTGGTATGTCAAAATATGTGGTTGCTGGTACTGCGCGGCATAGAAATGACGAAGAGTAAAGTAGAAGAACACATTGATCGCCTCCAGAGTAAAACATGAGTTCTTATTTAATTTTATAAAAGAACAGATGTTCTGTCAAGGGGTCACAGAGATCTTATAGTTGTCTATGGACGAACGGAGGGTGTAGTGGTACTATAGTATAGGAATTCCAGGGCTCACCAGCGAAAAACAACAGCAGCATGCGACTCTTGTAGGGAAGGGAAGCTCTATCCGATGAAACTGCGATTTTTAGGAACAGGGACATCCCACGGAATTCCCGTTATTGGGTGTGGCTGTCCTGTATGCACCAGCAGAAAGCCGAAAAACATGCGCACCCGTTGCTCAGTTTGGCTGTACAACGAAGAGACAAGCATTCTCGTTGATACGGCCAATGAATTTCGCATCCAGGCTGTAGAAGCCGGCATGCACGATGTGGACGCGGTCTTATATACCCACTGTCACGCCGATCACGTATTTGGCTTTGATGATCTGCGGGTGTTCAGCCGCTATCATCAGAAGAAAGTTCCGATATACGGCAACCGGCCCACTATCGAAGAAATCTGCGAAGTGTTCGGTTATGCATTTCGCGAAACGCAGCGGGGAGGAGGCAAACCGCAGGTGTATCCCCACATCATCGGGGAATCGTTCAGCATCGAACAGGTGCCCGTGATACCGATTCCGGTCTATCACGGTGTCCTTCCCATTTACGGGTACCGTTTCGGCAACCTGGCCTATGTCACGGATACAAACCAAATACCGCCTGCATCCATGGAGCAGTTGTATGGGCTGGAGACCCTTATTCTTGGCGTAGTCCGCTATGAACCGCATTCTACGCACATGCATATCGATATGGCCTTGGAGATCATCGAAGAACTGCAGCCCCGGCGAACGTACTTCACGCATATTTCCCATTTGCTGGATCATGATGACACCAACCGGCGGCTTCCTTCAGGGGTTGCGTTGGCCTATGACGGCTTAGAAATATCCTTCTCTCCTGCACCGTCCCCGGCAGACGATCATGCCCATGGCGGTAAGAAAAATGCTTGAACGACACTGCAAAATCCGCTGAAATGCGTTATACTATAAGGAGACGTTGAAAACCAATCCAGCACCCAGGGAACCTTACGGCCATGGGGCTGGCTGCACAGTTCTACCGACAGCACGGTTTTCCCAAGACAGCCGTTGCAGACGGCTGTCGCCATATACGCTGCGTATGTTCTCCTTTAGCAGCAATCATATAGGGAGTGATGCCCATTGTTTCGACGCAAACGCAAAGACACCAAGAAGCAGAAAAGTGAACTGCGGGAATGGATAGAAACCATCGTCGGCTCCGTTCTCTTGGCGGGGTTTTTAATTATCTTTGTGGCCCAATCCTTCGTTGTTCAAGGCTCGTCCATGAGTCCGACGTTAGAAAACGGCGAAAGGCTTGTGGTTGAGAAAGTTTCCTATCGTTTTACCGAGCCCGATTACGGAGATATCATCGTGTTCAAGTTTCCGTACAATCCCCAGGAGGAGTTTATAAAAAGAGTCATAGCCCTTCCCGGCGATACGGTAGAAATTCGCCAAGGCGAAGTCTTAGTGAACAACGATCCCATTGACGAGCAGTATATCAGTGAGCCGCCTCTAAGCAGTTTTTCTTCCCGGGAAGTTCCTGAAGACCATTATTTTGTTCTGGGTGACAACCGCAACAACAGTCTTGACAGCCGTGACCGAAGGGTGGGTTTCGTCCCCAGGGAGCTCATTGTTGGACGGGCTGTATGGCGATACTGGCCGATCACCGAGGTGGAAGTGCTGCGCGCTCCGGCCATCGTTGATTAACTGCGGATTTCGGTATTGCAACGCTCCTGTTCTCCACAGGACAGGAGCTGCATTTCCGCTACAATTAACAGAAAACGAAATCTATAAATAAAATAATAAGCCAAGAAAGGGGATCTATGATGGAAAAAGCGTGGGGGATGGCACTGTCGGGCGGCGGTATCCGAGCTGCGGCACATATTGGGGTTCTGCAGGCCCTGCACGAGTTTCAACTGCGCCCTGCGGTGGTGGCCGGAACATCCGGGGGAGCTATTATTGCTGCACTGTACGCAGCAGGCATGGAACCCGATACCATGGAAGCGGTATTTACGGCCTATCAAGGAAGAAAAAGGCGCCGGTTTTTGGATTGGAATTGGCTGGGTTGGATTGGCCGGGTGGTCTTGCAAACTCCATGGCGCGGAGCAGGACTGATCATTGGGCGCGCCCTAGAGGCGCAGATCCAGGCGCAGCTGCCCGGGCACTACACATTAGCGGACCTGGGACAGGCCGCTGCCGAACAAGGAAATGCACGCCTCCTCATTCACGCAGTGGATCTGCACGATGGCCGGGAGACGCTCTTCTGTGACACCAAGACTGCATCGGCCCTGCGCACCGATTCCCAGGGAATATACCGCGGATACCGCATTGTCACAGGCTCTTCGACCGCACGGGCTGTACGGGCAAGCTGCAGCATTCCCGGCATTTTTCTGCCGGCACGCATCGGGGGACAGCTCTACATAGACGGCGGCGTGCGCCAAGGGTATCCGCTGCGGGCACTTCTAGAGGCCGGCGGCGTAGAGTCTGTTCTGGGAGTACAGCTGGGCTACGCCGGTGAACGTCAGAATGGGGCGCACCAATGGGGAATCACTGAGGTCCTAGGCCAGTCCCTCGACATTATGACGCTGCACCAGTACCGTACAGATAAGGATCCCCGACGGTGGGATCAGCAGAGGGCGGTGACCCTGCTGCCGGAAATCTATGACACCAGCCTGTTTGACACCAATGCCGTTCCCGCTCTGATTCAGCGGGGGCGGCAGCTGGCTCTGGCCTACTTTGCCCGCCAAGGGCTTGACAAAAGTTATCCAAGCACAAAGAACCGCCAGCTGTTGTTTCCATCCAAACCGGGTCTGCGGGAATTCTCCGAAAACAATCCAGCTGGCGGCCAAGGAAGGCAGAGCCAACGGAGTTACGACGCGTCTTGAATTTTCATGGTCAAACTGATGCGTCCGCTTTTTTGTTCCACGGAAAGAACTTGTACGGTGACCACATCCCCCACCTGCAGCACATCAGTGGGATGGCGCACAAAGGAATCAGAGATCTGTGATATGTGGACCAGTCCTGCCTTTTTTACGCCGATATCCACGAAGGCGCCAAAATCTACAACGTTTTGCACGGTGCCCTGGAGGATCATTCCTGTTTCCAGGTCTTCCATATCCAGTACGTCCTGCCGGAACACCGGGGGCGGCAGGGTATCCCTGGGATCCCGCCCCGGCTGTACCAGGGAATCAAGTATATCCCTGACGGTGGGTTCACCGGCCTTTAGTTCCTGGGCCAATCCGGCCGGCTGCATATGCTTGAAGCGTTCCTGCAGCTGCTGCAGCGTTTCTCTGCTGTGCAGGTCGGCCAGTTCCATGTCAATGCGCTGCAGGATCTGCTGGGCCAAATCATAGGATTCCGGGTGGACAGCCGTGTTGTCCAAGGGATTCTCACTGTCGCGAATTCGCAGAAATCCGGCCGCCTGCTGGAAGGCTTTTGGCCCGAGCTTTTTGACCTTCAGCAGCTCCCTGCGGTTGTGGAACGGCCCGTTTTGACGGCGGTGATCCAGAATGGATTGGGCCACGGAGCTGCTCAATCCGGCCACATACTGCAGCAGGGCCGGTGAAGCACTGTTTAACTCCACACCGACATAGTTGACACAGCTCTCCACCACTGCCTCAAGGGTCCCCGAAAGGCGCTTTTGGTTGACATCGTGCTGGTATTGCCCCACACCGATGGACTGCGGGTCGATTTTCACCAGTTCGGCCAGGGGGTCCTGTACGCGGCGGGCAATGGACACTGCTCCCCGCAGGGATACATCCAGTTCAGGGAACTCTTTGCGCGCCAAGTCCGAAGCAGAGTATACCGATGCCCCGGCTTCGTTCACCACCAAATACTGCAGCGTTTCACTGGACCGAATAATTTCTGCAGCCAGCTGCTCTGTCTCACGGCTGGCCGTGCCGTTGCCAATGGCAATCAGAGACACGCTGTGTGCCGCCGCTAGATCCTGCAGCACATGCTTCGCCTCTTCCCAGCGGTTCTGCGGTGCATGGGGGTAGATGGTGGTGGTGTGCAGCAGATCGCCGTATTCATTGACGACCACGACCTTGCATCCTGTCCGGTAGGCAGGATCGATGCCCAAAACTGTTCGTCCCTGCAGCGGCGGCTGCATGAGCAGGCTGCGCAGGTTTTTGCCGAATATGTTGATGGCTTGCTCCTCGGCGGTCTCCGTCAATGCGCTGCGCAGCTCCCTTTCAATGCTGGGGGCAATGAGGCGCTGGTAGCCATCTCGAAGCGCTTCCCGCAGCCATTGGGCTGTGGGGTGGTGCGGGTTGGCAATAACTCGTTTTTCCAGAAATGTCAGGAGAGGATCCATCGCCAGCCCGATTTTGACCCGCAGGGCCTTTTCCTTCTCTCCGCGGTTGATGGCAAGGATGCGGTGGGGCGGCAGTTTCCGCAGTGGCTCCTCGTATTCGAAATACATTCGGTATTGATGGGCTTGCTCTTCATCTACATCCTTGGCTTTTTCTGTGGCGATCACTGCATGGTCCCATGTGTAGCGGCGAATGAACTGGCGCAGTTCCGGTTCGTCAGCAAAACGTTCGGCCAAGATGTCGAGGGCCCCTTGACGGGCCGACTCTGCATCGGGCACTTCTTCGGACACATAGGCGGCCGCGGCCTGCATGGGTTCACCGGTCTGCTGTCCTTCAATCTGATCAGCCAAGGGCTCTAGGCCCTTATCTTTGGCTATCGAGGCCCGGGTGCGGCGCTTAGGCCGGAACGGCCTGTACAGATCGTCGAGTGCCTGCAGACTTGCCGCCGCAGCGATGGATTGCTGCAGCTGCGGACTGAGCTTGCCCTGTTCATCAATGAGCCGTGTAATTTCCTGTTTCCGCTGTTCTAGGCCCCGCAGATACTGGAGCCGCTCATCGAGCTCGCGGAGAACGACTTCGTCCATTTCGCCCGTGGCTT
Organism: Clostridiales bacterium; assembly: GCA_003551965.1. Taxonomy (GTDB): domain Bacteria; phylum Bacillota; class Limnochordia; order Darwinibacteriales; family B1SED10-159; genus B1SED10-159. The sequence goes on along the minus strand of PUOC01000169.1, from coordinate 20,776 downwards.
CCTTGCGGTAGCGGGCAATAAAGGGAATGGTGTTGCCCTCGTCCAACAGAGCAACGGTCAGTTCGACCTTGGCGGGGGCAAGGGAAAACTGCTTCGCCAATTCCTGCATGATGTCCATATCAAGTCACCCTCTCTTCCTTAAGATAGTTATACCAGACAGGGCAGGAAGAAGTAAAGCCCATGTGGAACAAAGAAGGGGGAAGAGGTGAGATCCTTGGCACTGCAATCGTACCGCTGTGCCGCGCAGGACGCTGAAGCGGAACGTGTAGAAAAGAAATCTCGTTTTATTGCCCGTGTCTGTCCGGTCCACAGCCAGGAAGCGGCCGAAGCTTTTGTGGCGCAGGTGCGGGAAAAGCACAGCACCGCAAGCCATAATGTTCCTGTATATATCGTAGGACTGCAGGCAGAAATCCAAAAGGCCAGTGACGACGGCGAACCCTCGGGTACAGCGGGCGCACCGGTCCTCGAAGTTCTAAAGAAACATGGATTGGTCAACACAGCGGTGGTGGTGACCCGCTATTTCGGAGGTACATTGTTAGGGCGCGGCGGCCTGATTCGAGCCTATACGAAGACGGCCCAAGACGCGTTGGAGAAAAGCGGGATTGCCCTATATATCCCGCAGCAGGAAGCTGCTGTTACAGTGGATTACAGTGCATCGGGCCGCGTGGCCAATTTCCTGGAAACGGCGGGCCATAGGCCGGTGGACACGGAATACGGCAGCGATGTTACGTTTCATCTGCGGCTGCTGCCTGAAGAGCTAGACCAAGTATACCGTCATATCCAAGAATTGACAGCGGACGCGTTCCTCTGGCAGGCGGGCCGGGAAGTTTACGGCCGCCGGAGGCTTTCCTTTGGAAAGTAGATGTGCCGGGGAGCAGCCCAGAGGCATTTGGACCATCATGGCCATGCCGGCTGACACGGGCCTTAGGCCGCTTTCCATGACCGCACCGCTGGGTGCGAAAGAGGCTTTGGAGATGGCTTCCCCCTCTCCGGCCCACGGACCACGGGTTGCCAGGATAGGGGCGGCAAGGTAAGGGTGTTCCCGCAATGGAATTGTACCGCCCCAGGGACTGGAAGTCCGCGGGCACATTGTTTTTGAAGGAGGCGAAGGCTAGCGAAGGCGATATGGACAGCCTTCGCGTGCTGCAGCATTATGGAAAAAGTGATGCGTGATCCTGGAACCTGGCTGTATCCCCTTCCTGTTGTCCTAGTGACCTGCCAGGGGCGGGGTACCCAACCGAATATTATTACGGCCGCCTGGGCGGGCACTGTCTGTTCGGAACCGCCGATGATCAGTGTTTCTGTACAACCGCGCCGGTACTCCCATGGATTGATCAAAGAACGGCGGGAGTTCGTGGTCAATATACCCACGGCATCCCAGGCCGAAGAAGTGGATTACTGCGGCCTTGTGTCCGGGCGAGACGTAGATAAATTTGAAGCCTGCGGATTTACGCCGGAGGAGAGCCGCCGTGTTTCTGTACCAGGTATCAAAGAGTGTCCGGTGCAGCTGGAGTGCAAAGTGCACAGTATTCAAACCCTGGGGGTTCACGACCTTTTCATAGGCGAAATTCAGGCAGTGGTTCACGATCCGGCTGTTATAGCCAATGGCCGCATCGATCCGAAGGCGGCCGACCCTCTCATATATGTCATGGGCCAATACCTGAACATGGATTCGGTGATCGGATGGCAGGGTATGAGCCGGCGGCGGGGCGATACACAATGATGTGGCGTCTGGCGGCTGCGGTCTGCTTCGTTCTTTGGTTTCAGTGGACAGTGCCGCTCCATCCGGGAGCATTGGTTTCTGTGTTTGGATTGGGCGGCGCCGACTTGCCGGGCGGCTCCGCCGCCCTTGTTTCACAGAAGGTGTCGGCAGCATTTCCCGGCGACGCTGGGAGTTCACGGATGCATGCAGAGCCAGGCGGGGAAGAAGAAGAACCTGCCGCGAGCACTGATCCGGCCCATGCTTGGCTCGCCGCCGCCATTATCTTCCTGCTGATTGCTTTTTTGATGAAGCGCCGCAGCCACGATCATGCCGAAGGCGATACCCCGATTCGGATCAGCCGGGATCGCCCTCGGCAGTTAGGTCGTTCCGGATTTCCCCGCAGTTTAGGCAGGGACGACCCGACCAGCCGCATTCGACGTTTCAGCGGGCGTCATCGGACAGACAGCGGCAATTCCCGGGGCAACATGCATTGACCGGCGGGCGGCAGCCCATTCGGATTCGGCTTGAAAACGGGTTCCATGAACGGAGTGGAAATTGTGCGTTATCGGAAAGCAGCACTGATTCTCTTGCTTGTGGTGCTTGTGGCAACGGCTGCGGCTGCAGGCTATCGCTGTGTTCAACTGCGGAGTTTGGAAGGCCGCATTGAGAACCGTTGGAGCCGAGCCGAGGGCGAGCTGTATAACCGCGTCGAATTGACGGGAGAACTCCTGGTATTGGTGGAGGAGTATGCCGCGCATGAAGAGGATATCATTGACGAAGCCCAGGCGGCGCGCCAGCACTTTTTAGACGTCGAGGGATATCGGGAGCAAATTCGGGCCAACCGAAGATTGGACATCGCGGTGGCCAATCTCAAGGTGATCAGCGAAAGCTACCCCGATCTGCAGGCCGACCAAGACTATGTAGAGCTCCGCCAGCAGCTGGCCCGGCTGGAAAACCGGATTGCGGTCGAAAGGATACGCTACAACGAATCGGTTCAGGTATGGAACAACGCGCTGCGAAGTTTTCCAACGGTGGTTATGGCCAATCTGTTGGGTTGGCGCCTTAAACCATATCTGCAGATACCGCCCCGCTCCCAGGAAGTCCCCACACCCCAGATGTAAAACCAGCCTCTCCAGAACATCGGATCTGGAGAGGCTGTCTGGTTTCGGGGGTTTCCACCATAGCCGCTACGCCCTATGGAGTCTTGGAGAACATGCGCGGCAGCCAATGGGGTTGCTTCGGCCCCTGTACAACCTGGTCATAGACCTGCAACAGTTTCTTCGCGGTGCCGGTCAGGGAAAATTCCTGCGCTGACAGCAGGGCTTGGCGGCGCATTCGCCGATAGACGTCTTCATTCTCCAGCAGTTCTTTGGTATAATAGCTGAGAGAATCGGCGGTATTCTCGGTCAGGAAACCGTTGTATCCGTGCTCTACCATGTCTTCGGATCCGGTGGCACGTACTGCCACCACGGGGGTCCCAGCGGCCATGGCCTCGACGGTGACCAATCCCTGCGTTTCCGTGACAGAGCCAAACACGAATGCCGTGGCACTGGCGTAGGCTGAGACCACTTCATCCGCCGTGAGCACACCGGTAAAGTGAACGCGCTCTGCCAAGCCGTTCTTGCGGGCATCGTCTGTCAGGGGTTGGCGTTCCGGCCCATCGCCCACGAAGACGAGATGGAGACCGGGAAACTGGCTGGCCAGCCTTTTGAAGGCGTCCAGGACCAACTGCGGGTTCTTTTCACGCCCCAAACGGCCCACGAAGAGAAGGAAGTCCGTATCCTGCGGCAGGGAAAACATCTGCGCCAAGAAGAGGCTGTCCGCTGTATCGTAAGGAGTCAGGTCTACTCCCGTGGGAATGCTGCTGATGGGCACGTGTATATTATACAGTGACTGCATCATTTCCTTGAACTGGGCAGTGGGCGCAATCAGGTGGTCACACTGGCGGCAGTAGTGCTGCAGGAACCGTATAACCATCTGCCTTGTCATGGTTCTCGGTGCTGGGATATAATGGACATATTGGTGATACATGGTGTGGTGTGTAAAGACCAGAGGAATGCCCGTGCGCCAAGATAGGTTGGCGCTGAGCTGGCCCATGAGAAACGGCGAATGGCTGTGAATTACGTCAATCCCCAGCTGATTGATGAAACGGTCGGCCCGGGGTGAAATGGGTATCGGCAGCGAAAAACCTCTGCAGGTCGGTGCCCGCAGGGAATGAAACCGATAGATGACCGCGCCGCTGCTGTCGGTCTTGTCGTCGCCGTGGGGCCCCCCATATGCCGGCGCGAACACATAGACGTCGTGCCCGAGGCGCTTCAGGCCGGTGCTGAACCGCTGAATTGAACGGACGACGCCGCTGACATAGGGCGTGTAGCTGTCGGTGAATATGGCGATCTTCATGGATGGCATCTCCTTATCCGGGTCCCATTGCCTTTGTTTGAGACTGCAGAACAGGCTCATGATTGTACCTGGGGCGATCGGCGTTGTCTGTGGCGGACAAATTTTCCAGGAGGAAATCCAGCACTTCTTTCGTTCGCTGCAGGTCCTCGGGTTCCACAAAGATGCAGAGCTTCCAATCGGGGCGCCCGGGATATGGCATCCCCCAAGCGGGTTCTTCATCTGTTCCCAGGTTATGCAGAGCTCCTTGATCGGCGAGGGCTTGCATTCGTTCACGGCGAAGGCCGAGTATATCCGGAGCCTCGCCGGCACCCATGGATACGACCAGTTTTATTTCCATGCCGCCGTAGGGCAGCAGCTGCAGATCCAAGTACAGCTCGGGATGGTGCTCATTGAACTGTTCCTGCAGACGGAGAAGCGCAGCCTGCTCTGCACCGCCTGCTTCAGTCATAAACGCAATACGCTGCCGTCCCATGGCCGGGTCCGGTGCTTGCGGCCAGAGAAGAACTGCCGCGATCAACACGGCAATGATTACTCCTCCAGCGAAGAACCAGCGGCGGTCCAAGGGCGGCGGCGGTCCGTCCCCAGAAGGTTTTTCTCCCTTCACGGCCTTGGCTGTCTGCGGACAGCCATAGGCAGCGCAGCCCCCCCTGTTCTTCCAACACCGGACATGATGCAGACGATGGCACCGGGGACATTCAATGATCGCGTCACCTTCGGCCAGTGCCGTTTCACATTGTACGCAGGACGTATGCAAACGTTTGTCCCCCGGTTCAAGGACGGCCACAAATTCCTCCAGCAGTACCACCTCCCCAGGCGTCACTAACGGTCTGCACTCTTACGATACCATATCCGCACAATGGTGCCAAGAGAGGCGTCGGCACCGGCGGAGACGAAAGCCCACAGTATCCGACAGCCCATGTACGGAATGTGAGCTCGGATAGCCGACGTGAGAGGTCGGTTTTTACCAAACTGGGAGCGAAAGGCAAGAAAGAAGGTTGTCGTGTGAAAACAGTGGAAATATATACCGACGGAGCGTGCTCCGGCAATCCCGGGCCGGGAGGGTGGGGCGTCGTTTTGCTCTATGAGGGCAAAAAGAAAGAGCTGTCTGGTTTTGAGGCAGACACCACAAACCAGCGCATGGAGTTGCGGGCGGTCATTGAAGGGCTGGCGGCTCTGAAAGAGCCGTGCAAAGTCAAGTTGTATTCCGACAGTGCTTACGTAATCAATGCCTTTCGGCAGAGCTGGATAAGAAACTGGGAGCGTCGCTCTTGGATGAATTCCCGCAACCAGCCGGTAAAAAACCAAGATCTTTGGCAGCAGCTGCTGCCCTTAACAAAGACCCACGATATTACGTGGGTCAAAGTGAAGGGGCACAGTGACAATGTGTGGAACAATCGCAGTGATCAACTGGCCGTCCAGGCCATCAAAGACAATACCTAGACCGCATCGGTTGACTGAAATCCGAAGGGGAGACATCCGCTGAAGGGAGATGCACTGTTGAGAGTAGATTATCGTCAGGTAATGAAGGAAATTGAATCCATGACGACCATGGACGGATTTGTCTCCACCTGTTTGGACATCCGCGACGGAATGATGTTCTATGACAGGGAGCTGCTACTGACAAGCTACAGTTCAACGCTGGAACTGCTGTTGGTTTCAACGTTGTTTTGGGCCGGCCTGGAGTCCAGCGATGAGGCTGAAGAGGCCGAGGCCCGCATGGGTGAAGCCTTAAGCGGTCTGCGTAAGGAGCTGTCTGAGTCGCTGCTGCCCTTAGACGTCCAGGCCCTCGGTGAGCGCTACCTCAATGGCCCCGGATGGGCATTGGAACAGCGCTTTCCCATGTATATTGAACTTTTCCAAGTGTATCGCAGCGGAGCCTACGATCCCAACGACGATGTTGACCGGCTGCTGATCACAGTGCAGAAACAGTTTCTGCAGGGGCTTTGGGAAGAAGGCCTGCATACGCTGGCCCAGGTCGGTTCTCAGGTCATGCGCGGCGCCCATCTGCGTCCCATCTGGTTCCGGATTGGGCACGCGCGGCTGCAGTTGTATCTAGCGGGGATCCAGACGATGGCCAACAATTTTTCGGTGGCACCGTATTTCAGCTTTCCCTTTGAAGACGCCGCCACCGAACGCCAGAAGCGCAGTACTGTCGGCGGCAGCGTCGTCGTGGATCTGGGTGCCTTTCGCAATGACCGCAGTGATAAGGGTTCCTTTACCGACCGGCGCATCGTGATTGAGCCGGACCAGCTCGATCGCTGGCTGGATCAGCTGGTTGATCCGGCTGTGACCGTGGAAAAGGTTGCCGATGGCTTAAGCCCCTACCGAGACAAGGTAGCGCCTATCCTCGGCGAAGCGGCCCGTTCCTCGGCAGACGGCGAAGCGGCCGACAGCACGGTCGGCGCTCGAGCCCTGCAGATCTTAGCGCTCTGGGGCAGCCGGGAAGGTGCTGAGGCTGCACTGAATGTACTGGCGGAGGCCGACCCTTGGGACAGCGTGTTCGAGGAGGGCCTGCGCTGTCTGCGCTCCTTAGGCCATAAGGCTGTCCCCTCCATCCGCAGATACCTGCGGGGCCAAAGGCAGGACGGGCCCCTGATGGCCGTACTGGCCGATACACTCAGCAAAGGACGGCCCAGCAAACGGGTGGCTGGCCTCTTGCGGGAAATTTTCGACAGCACCCATTGGGGTCATGGGCGTGAAGTGGCTGCCATGGCCCTGACTCGCATGGGAACGGGAGAAGATATCCAAAACATCCGCCATGCCATGGAAAAAGCTCCCCGGGACGCTTCTCCCTACATGCAGAGCCTCCAGGAAACGCTGGCCAATATGGAGGGGCGTGTGGATGGCTCAGGGGATTACTCCTGATGGGGCATGGGCATGGCCTGCTCTTGACACTTTCTATCTCGGCTGCTGAATAATGCCGTAGATGTTCTGTCCCCTTGTTAGGAAAAAGCCGATGCCGCTTCCTAAGACGGCGGGTAAAAGGGCACTCCAGCCACCTATTTCGACGAAAATGACGGCCGCTGCCCAGGGGACGTGAATGGTGGAAGCTAGGCTGGCTGCCATGGCTGCCGTTGTCAAAAATGCCCCGGCAGCAGCCGTTTCCATGCCTAGGAGCGAGGCTGTCCCGCTGCCGGCTAGTGCTCCCACCATAAGAGCAGGCATGACCAAGCCGCCGCTGCCTCCGGAGCCCACGGTGAACGAGGTGGCCAGCATCTTTGCAGCAATGAGACAGGCCGCCAGAGACCAGGAAGGCAGTTCCACGAGCATATCCCTGATCCCATGAATACCGCTGCCGGCAGCTTGGGGCGCAAAGATGAAGACCATGCCCGTCGCTGCTCCGCCTAGGATGGGACACAGTGTTCGCCGACGAACGTGCTGGAAACACCAGCGAATGGCATTGAAGAGGTAGATAAACCCGTACGAAACCAGACCCGCTGCCAGGCTGGCCAAGATGATTGCCGGGATATCCCCGGAGACGGGGGCGTGTTCTGGAATAGCAAGCAAAGGCTCCGGGGTGATCGCAAAGTAGAAAACGGCAAAACCCGCACATGAGGAGACCACGGCCGTGAGTAATGTGGGAAGGCGCAGGGACGAATGATAAAGGATTTCCACAACAAACAAGCCGCCTCCCAAGGGGGCCCGGAGGTTGGCTCCAATGGCTCCCGCTGCGCCGCAGATACTAAGCAGTCTCAGATAGTCCGGATGAAAGAGCGGCCTGAAAACCCCATATTTTGTCAAAGCATTGGCGATATTGCCGCCGATGACCAACAGCGGTCCCTGCAGTCCGCCGCTGCCCCAGAATCCGATGGTAAGTACAGTGGCAGCGAATTTGGTGAAGAGAGTACGGATCCGCATTTTGCCCTGTCGAAAGGTAACCGAATCGATATAGTGATTGGCGCCGAATCCTCGGGCCAGGGAGTCATACCGAAAGATGAACGAGGCGAGAATGCTGCCCATAACAGGTGCCAGCCACAGGGGCATTTGACTTGTGCAAGCTTGGATAAGACCGATACCCTTCTGCAGAAGTATGGCGGACAGACCTCCGGCGGCTCCCATCAGCAGCGCGGCGCCCAACCAACGCAGCCAGGAAGCAGCAGGAGTGTTCCAACGCTGCTGCATCATATGTTCCTCCCGAAACCTTGTGCTGTCCCATGCATACTTCGGTTTTCTGCGGCGGACTTCCTGCGCCGATGTGCCAGGAGAGCCCTCCCGAAATCAGCCGTACCGAGCGTTTTTTTGCACCGGGGCACAGCAAGCAGGCTTGCTGCATCCAACTGTTTCAGAGACACAGGAGGCTGATCCGCGGAGCATCGGCAGCGGGAACACGCCTGCGAAACAGGTCCGGCAGGGGATGGCTGCTGTGACGGGAAAATCTGAATATCCAAGACAAGAACGGAGGCTTCAGCTTGAAAACCATCGATCTGCGCAGCGACACCATCACACTGCCCACTCCCGAAATGCGGCTTGCCATGGCCGAAGCGGAACTGGGCGATGACGTCTACGGAGAAGACCCTACGGTAAACGAACTGGAGGCAGAAGCCGCTGACGTCCTCGGCAAAGAAGCCGGTTTATTCACCGCCAGCGGTACCATGGGAAACCTGGCTGCACTCATGAGCCACACTACTCCCGGTGATGAGGTCCTTTTGGACCAAGAAGCGCACATCTACTATTATGAAGTGGGCGGCCTTTGCCGGGTGGCCGGTTTGGTGCCTAACCTGATTGCAGGGGATCGCGGCCTAATTTCCGCCGGCCAGCTGCAGGAGGCGCTGCGGCCTGCGAATATTCACTTTCCGAGACCGAAACTCCTATGCATGGAAAACACACACAACCGGGCAGGCGGGCGAGTGCTGCCCCAGGATGCGGTGGCTGAAACAGCCGAAACAGCACGGGAAGCCGGCTTAAGGGTGCACTTAGACGGCGCGCGGCTGTTCAATGCCGCGGTGGCGTCCGGGAGCGCTGCCAAGGAATTGGCAGCTCCCTTTGACTCCGTTATGGTTTGCCTATCCAAAGGGCTGGCAGCTCCCATGGGTTCCGTGCTGGTGGGAAGTGCCGCATTTGTTGCCAGGGCCCGCAAGAACCGCAAACTGCTGGGAGGAGGTATGCGGCAGGCAGGAGTGGCTGCCGCCGCGGGCCTTTGGGCGCTGCGGAACATGACGGAACGTCTCCGTGAGGATCACAGTCGGGCGCAGGTCTTGGCCGAGCGGCTTACGGCCCACAGCGGTGTGGCTTTGGCCCAGCCGGTGGAAACGAACATGCTCTATCTGACGGTGCAGGGCTCCGCCGCTGACTGGGTGCAATCCCTGCAGGAACATGGTGTTCTGTCCAACGCCGTCGGGCCTAATCTGCTGCGGTTGGTTACCCATTGCCAGCTGGACGATGTGGATATGGAAAGGGTGGAGGCCGCCTTTGTCCAAACCGCCGGCCGGTGTGTATCAAGGGCTGACGGGGAGCCAGATCAATCCCGGTGACCTGCGGATTTCCCATCCACGGCAATCGGCCGTCCAGTTCGGTGCCTGTCCGGGACAGCGCACGCCAGGTCACTTAGGCATCGCCGCGAATGACAGCGACAAAGTGCGGCAGAACCGTAAAACGCAAAACGGTGCCCGTGCGCACCTGTTCTTCCGGATGAATGTGCACCCAGATGTTGCAGGCCGTGCTGCCTTGTCCTAGGGTGACAAGGGCGTCAATGGCTTCTCCTGTGTACACCGTTCGCAGGATGGTGCCTTCTAGTTCGCCATCGGGATCCATTTCAAAACTGTCGGGGCGAATGGAAAGAGTCACTGGTTCACCCGTTTCACGGCCATGGGTGTGATGGCACGGTATGGGCCCGAGTGCGGTCATGACGTACCCGTCTGTACCCATGGTGCCGGGCAGTAGATTGGACTGGCCGACAAAGCTTGCCACAAAGGCAGTTTCCGGATATTGGTAGATTTCCCGGGGACTGCCTTGCTGCTGTATGCGCCCGTCCTTCATTACGACGATCTGGTCGGATATGGCCAAGGCTTCTCTTTGATCATGGGTGACGAACACGGCCGTGGCATGGGCGCGTTGCAGAATATCCACCACTTCCTGGCGCATCTGCTCCCGCAGGTCCGTATCCAGGTTGCTGAACGGTTCATCGAACAGAATGACCAAAGGATCCCGAATGAGGGCACGGGCCAATGCCACCCGCTGTTGCTGTCCCCCTGACAATTCATGGGGCATGGCCTTGAGATAGTTTCCAAGGCCCACCAGATCCAGTGTGCTCTGTACTTTCTTTTTTAAGTCCGGACCTTTGAGGCCGAAGCCGGTATTGCGTTCGACGTTTAGATGGGGGAAGAGGGCGTAGTCCTGGAAGACCATGCCGATTCCCCGTTTTTCCGGAGGGACCCACCGCTGGTTGTCCGCCATGGTGCGGCCTGCGATGGCAATACTTCCCTGCTCCGGCCGCTCAAAACCGGCAATGAGACGCAGGGTCGTTGTCTTTCCGCAGCCGCTGGGACCAAGCAGTGTCGTAATATGCCCTTGGGGGATGTCCAGCGAGAGACCATCAACAGCAGGGCCATTGGCAGAGCTATAGGTTTTGGTGACATGCTGCAGTGATATGGCCACGCCGTACCACCTCCTATGGTTATATCTGATACTGCAGGCCCACAGGTTTGGGAACCGGTCTTCCATCCCGGCCGCGGACGTCCAACGGGCTTTAGTACCTGTTGAGAATCAAGCGCAGGGGAAGCATGGACACTGCGATAAGCAGCAGTGCCGCCGGGGCCGCATAGGCATAAAACCCCTCCACGGATTCCATCCAAATTCGGACCGAAAGGGTATCGAATCCGGCCGGCCGCAGAAGCAGTGCGGCCGGCAATTCTTTGAGGGCACTGACGAAGGCCAGCGCTCCTCCGGCGGCCGCACCGGGCAGAATGGCCGGAAAAATTACGCGGTACAGGACGCCTAAAGGGGTTTGGCCCATGGAACGGGCAGCTTCATCCAATCGGGGCGATACCAGCTCCAAAGCGGCATCCTGCGACTGCATGCTCTGCGGCAAAAAGCGCACCGTCAATGCCAGAATCAGCATGCTCAGACTTCCATAGAAGACCGGTAAAAATCGGTCGTAGACGATCATGATACCCAGGGCGACGATGACGCCGGGCAGAGCATACCCGCCATAGGCTATCCGCAGGAGCGCGGCCGTGCTTCGGCTGGGATAGCGGGATTTCAGATATGTCAGCGGCAGGGCCAGCAGTACGCACAGCAGTGCAGCGGCTGCAGCCGACGAAAAACTATTCCAGGCAAACTGCCAGAACCGAGCATCAACGGTACCTTGGTTCCAGCCGAGCACTGTCCAGTATAGGAGGACAGCGATGGGCAGCAAGACAGCGGAAAATAATATCAGGCCCAAGAAGACCAGGCTGGGCCAGCGCAGATGGCCTAGTTTGATCAGCTGGGGTTTGCGGTAGGTGCCGCTGTCCTGACGAAAGGCTTGCTGGGCGCGGGTAAACCGTTCCACGGTAAGAACGAGGACGGTGACAACCATCAACAGCAGGCTCAGTACCGCGGCCGCCGATTGGTCAAATCTTCCTGTCATCTGATAATAGATGGCGCGGGTAAAGGTATTGTAGCGGAGCATAGCAATGGCACCGAAGTCCGAGAGCACGTAAAGGGCCGTCAACACCGCGCCGGCCCCTAGGGAGGGGCGCAGGAGTTTCAGGGTCACGGTGAGCAGTACCTTCCAATAGGGAACGCCGCAGCTTAAGCCGGCTTCTTCGAAGTTCTGGTTGAGACGGCGCAGGGCCGCGGAAGTGATGAGATAGGTATAGGGATAGGTGAACAGAGTCAGAACCCAGAAAGCTCCCACAAACCCGTAGATATCCACTGGAGCCGACCCCAGCCATTGAAACCACAGCCCCCGGGGTCCAAAGACCAATATATAGGCCAAAGCCCCGATATACGGAGGAACTGCCAGCGGTACGGCCAGCAGCCAGCGGAACAGACCCCGTCCCGGAAGATCGGTGCGCAACGTCAAAAAAGCCAGCAAACCGCCGATGGTGACGGAGGCCGCGGTCACCGAAATCGTCAAAGCGAAGGTGTTCCACCACAGTGTAGGAACGCGGGTGGTGAAAAGACGAGACCAGGCCCCGGGCCCGGCCTCTGCAGCCAAGGACACAACATAGACCACAGGAATGATCATGATAGCAGCACCGAAAAAAGCCGCAGTCAAAAGACCGGCGCTGGGCGGCCTTCCCTGCCAATGCCGCATCCAAGCCTGCCGTACTTTTCCCATAACGGGATGTTTGGAATTGGACACAGACAGCGCTCCTATTCGTTCCTTATTCACCAAACCCTGCCGCTTCCATGAGATCGAGTGTCGTGTTGTACATGGGGCCTAACTGGCCAAGCGGCAGCTCGGCGGCGCGGTACTCGTCAATGCGCTTGGCATCGCTGACCGCTTCGATGTCAGGGACAAGGGGTGTTTCCCGGCTGTTGTAAGAGTACAGGTACATCGGCTCAGGCTGCAGGAGGTAATCAATGAACTGCAGGGCGTTGGCTGCATTAGGCGCGCCGTTTACCAGGCCTACTCCCGATACATTGACAAAGGCGCCCATCTCACCTTCACCCTGGTCCGGATACACAGCCCCCACATGATTGTCACGGGGTTCCTCCAACTGCAGATGGTAGTAGTAGTTGTTGACCAGCCCAAAGGCATACTCGCCGGCGCCTACGGCCCGCCGGATATCCGTGTGGCCGCGCACTATGGTCGGCTCATTGTCCATCAGCCCGCGCAGAAAATTTTTCGTTGTTTCGTCCCCATGGACAACCCGCAGCGCTGAAATGTGGCTCACCATACTGGCATTTCCAGGTCTGGTAATCAGAAACTGTCCGTGCCACTGCGGATCGGCCAGATCCCATACCGACGCGGGCATCTCCTCTTCGGTGGTCATATCTTTGTTGTACATGAGTACCCGTGTCCGTGCCGCTAAGCCCACCCATGCTCCGTCTGGAGCTCGGTACTGTTCAGGTATGGCCTCTAGTGCCTCACTGTCGTTAGCCATCAGCAAGTCCATGCTGCGGGCCACTTCCAGAAGGGCGCCGTCGTTGGAGATGAACACATCGGCTCGGGGATTGTTCCGTTCGGCCTGCAGACGATGTACATACTGGGCCGCATCACCGGAGAGAAGCTGGACGCGTATCCCCGTCTCTTCCTGGAAAGCCTCAATTAGAGGCATGACAAACCGTTCATTGCGCCCGGAGTAAATGACTAGTTGGGACGCTTCAGCGACCGCTCCTGCCGCAACAAAAAATACCAAAAGCACCACCAGTGGTTGGATTTTCATGAATCTGCCTCCTCCTTGAAATACGTCACCACAAAGAAACGAAAATGTGAATCATTCTCAAACATCCGTGGTATCAGTATAAAGCATAAAGGGCAGGGGATCAACCGCCTGGTCCAATATAACCGAAAAAGTAAGCAAAGATCCGAAAGGCTACAGCCAGTACTGTGCCTCCTGACGGATAATCGGGTCGATGTCACTGCCGCACAGCTGTAGAGCCCTGCGGCGGGCTGAGGCCGGCTGCAGGCGGCCCATGGCCCAGAGGGCGCTGGCCCGGACCACGGCACTTCCGTGCCGTTCTACGGTGTCCTGCAGGGGGGGAAGGGCCTCGGAACTGCCGCTGTTTCCCAGGGCCAATGCGGCATTGCGCTGCAGAATATTCTTTCCCCGCCAGCCAAGGGCCGTTTTGCCGAGCTTCGCCCGAAAGTCGGCATGGGACCACTGCAGTACCTCAGGCAGCGGCAGCGACCTATACTGCAGTGGAGCGAAGTACTCTTTCTGCGCCGGCTCTGCCCGCTGATTCATGGGACAGACGTCTTGGCAGGTGTCGCAGCCCCAGATGCGCTGCCCCAAAAGCGGTCGGTACAATCTTGGGAAAACGCCGCTGGCCTGGGTTAGATAGGCAAGGCAGATATAGGGGTTGATGTAGTACGGTTCCCGGATGGCCCCGGTAGGGCAGGATTGCATACAGGCATTGCAGGATAGCCCGCAGTCTGCCGACGGCTTCTGCGGTGGAGTATGGACGGGCAGTTTCTTATCGATGGACAGAGAGCCTAGGACCACCCTTGAGCCAAAGGGCGGGCAATATACGCAGCTGTTCCAGCCAAAGCAGCCCAGCCTTGCCTCTACCGCCAGCTCGCGATCGGGAAGCGGTGTTTTGTCAACGGCTGCAAACCAGCGGCCAACCCCCACTTTGCTCTGGAGAAGATCCGCGGCCTGCTGCAGTTTTTCTTCCAGGACACTGTGGTAGTCGCGTCCCCAGGCATAGCGGGAGACGGTACCGGAGAGCGGCGTGCGGCCGTTGTCTATCCAGCCAGTGGGATTGTAGGGAAGAGCCGCCACCAATATACTCTGTACGCCCGACAGGTGCTGCGCTGGGTTCCACCGCTGACTAGAGGGCGTGTGGGCCAATGCAGGATAGGTGTTGTCTTGCTCCCGCCGTCGGTAGATAGCGGGCAGATGTTCCAAAACTCGAGGCCTTATAACGGCCCAGAGAGGAATGTCAACTTCGGCCATAATGTCTGCCGCAGGATGCACACCAATTCTCCTCTCACGGATAAAAAAGGGGAGCAGGCATATGCCTGCTCCCCATGCTCGCGGGTGGCTATTGTGCAGCTTCCACCGAAGCAACTTCAGGAATTTCCTGTTTCAAAATCCGCTCGATACCGCCCTTTAAGGTCATTTGAGACATGGGGCAGCCGGCACATGCGCCTGTCAGCCGCACCGTTACCACGTTATCGTCATCTACACTGATCAGTTCTACATCGCCACCGTCAGCCTGGAGGGCCGGGCGAACTTTGTCGAGAACTTCCTTGACTCTTTCTTCCAAGCGAGGCACCTCCTTTATCTATGCAATCATTAGTATAACACTTTCGAATTGCGTTGACAACAGCGTGCGGCCGAAAAATCGCTGGCGCAGATTCCAAGAGAGAGGGATTTCAGTTCCTATCAAGAAACCTTTAGACAGATATTGACGCTGTTTCGTCTTTCCGCTCCGTTAAGATACCGGTGCCAGCCCGGGCCCGTGGCGTGACAATGGCGACGGCTGTCAAATGAAGTCAGGGGCAGATTTCTCCGCTTGCTTCCATGGCAGGCAGCGAACCGGAGAAGCGTCCATAGGGAGGCTTGAATTCGTGAAACCGAGTCATATTCTCGTGATTGGCAGTCTCAACATGGATCTGGTGGTGACGGCACCGCGCACCCCCGATGAAGGGGAAACCATTATGGGCTCGCGCTTTCAACGGTTCTTTGGAGGAAAGGGAGCCAATCAAGCTGTTTCGGGGGCTCGGCTGGGGGGCTCTGTGACCATGCTGGGGCGTTTGGGGGCCGATGTGTTCGGCAATGAACAGCTGCAGAGCCTGAAAGATGAAGGTATTGATGTGCGTTACATTACCCAGGACCACCACCAGCCGTCGGGCGTGGCGTCGATCATATTGGAGGAGTATGGCAAGAACCGCATTATTGTCGTACCAGGCGCCAACGGAGCCATATCCCGCCAGGACATTGACGTGGCTGAGCGGGCCATGAAGCGGGCCGATGTGGTGGTCCTGCAGCTGGAAATTCCCCTGGATACCGTTGCCCATGCCGTTAAAAAAGCAGCGCAGATGGGCAAGCGAGTCATATTGAACCCCGCACCGGCCCAGATGCTAGACAGCAGTCTTTTTCACTGCATCAGTGTGATCACGCCCAACGAGAGCGAAGCGAAACTGCTTACCGGCATCGATGTCCATGACAAGGCCAGTGCCCGCAAAGCGGCCAAAGAGCTTTTGAATCGCGGTGTGGGGCAGGTGATTATCACCTTAGGAAGCGGCGGGGTATACGGCTGCAGTCAGCGGGGAGAATTCCACATTCACGCCCATCGGGTGAAACCGGTAGACACGGTGGCTGCGGGAGATGCCTTCTCTGGGGGGCTGGCGGTGGCCTTAGGGGAAGGCAGGGCCCTTTTGGCCGCTGCCAAATTGGCCAATGCTGCGGCTGCCATTGCTGTAACGAGGCCCGGTGCGCAACCGTCCATGCCCACACGCGGCGAAGTGGAGGCGTATCTTAGGAATGAAGAAAACGCATAGAAGAGGGGATGTTTCCATGTCGTGGCAGACGTATCTAGAACAAGCCGTCAATGAGACAAAACTCCAAGCCCGGGCATTCGCGGCATTCAACGCTAATGTGGACGTAATCGTACGGGTGCGGCCGGAGGACATAGCGGCGGTGGCGAAAACTGCGCCGGAATTGCTGGACACAGCGCCGGGCAGTCCCGAGTCACCCATTACATCACCGGAGCAGTTCTGTGCCCTTCTGCAGGACTGTCTCGCCCAAGGAAAATCCTACTACGACGTGGTCGATATCGGCTTGAGTTCTTGGATCCAGGATGTCTTTCCGCAGGCGGAAGAAGCCATGGGCGGCCAGGCGGGCATTATTGCCAACCAGATGGCTGCGTTGAAGGCCCCGGCTTATGTCTACAATCCGGTGCTTTCGGAGAAACAGGCGGCCCTGTATCACCCGGCGGTGCAGTTTCCCAGCATTGACGGCGGTTCTCTGCAGTGGGTGCCGATTCGTGAGGGCGTCAACGATTCCTGGACGAAGGTTAATTTCATCTTCGAATACGCGGCCGATGAGACGTTTCGTTTTCCCCGGGGAGAGATAACTACGCCGAGAGCCAATCGAATTATCTTGGGGACCCGCAATCCTAAGGCAGCCATGGCCTTTTCTGAAGACTTTGAGCCGTATCTGCCGGAGGTCGGCAGTACCGTGGACGTTGGGTTTATGGCCGGCTACCATCACGGCAAGGTGACGGGCAGGGCAGAAGATCTGGAAAGCTTCATCGAACTAAGCCGGCGCCAGCTGGGTCTTCTGAGACAGAGCAATGAAGATCTGCAGCTGCACATGGAATATGTGCCCATGCGGACCGTGGATGACGAACGTAAGGTTCTGGAAAACATTGTGCCGCTGTTTGACAGTTTCGGCATCAACGAAAACGAGATCACAAAGGTCTTGGAGGAATTTGGACTGGAGGACGAAGCGCGGGCGATCATCGCCGATGAACGGGCGTTTACCATCTACCAAGGCCTAGTTCCGCTTTCACGGAAGCTTGACGTGGCACGCATCCACCTTCACAATCTCGGCTATTATATCATGCTGGTGCGGAAGCCTTATTTCACGGGGCCTGAGAACGTACGCCAGGCATGTCTTTTTGCCTCCGCCGTCAATGCCGTCAAGGCCAAACAGGGCGGTGCTGTGCCCTTGGCCGATGTGGCGGATATGGCTGCCGAGCCGGTCAGTGAAATCGGTTTGGGGCAGCTTCAGGATTTCGCCGCCGAGGCAAGGGCAAAGGGATTGGATATAAGACCCGACTTTGTCCGGGACGGTATTTTTGAGGGCGACGATCACTACTGCATCGTGGTCCCGGCCCATGTGGTGGCGAAGCCCGTGAGCACAGTGGGGATGGGAGATACGGTTTCATCGTCGGCCTATGCTGCCGAAGTCAGCCTCAGTCTATCCCAGTCCAGCTGAGATCTGCATTCTGCCTAGGCAGCCAGCCGGAGCGGAGCGTCCGTGACTGGGAGCTGCCTGCAAAGGCATTCCAGCTGCGAGCCCCTATTGACAAATGCCGCAGATTTCTTTACACTTAAATCAATTCCATGGGCTGATTCCATGGTGCAACTGCATACAGTAGCAGACAACGCTATGACAGGGAAAGTAGCTGCAATTCTAGGCCCAGCGAGTTGGGGATGGTGGAAGCCCAATCCGATGAACTGCAGTGAAGATCCCCCTGGAGCGGCAGACTGAACTTTGAGTAGGCTCTGACGGCATCCTCCGTTACCAGGATGGCATATGGATGTTTCGTATGCTCAGAGATGGCACGCGGCTGCGTGCAAATCAGGTGGTACCGCGAAAGGCCCTTTCGTCCTGTTGGGATGAAGGGTTTTTTTGTTTGCCAGGGCAGCTAAAGGGCGGCGAATGCAAAAAAGGAGATAGGGGTGGTAGCGATGTACCGGGAAGTGTCGTCGAAGACCAATTATTCCCAGATGGAACAGGAAATCCTCCAGTTCTGGGAGCAGGAGCGCATTTTCCAAAGAAGTATCGATAGCCGGGATGGAGCAGAGCCGTTCACTTTCTACGACGGCCCGCCTACGGCCAATGGCAAACCGCATATCGGGCATATCCTTACCCGCGCCATCAAAGATATCATACCCCGCTATCGGACGATGAAAGGGTACCAAGTACTGCGTAAGGCCGGCTGGGATACCCATGGTCTGCCGGTGGAATTGGAAGTGGAAAAGGAACTGGGTATCGACGGCAAAAGCGAAATCGAAGCCTACGGCGTCGAGCCCTTCATTGAAAAATGCAAGGAAAGCGTCTGGCGCTATGAGCAAGAATGGAAAACTATCAGTGAGCGGGTCGGTTTCTGGGCCGATATGGAGAACCCCTATGTGACCTACCACAACGACTATATCGAGTCGGTGTGGTGGGCTTTGAAGAAGATCTGGGAACAGGATTTGATCTACAAGGGCCACAAGATTATCCCTTACTGCACACGCTGCGGCACGGGATTGTCCAGTCACGAAGTGGCCCAAGGCTATCAGGAGATCACCGATCCTTCGATCTTTGTCAAATGCAGAGTCAAAGGGACAGAAAACACCTATTTCCTGATCTGGACAACTACTCCGTGGACGCTTCCTTCCAATGTGGCCTTGACCGTTCACCCCCGTGAAACTTATGCTAAAGTGAAGTATCACGGCGAAGAGCTGATCATGGCCGAAGCTTTGGTGGAGTCCGTGCTGGGAGCGGACGCCGAAGTGCTAGAGCGCTGGCAGGGGCAAGAGCTGGTCGGAACGGAATATGAACCGCTCTTTGACTTTGCCGAACCTGAGAAGAACGCCTATATCGTCGTAGCGGACGAATTTGTTACGCTGACCGATGGGTCGGGCATTGTCCACACGGCACCGGCCTTTGGCGAAGACGATGCCAGGGTCGGCCAGGACAATGATCTTCCCTTTGTGCAGCTGGTCGATGACCAAGGCCTTTTTGTGGAAGACGTAACGCCTTGGGCGGGACAGTTTGTCAAGGACGCGGACCCGGCCATTGTGGAGAACCTCAAAGAACGCGGGCTGATGCTTAAGGTGGAGGACTATGAGCACTCCTATCCGTTCTGCTGGCGCTGCGACACGCCGCTTCTCTATTATGCACGCAATACTTGGTTTATCCGCATGACCGAGGTACGGGACCGCCTCCTGAAAAACAACAACCAGATCCAGTGGCTGCCGGACAACATCCGCGAAGGCCGATTCGGGAAGTTCCTGGAAAACGTCGTCGATTGGAGCTTGAGCCGGGAGCGCTACTGGGGAACGCCACTGCCGATCTGGGAGTGCGGCTGCGGATACCGCCACATGGTTGGGAGCGTGGCGGAACTGCATCAGATGGGCACAGACGTACCTGGGGACATTGAACTGCACAAACCGTATATTGATCAAGTGCGCTTGACCTGTCCTGAGTGCAGTGAGTCCATGAAGCGGATTCCGGAGGTAATCGACTGCTGGTTCGATTCCGGGTCTATGCCCTTTGCCCAGTGGCATTACCCATTTGAGAACGAAGCGATCTTCGATGACAATTTTCCGGCAGACTTCATCAGCGAAGCCGTGGACCAAACGCGAGGATGGTTCTATACACTCTTGGCCATCTCTACCCTGCTCTTTGATGAGCCCGCCTATCGCAGCTGCATTGTTCTCGGCCATGTCCAGGACAAACATGGCCAGAAAATGAGCAAGCACAAGGGCAACGTCGTTGATCCCTTCCGCGTCCTCGAACGCCAAGGTGCCGATGCAGTCCGCTGGTATTTCTATTCGGCGTCTGCCCCGTGGCTGCCGAGCCGCTTCTCGGATGATCTGGTGGCCGAAGGGCAGCGGAAGTTCATGGGCACGCTGTGGAACGTTTATGCGTTCTTTGTCCTCTATGCCAACATTGATCGCTTCCATCCCCAGGAGCACCAGGGATCACCCTATGGAGAGCTTCCCATTTTGGACCGCTGGATTCTTTCGCGGTTATCCACCTTGGTTTCCACCGTCGACGGCCATCTGGGCAATTACCGGATTACCGAGGCGGCGCGCGCGGCAGCGAAGTTTGTTGATCAGCTGAGCAACTGGTACGTCCGCCGCAGCCGTGAACGCTTTTGGGAAAAAGGCATGGAACCAGACAAAGTCAATGCCTACAGCACGCTCTATACGGTTTTGACCACGGTTGCCAAGGTCTTGGCGCCCTTCGTCCCGTTCTTGGCCGAAGAGATGTACCAAAACCTGGTGCGAACCGTTTCCGACAGCGCCGAAGAGAGCATTCACCTCTGTCTGTACCCGGAACCGGCAGCGGCCCATGTGGACACGAAGCTAGAGCAGGATATGGATGTCCTGCTGGACATTGTGGCCGCCGGACGAGCCTGCCGCAGTCAAGCAAACATCAAAGTGCGGCAGCCGCTGCGAAGGATGTATGTGAAAGCACCGCAGACGTTGCCTGAGGACTATCACAATGTGGTCAAAGAAGAACTAAATGTCAAAGCACTGCAGTTCGTCAGCGGCACTGAAGATTTCTATGAGTACCAGGTCAAGGCCAATTTTCCCAAGCTGGGCCCGAAGTTCGGCAAGCTTGTACCGAAAAT
>PUOC01000085.1 GCA_003551965.1 Clostridiales bacterium | reverse complement strand
CTGCTGCGAGGCCGGTGCCGGCAGTGCGGCGAACCCGTGTCGGCACAATATCCGCTGGTGGAGCTCACGGCTGCGGCCATATTTGCCGGCGTTATTGCCCTGGAGTCCAATGTAGCATCGGGAGTGGTGGGGGCGGTTTTCCTATCCATACTTCTTCTGTGCTTCGTTACCGATCTGCAGACCCGCCGCATACCCAATGCCTTCGTCCTGCCGGGAACGGCTGCGGGGCTGATCCTATCCGCCGCCGGATGGTCCATACCCCTTCGGGACGCTCTGTCAGGCCTTCTGCTGGCCCTGTTTTTACTTATGATTATTGCCGTCCTAAGCAGAGGCGGCATGGGTATGGGAGACGTAAAAATGATGGCCATGATAGGTGCCTACGTTGGCCCCATGGGTGTATTGGTGACCTTATTTGCAGCATCGCTGCTGGGCAGTATCATTGGCGGGGCATATCTTCTGAAGACAAAACAGGGCCGAAAGACGCCCATTCCCTTTGGGCCTTTCTTGGCGGCGGCCGCCGCCATGGAGTGGATAATCCGTCCCTTGGGTTAGCCTCCTGGTATAGGCAGGGAACAGTGCCCCGAGCGAGAAGTATAGTATGGATTATGTTTCCAGCGGGCCCAAGTGAGCAGCCCTTTCCGGGGACGTCAGATCACGTATAAAGGAGTTGATTCATGAAGGCTGCCTGAGGCTGACAGCACGACCACTGGGACCCCGATCATGTAGATTCCCTGCTGGCGGTGTTTGCTTCATATGGCGCACATCGACCTATGGGCAATATGGAATGTGGGCTCGCACCCACAGCGGAACTCTGCGCGACAGAGACGCAACGGCAGAAACTGCAAAGCCAAATTGACCCGCTTTTTCTGCTGCTAGAGTCCCTGGCTGGAATCCCGCTGCGCGATCATGTTAAGGTAAACAATTACTAAAGGCAGGTGAGCCACGGTGCAAATTGGTTTGATTGGATGCGGTTCGGCTGCATGGGCACAAGCTAAGGCATATCATAGTTTGCAGTTGCCTGTAGCCGCCGCAGCTGACCCCGACGAAAAAGCAGCACAGGACTTGGCGGCCTATCTTGGAGCAGACGCCTATCCTTCTCTGGAAAAGCTATTGTCTTCTACGGATGTGGATATGCTGCATATTTGCGCACCCACATCGCTCCATGCCAAACTCGTCCGAGAGGGCTTGGAAGCGGGAAAACACGTACTTTGTGAAGCACCGTTAACGTTGGATGCCGAAACCGCGAAAGCACTGGTCGATCTGGCTGAGAAGGGAAAACGGCAGCTGGCGGTCGGGCATGTGTTTCGCTATGCTCCGGAGTATGAAGCGGCTAAGAGCCAACTCGAACAGGGTCATTTGGGGTCGCCGGCCGTGGTGCGCACTAGCCGCAGCCGCAGGACACCCATTGGTTGGCAGCGCTGGTACCAGGATGCCCGTCTCAGCGGAGGAGTTATTCTCGACTCCATGCTTCATGATTTGGATTTTCTTATCTGGTGTTTCGGCCAGCCAAAGCGGATCTTGGTCAAAACCACCCGCGGACGGGGTCTGCAGGGTATGGAACACGCCCTGGCAACCGTGCGCATGAAGAATGGTGTGATAGCTCACATGGAGGCTGGATGGTCCAATACCTCCAATGCAGACTATACAGCGTTTGAGATCAGTACCCGCAGCGGCATGATCAGCCATGACAGCCGCGAAGTGAAGGGCCTCGAGCTCGATGGGGTCCAAAACCCATTGGTCACCCACGGCCCTGCCAGCGATCTGCTGGTCCAAAACGCCTACGAACGCCAGCTGCAGGATGTAGTAAGATGCTTCGCGGCTAACGGCAAACCCCGCTGTACCGGCCGGGATGCCCTGCAGACCATGCAAGCCGGTGAAGCAGCGTTGGCATCTGTAGCGGCCAACAGTGTTATACACCTGGCACAGGAGGTGACATAATGGTTCGTATCGGATTTGTCAGTATGGCCCACATGCATGCATTCAGCTACGCCGCAGTCCTGCAATCCATGTCCAGCGCGACTCTAACCGGCATTTATGACCCCGACAGTGAACGAGGGCAGCAAGCAGCTGAACAATTCCAGACGGAGTACCATGCCGAGTTGGAACCGCTTCTTGAACGCTGTGATGCAGTCATCATCTGCAGCGAAAACAGCCTGCATAAGCAGTACACATTGGCGGCTGCCGAAGTCGGATGCCATGTTTTGTGCGAAAAACCGATCGCCACCACCGAAGAGGATGCTCTCGAAATGATCCATGCCTGTGACACCGCAGGGGTTAAGTTGGAAATTGCTTTCCCCTGCCGGTTTGCAACACCGGTCCAGCAGGCCAAACAGCTTCTGGACCAAGGCATTCTCGGTGAAATCCTCTGCATAAAAGGAACCAACCACGGCCAGATGCCGGGAGGCTGGTTCACTGATAGATCCTTGTCCGGCGGAGGCGCTGTTATGGATCATACGGTCCACGTGGTTGATCTGATCCGCTGGTTCTTTGGCAGAGAAATCAAGACTATGTACGCCGAGGTCGATACCATGCTCTATGATGTCGATATAGACGACTGCGGCATGCTTTCCATGGAGTTTGAAGGCGGCATGTTTGCCACACAGGACCCGAGCTGGTCGCGCCCTCGGACTTTCCCCGCCTGGGGCGATGTCCTTCTGGAGATCATTGGCACAAAGGGAACCATGCAGATCGATGCCTTTGCACAAGCCCTGACAGTCTATGACGACAGCGAAAAACATGTCAGCCACCACAGTTGGGCCGACAACATGGATGCTTTGCTGGTCGAGCACTTCCTGTCTGTGGTGAGAGAAGACAAGGACCCCATGATCACTGGCTACGACGGATTGCAGGCACTGCGGGCAGCGTTGGCCGCCTACCGTTCGTCAGAAGAAGGTGCTCCAGTACCGGTGCGACGATAGGCCCTTCTGCAAAGGTCCTATGGCCCGCGGGTATGGCCATGGGACCTTTTCGCGCTGGATTTATTTAGACAGGCGTAGTGTTTTTCTGTATCCCTTTTCAACCGCCATGCCAGGGTTTATAATAGTACAGAGTAGCGAGAGGGGACTGAGTAACATTGGGCAGTTTCTTTCGACTGAAACCCTTTATCCGGGAAAACAAACTTTACTACATTCTCGGCATCCTTGCTTTGGTTGGCACAAACATCCTGCAGCTTTTCATACCACGGCTTTTGGGCCAGCTGACGGACGGCATCGCAGAATACCAAGTGGGGTATTTGGATCTCATACGTTACATGGCGCTGATTGTCGGCATCAGTGTGTTGATCGCTGTGTGCCGTTTTTTGTGGCGGATTTTTGTGATGGGCAATGCCAGAAAACTGGAATACACCATCCGGAACATGCTCTTTCGACACCTGCAATCCCTTTCCAGCAGATTTTTTGACACCCACAAGACAGGAGACCTGATGGCCCACGCCACAAACGATGTTCAAGCGTTGCGCATGGCCTTAGGCCCGGGCATCGTCATGACCACCGATGCCCTGTTTTTGTCAAGCATCATTATCTTCATGATGGTGCGGACCATTGATTGGCGTCTGACGGTTTTTGCCCTGCTTCCACTGCCTTTCATGGTTGCAGTTGTTACCATGGCCGGGCGTATTATCCACAAACGGTTTCGTATTGTTCAAGAAGCCTTCTCGAATTTGTCGGACCGGACACAGGAAAACATATCTGGCATGCGTGTAGTCAAAGGCTTTGCCCAAGAAGAACCAGAGATCGAACGCTTTCGCGAAGTCAACCAGGAAAACGTGGACAAAAACATGCATTTGGTCCGCGCCTGGGGTCTTTTTATGCCCTTGGTGCAGTTCCTGTCGGCCTTGGCATTCATCATCGCCATGGGATACGGCGGCATCTCCGTTATCGAAGGCAGAATAACCATTGGCGACTTTGTGGCCTTCAACAGCTATCTGGCCATGCTGACTTGGCCGATGATGGCCATCGGGTTTGTGATGAACGTTGTCCAACGGGGAAAGGCGTCCATGGATCGACTCAATGACTTATTTGATGAGCGGCCTGAGGTCTACAACGAGGAGGACGCGCTTCCCGTTGAAAAAATCCAAGGCGATATCGAGTTCTCCAACCTGACCTTCCACTATCCGGGATCGAAGACACCGGCTCTGGAGGATGTGTCGTTTTCGGTGCCCGCCGGCAGTACCCTTGGAATATTAGGGCGCACAGGTGCTGGGAAAACAACCTTAGTCAACCTACTGCTGCGTATGCACAACCCGCCCCGGGGTACCGTGTTTGTCGACGGGGTAGATGTGCGCAAACTTCCCTTGGAAACCCTGCGGCGGCATATTGGATATGTTCCCCAAGATAACTTTTTGTTCTCCACAACCATCCGTGACAACATCGATTTTGGCGATACAGGCAAGTCACCGGAAGAGATCGAGTATGCTGCCAAGCTCGCCCAAGTGTATGACAATATCATTGCGTTTCCCAAGAAATTCGATACCCTCGTCGGAGAGCGGGGCGTAACCTTGTCTGGGGGCCAAAAACAGCGGCTTTCCATTGCCAGGGCATTGGTCAAGGACCCTTCCATCTTGATTCTAGACGATAGTCTTTCTGCGGTGGATACCGAAACAGAAGAAGCCATTCTGCGCAATCTGCAGTCGATTATGGAAAATCGGACCACCATACTGATTGCCCATCGCATTTCCACCCTCAAGCAGGCTGATCAAACCGTGGTTATTGATGACGGCCGCGTCCTACAGCAGGGTACCCACGATAGGCTGATCACCGAACCCGGCTTGTACCGCGAACTCTATGAGAAACAGCTGCTTGAAGAGGAAATCGACAGTGTCAGCTAAAAGGAGGTGGTCCTGCCATGGAATATTTCCATGAAGAAGAACAGTTAGGAAAGGCGTATGATGCGCGCCTTATGAAGCGGCTGCTTGGCTATGCTAGACCCTATTGGACATGGATTCTTATCGCCATTCTGATGCTCCTGT
>PUOC01000287.1 GCA_003551965.1 Clostridiales bacterium | reverse complement strand
TGCCATCGAGAAGTGGTCTGGCAGCTGTGAGCAGTGCGGTACCTCCCTGCAACGAGCAGGAACCTACATACGACTCACTCCCTGGTTTCTTGGACCTTTTTGCGTGCAGTTAATTGGCTGTGAATCCTGCCACGCAATCTAGGAGTTTACTAGTCGTGCCGATTTGAGAAACGGGAGGGTTCTTTTTTGTGTGGAAAGCCTACTCCTTCGCCACAATCACCATCTCGAATCCCTTCTCTGGGTCAATGTCGTTCTCGGTCAGGAAGGTCTTTGGCAGGTAGGTCGTTGCGTTGCCAATGGCGTGAATCGCTTGGTTTGCACACGTCAAAGTTAGAACGCTCAACCCATCTGTCAGCCATTCTCGCCGCCCCATCTACCGACACGAACCAATGGTTGGCTTTAACGGCGTCACGCTTCATTATTTGACCTTTGTTCCTTCGTTCGTATTCGCATACCGGGAAATCTAAGCTAAACAGAAGGAAATCAGCTTCTGCTTCTCGTTGTCTCTAACGAACACCACTATTTTCTCTTCTCGAACCGCTTCCTCATACTGATCCTTTAGTATATCTTGAGAGCCCGCCGACAACTCTGCCTTGAAATCAACGTACGGATAAGCGTATATCTTTCCATCCTGCACATCGTATAGCATAACTGGCTGTTTCTCTGCAAATTGCAGGTATAACCGAACGATGTCTGCCGAGCGTTCCATAGCCAACTCAACATACGATTCATGATCCAAATGCCGTCCCCCATTTCGCTCGTCACTTTTTCGCCACCATCACCATCTCAAACCCCTTCTCTGGGTCAATGCCATTCTCAACCATGAAGGTTTTTGGCAGGTAGATCGTTGCGCTGCCGATGGCGCTATCGTCTTTGGGCCTAAAGCGGTACGTGCCCTTAGTTTCCTTGTCGGTGATGACATCTTGGCGATGGGTGCTCTAGACAAAAGAAACCGAAGACTGACCGTCTTCCTGTTGCTATTCGAGCATACGAAGAAAATGAAGAAAAAAGCCATACACCTGGGCTTGAAATGCATTGACTGTACAACCAACCCCCTGCGGCTGTTCTTGCGCATAATACCGCCCTGTTCGGAGATCAATCTGCATTGAGTTTAACGGATTGCCTGGAGTGCGCTCGGCCCACGCTGCGGCTGTAAACTGTATTGGGTTGCTGATAGTGACGGCGTGGTTGCGTCCATCCGGGAGAACACCGACAACAGCCGTAATCCAACGTGCCGTTGCGTGTCCGCCCATATCTTGAGTTAGCTGGGAATAGCGTTGACCGCAGGTATATCGGCAACGTCTTGGCAATGACTTCAATATCCCGGAATCTTCCCGGATTGTTCGTTCCAAACAAGATGTCTTGGCGCAATAAACATCACCCTCTTCCTCTTACAACCACTGTGAACTCTCCGCCCGCTAATTCAGCGATCTCGACCCCAACCCCCTTCCTTCTCCGGCCCATTTAAAAACCGACGACTACTCAATCATGAAAATTGTTGGATCAAAACCCGAAACAACCTGGTTTCTTAGCTGTATTTAGTCTTGAAGTGGACAGTACTGTCGTGAGATGACAACCTTGAACATAACGTTACGACCGCATCGCCTGCCAAAAATGGGTTCCCCATGGTGACTGTTCGTCATCGTAACTGTCCGCCAACTCCCGCAGCTTCTGCCGCATAGTCGTCAGAGTCCCCGCATGTGCCGGAGCTGGCGCCAGGTTAGCCATCTCCCACGGATCGCTGTCCAGGTCAAAAAGCTGTGTGCGAGTATGTTTCCCTTCCACAACGTATTCTATGAGCTTCCAGCCACCAGATTTGACCGAGCGGTGTTTTTCTGTATAAGCATAGTACATGGCGTCACGCACGATATCTCCAGGGTTAGCCATGGCGCCTACTAGGCTCTGGCCTTCCACCGTATCCGGCACCGGAGTCTGCGTCAACTCGCATAGTGTCGGGAAGATATCGTAGAGGTAAACATTGGCTTCACTTTTCACACCAGCCGGTACCCCAGGGCCTCGGAACACCAAGGGCACCCGAATACTGTGTTCGTAACAGCTCTGCTTTCCAAAGAGCCCATGCTGACCCACGGCCAGGCCATTGTCCCCTGCTAAGATGATGATGGTGTTGTCGGTTTCCCCCGCTTCGTCTAATGCCTCAAGTACGCGTCCAATCTGCGCATCCAAATGCGTAATCATGCCATAGTACTCGGCGATGTGCCGCCGAGTCTCGGACTCTGTGCGGGGAAAACCGGCTAGTGCCTCGTCCCGTACCTTAAGCTCACCATTATCAAATGGATGCACAGGCAGGAAATTAGGGGGCAGTTCAACCTCGTCTGGATCGTAAAGGTCACGGTATTCCTGGGGCATGGAGCGGGGATCGTGCGGCGCTAGAAATGACAGATAGAGGAAAAAGGGTTTCGACTGCAATCGTTCTTGGATACAGCGCACGCCAGCTGAGGCAATGATTTCACTGGAGTGGCCACCCACGTGTATGTGATCGCAATCCCGGGCTCGCGTTTCATTCGTCGTCGTCGGACTAAGGATTTCCAGCCGAGTCTCATCGTACTGCCCCGTCGGATCGAAATGGTACATGGGAACATTCCAATGGTCCGCCATGCCCCCAAAGAATATCTCATCACCATCCGCAAAACTTCGGGCAAACGATGAGCGGCCATTGTGCCATTTTCCGCTGCCAAAGGTGCAGTAACCGGCTTTCTGGAAAGCTTCGCCCATCATCGTGTGTTCTGAGGGTATGGTTTGTCCCGCCCCTTGAATGTGGAAAAGCGAACGGCCCGTGTGAAGCATGGCCCGGCTGGGCATACATACGGCACCACTGGTCCCTCCAGGGATGCAGGCATGGGTGAACGCTGTACCTTCTCGTACAAGCCGGTCCATGTGTGGTGTATGTACTGGCGTACTGCTGAGAGAAGCAATGGTATCAAACCGCTGGTCATCGGTGAACAGGACAACAACATTTGGTCTTTCTTTCGTCACAAAAAAACCTCCCACTAAGATCAATATGTTACTGCCAGCGGACTCCCTGCTGGACAGGATTCCGGAAGCTCCTGATGAAGCGGAGGGCCCCTCTGGATGGTTCGCGTTGTTCTGCTTGGAAACGCCATTGGCTTAAAGCATCCCAAACCGTGGCATAATGCAAGGCTTCGTCGGCTGTCCTGCCCATATTCTCCAACCTTCGGGAGTTAATGCATGGTGCAATCGGATTAACGACAGTGCCAATACTGACTAGGTTTTCGGTCTGCAGACATCAGAGCCGCTACGCAATCTCCTGCCATTCCCCTTGCTCATGAATCGACCATGGACGGAACTCTCGATAAAACTCCATCGGCTCTTTAGCCCATGGCCGCCGTTCGATGCCCGCTTCACCATCAGTGTTCTACCAGCGGCGCCATTCGAGGGACAAGAGGTTCAGGCCAATCCAGTTATGATCCAGAGGACTAGGCCGTGTCCCTCCAAACGATCGAAAACCGATTCCCCTGTTAGCATGTCCGGACGGCTTGAAATACCCGGCAGAGCGAGCAAAAGGAAGCCAATATGTTCAGCAGCAAGCCATGGTGAGCTCCATCGCTTCCTGGGTTCATTTATCACGGAGTTAAGTCATTTCAGCTGTCCAAATGAGGGCACTGTTCCACTCTCTTTTCTTCAGTCCAAAACAAGCCTGTCTGATCACACCGGTTGACCTGAGTTCCGCACGACGACAGCAATTCTCCACACTCTCCAAGAACCATCGTTTCTCAAAATCGCCCCGCTCACGTTTTTTTCTTAGTGTCTGCGGCGGCGAACACTGTGGTTAAGGTTCATGTATGGATATGGCTCCTTCGTTATTCATGAAACAACAGACGGCCCTGCTCGGACCGCCGCTGTACTCCTTTATGCCGTTCGTTATCAATGTGTTAAAGTCCTGCCGGACATGCCGAGGGTTGGAAGGTCTGGGTGTCGCTGCATATGCAGACAAGTTCTACTTAGCATTGATGCAATCCAAGACTACAAAAGGTACGACACCGATGCCGTCCACAGATCATCCACCTACTGCGATGGCGGAAACTAAGCTCTAATGCATTCCTATTCTCGGTGGGCAGTACGACAAACTCTGAAAGGCCGGATGGTACCGGGACCTGGATCTATTGACCAGACTTTCGAGTTCTTGCAAGTCATGTGCCGCGCCCTGAGTCGGGATTAGCCCTTGGATAGGATTTCATTGCCGGCGGACTTTCGGGCATTCCGGTCCCTTCCGGATGTCAACAGATCGACGAAAAATGGAAAGTATGCCAGCCGCGAAACAGAGGTCGCTGGACTGATTTGTAGTTTTTGAGGTCGACAGTGGGAACAGACGGATGCTCTTCGGCGGTCGGCATTCACCAATGCGCAACAAACAGAAACACCCTATTACGTACAGGAGTTCATCGATGAATACCGCGGTATCCCTGGCCGGTTCGCCGTGTGTGATTCACAGCAACTGGAAACGCAGAAGCACAAGACCGTCATGCGACGGGTGGATAAGGAACGCAAGAAGTTAGACGATCTCGCCCGCTGTGACCAACTGCATATAGACCATGAACTCATACCACCAAAGACGCCTACTATGAACGCTCATATTGAGGCATTCCACAGTATTCTAGCGGATGAGTGTTATGATCGGCACGACTTCGAGAGCTTTGCTCATGTCCATAAAGTGGTTTCGGAATACATGGCCTTCTATAACGAGCGCAGACGGCATGGAAGTCTGCGAAACAAGGCCCCAGAGCGGTATTATCGAGAACAAGCTGAGAAGCAAAGACTCGCTCAATACCCAGCCGTGGTGGACGCGCCGGCTGCTTCGTAAACCCTTAACTTAAGCAAGGCGTTGGACTAGGCTATTGCGAAGGGCCCCTAAGTCAAGGGCAGCCGATGTCCCAAGAAGAAGTACGTAGGAATCACGCGAACGGGTGACTCTCGAAAGGGATTTCTTCGTTATTGGGGTTCTG
>PUOC01000229.1 GCA_003551965.1 Clostridiales bacterium | reverse complement strand
CTTTGGGGCTGCCTGTAATCCACAGCAATCAAAGCAGAATGCACCGTAATTGTCCCTATTGCAAAGCTGGTTATTGCCCAGGGTTAGTATGACCTCTAGTGGGTTTCTCAGCCATAGTAACGGAAATTGCGCCATGGAAGGGATTGTGATATCCTTACCCACAACAATGACAATAGGAGTGACTAATTCCGTGAGTGACTTAAGTAGTGATGATGTCAAACGATTAGTGGACCGGGACAATGTACGTTTTATCAACCTTCAGTTTACGGATGTATTCGGCAAATCGAAGAATGTAGCCATTACACCCCACCAGCTGGATGAAGCCCTGGATAACCAAATAATGTTCGATGGTTCATCCATTAAAGGGTTTGTCCGGGTTGAAGAGTCGGACATGTACTTGGCCCCGGATCCTACGACATTCGTCATACTGCCCTGGCGCTCAAAAAAGGAAGGCGCCACAGCTCGGATGATTTGTGACGTACTTAAGCCCAATGGCGAGCCCTTTGAAGGCTGCCCGCGCCAAGTTCTGAAAAGAGTATTGGCGGAACTGCACGGCATGGGCTATGAGTACTATGTCGGTCCG
This sequence comes from Clostridiales bacterium, assembly GCA_003551965.1. Lineage (GTDB taxonomy): Bacteria > Bacillota > Limnochordia > Darwinibacteriales > B1SED10-159 > B1SED10-159. The sequence goes on along the minus strand of PUOC01000229.1, from coordinate 4,451 downwards.
GAAGTGGAATTTTTCCTTTTCCAGACCGATGAAGCAGGGAACCCCAAATTAGAAACCCATGACGAAGCCGGTTACTTCGATCTAGGCCCCATAGACCAGGGAGAAGATGCCCGCCGCGATATGTGCCTCACCCTAGAAGACATGGGATTCCTTATCGAGGCATCCCATCACGAAGCGGCACCGGGACAGCACGAAATTGACTTTCGCTATGGAACGGCCTTAGACGCAGCCGACAATGTGTCGACCTTTAAGCATGTGGTGAAGCGCATCGCTAAGGATCACGGCCTTCATGCAACCTTTATGCCCAAGCCTGTCAAAGGGGCCCATGGCACCTGTATGCATCTGAACCAATCGCTGTTCCGCAATGGGGACAATGCCTTTCGAGACGATGGCGATGAAAATGGCCTCAGTGAACTGGCCTATTACTTCATTGGCGGCATGATCCGCTATGCCCGGGAATTCGCTGCCATCACCAATGCATCGGTCAACTCATATAAACGGCTTACGTCTGGTTTTGAAGCACCGGCGGACATCTGCTGGGGTGCCGGTGACCGGTCGCCTCTGATTCGAGTGCCGGCTTCCAAGGGCAATGCAACCCGGGTGGAGCTGCGCAATCCGGATCCAACCGCGAACCATTACCTTGCCTTCGCAGCCGTGCTTTCGGCGGGAATCGCCGGCATTAAGCAAGAAATCAAGCCACCGGAGGCCTTTGATCAAAGCGTCTATGACCTCGATCCGGCAGCGAAAAAGGCCCAGGGTATCCAGCCTTTTCCCCGCAATCTCGGCGAAGCACTGCACGAACTGGAAAACAGCGCCCTGATGAAGGAATGGCTGGGCGCACACATTCATACCATGTACCTGAACGCCAAAAAGAACGAATGGGATGAGTACAACCAGGAAGTGCACCGCTGGGAACTGAAGCGCTACCTGTAAGATTGGACCAAAAAGCCGGGAAGGACCTTAGTGTAGGTCTCTTCCCGGCTCTTTTCTGCAATCAGAGCTCGAAGCCGGGCACCAGCGAACCTTCAAAGCGCTCATGCACGAAGTCGAGGATCTCCTGGCTGTGGTAGGCCCGCACCAGCGCCTGCAGCTCCTCCCGCTCAAGTTCACCGCTGCGGGCTGCCAAGATATTGACCCACGGTGATTCGGCGGTTTCGCGGATAATGGCATCTTCTACCGGGTTGAGGCCTGCTTCCATGGCGTAGTTAGTGTTTACGGCAGCCAGTGCTACATCATCCAGCGCTCGGGGCAGCGTGGCCGCTTCCATTTCGATGATCCGCAGATCCTGGGGATTGTCGGTGATGTCAAAGACAGTGGCTTCCCAGCCGGTGTCATCCTGCAGGGAAATCAGCCCGTGACTGGCCAGAAGCAAAAGGGCTCGCCCGCTGTTGGTGGGATCGTTGGGAACAGCCACTTGAGCGCCGTCCGGAAGATCTTCAATGGCTCCGATACGGGTCGAATACATGCCCATGGGAAATATGATGGTGGGGGCTAGGGTGGTAATTTCCAGTCCCCGGTCCTCTACCATCTGCTTCATGAACGGCTCATGCTGGTAAGAGTTAACATCGATGTCTCCGTCATGGAGCGCGATGTTGGGCGTTACGTAGTCGGAAAAGGTGATAATTTCCACGGTTATGCCCTCTTCAGCCAGAATATCCCGGACAACTTCCATGAGTTCTTCGTGCGGTCCCGGCGTTACACCGACTTTCAGCGTGTCGGCGGCAGCGGCCGATGAGACAGCGGTCAACAAAACAAGCAGCAGTGCGGCAGTGAGTAATCGTTTCATTCTGCAATCCCCTCCAAATCAGATAGTGTGCGGGGCCGTCCTCTGCAGCAAAAAGGCCCCTTCGCAAGAAGAGGCCGAGTATACCGAGGAACCTCCCCTTATCTTTCAGGCTTGCGCCTGCAGGATTTGGCACCCAGACACGCATCGTGCGCCGGGCTGCCGGGCTTCATCGGGCCAGTCCCTCCACCAACTCTGGATAAGAGTCCATAAACGTTTATGCTTTGATGTCTATATTACCACGGCTTGGCCATTTGTCAACAGGAAATATATGCCACTGAACCCAAAGGGACAAACCAATTGCCGCATTCTGCCCAGGAAGCCCCCGGCAGGAAAGCCATCAGGTGCCGGCGAACAGAGTTGGCAGGAACGAAATGAGATACCAGGGGAGGAAGATATCATGCAGCCCTACGATCTTCTCGGTTTCGGCGAGACGATGCTGCGTCTATCGCCGCCGGGAGCCCAGACCATTGAACAGAGCACCTCGCTGCAGATGTATCCCGCGGGCAGTGAGTTCAACGTCTGCTGCGGTATGGCCCGTTTGGGCCGGACGGCTGCCTACGCCACGGTGGCAGCGGATAATCCCATGGGCCGTTTCATTGCCAACAAAGCGCGGGAACAGGGCGTCGACACGGGATTCATCGAATTCACCGAACACCGCCAGGGACTCTACTTCTTCGAAAACCCGACACTGCCGCGCCCCGGCATGGCCTATTACGACCGCGCTGATACCGGCATGGCCAACGTTCAGCCCGAAGATTTTCACTGGGACACCATACTTCCTAAAACCAAGATCTTTCTGACCAGCGGCATAACGCCAGCCTTGAGCAGCAGTGCCGCGGCGACGGTCACAAAAGCCCTGCAGACGGCATCCCAATGCCCGGATACCATGGTTGCCTTCGATATCAACTACCGCTCGAAGCTGTGGTCGCCCGCCGAAGCGCGCCGCACCCTAGAGCCGCTGCTGGAGTATGTGGACATTCTCCTGGCGTCCGCTGGGGATGCAGAGACGGTCTTCGATATGGATCCCCAATTGGGGGAAGGACTCAGCCAAGAACTGGCCGAACAGTTTTCCATTCCCATTGTAGCTGCCATCTATCGGCCGCCCGAGTCCCATGTGCTGTGGTGCATCAGCTGCTATCATGGTGAAGAAAAGGAACTGGTCAGCTGTCAGCAGCACGGGCGCATGCATGCCGTGGAGCGATTAGGAGCAGGCGATGCATTTGCTGCCGGATTCCTGACCGGTTATTTGGAAGAGGGGCCGGCACAAGCGGTATCCATGGGATCCGCCATGATGGTGTTGAAAAACACCTTTCACGGCGACATTACCTGGACGACGCGGCAGCAGGTGCAGGCCATTATGGAGGGCGACGATTCCACCCTGCAGCGCTGACAAAGAGCGAACCCCATCAAAGCGGGGTTCGCTCTTTCCATCGGACCTAAAACCATTGTCCATCGGACCTAAAACCATTGTCCATCGGACCTAAAACCATTGTCCGAGCACATTCCAATGCCACATCCAAAGGGAAGCCGTTATGCCGGCCACAACCACAACGCTCTGCCAAAAGCGGCTGAACCCGTGGAAGAAGGGATGCTGCCATACGGCCAGAATCAGCAGGAATAGGATGACCAAGGCGCCCACTGCCAGGATAAGCAGTGCAAGCCCTGTCTGGGCCAACTCCGATACACCGGCTGCTAGAGCCGGCATTCCTGCGATTTGCTTCCAGAAAAGTTCATGGAATACGATGACGGTGCCGACTACAAAGAGGAAACTGACCAAGAGCGACCACCACGGCACGAGACGCACGGAGAACGGTACGGGCTGGAGCGGACGCCAGCCCCTCCGCATGAGCAGCTTCACGGGCACCACCAAGATATTCAAGGCAAGAACAATCAGCGCCCCCAAAATCACAGCAGATTGCACGGGCCCCGACTGCCAGCGGCTGATGGGCTCATAGCTGCCGTGGTATCCTTGGGTTGCGTGCAGTCCGGTGATTCTTCCTTGGGCGTCTTCGCCGAAATAGATGAGCTCCTCTCCGTCCACCCGCTGGAACGTCAGGGGTGCCACAGGCCGCCATTGGCTGGGTTCTTCGCCAAAGCGCCCGTAGATGTCGCCCATGGGAGCCGGCGTAATGACGAGTCCGTCGCCGCCGTCCCTTTTGACATGCAGTTCGCCGAAGGCCAGGGCACCGAGTTTGACCAATGTATTTTCGGGTGTCTGTACAGAGCGGTAGCGTCCGGTGAAGGACCCGGGATCCAATTCCCAAACGAATTCCGGCAGGACACTGCTTTCTCCCGGGAACCATTCTGCCAGTAGGCCCTGCAGCAACCCGGCAAAGGCGTCATCGCCCTGGGTGTTCTGGAAGTACATAAGCCCGATGTCGTGTTCGGGAAGGACCAGCATGTGGGCGTATGCACCCATGCCGTCTCCGGAGCGGTAAAGGATTGTTTGCCCCGCCAGTCGAGTTTCCAGAAAACCGTAGCTGATTCCAGGCAGATGCTGACCATGACTGTATGCAATGGGCAGCAGCTGAGACAGCCAGGGGCCGGCTTCGCTCCAGGCAAACAGCTCGGCTTCCTCTGTTTCCGCTGCCGTCTCTTCGCCTTCGCCTTCCTCCTGCTGTTCTTCGTCTTCGCCTTCCGGGTCCTCTGCGTCCGGCGCTTCAGG
>PUOC01000032.1 GCA_003551965.1 Clostridiales bacterium | reverse complement strand
TGGCAGTGGTGTTTGACACGCGTCAGGGCACAAATTTTCGTACTTCCTTGGGTACAAACTTTTGCTTGGTATAGAGCCAGTAGGACTGAGAATTGTGGTGTGGGACTTGTGGTTCCAGCGGGTTTCCTTCATATTATTGCAAAGGCCTTCAATCCAGTCGGAGCAGTGGGTAGCAAGGTCAAGCCTTGCTGCTGTGTTCCAGATGACGATTTATTTCATGTCATGCTTTGGTCGGGGCAGCGAGCGGGAGCCATCCCAGCGGGCTGGTGTGGAGTATGTGAGCGCATCCGCTTTAATTGTGCCGAGCTCTGTGCACAGGGATGGGTGAGCCCATATCAGCTTTTTGTAAGCATTGGCAGTGCCGCGTTGGGTGGGGAGTATCATAAAGGTAGCGGTCGCTTTTGCGGCTGTGATTGCAGAGCGGATGGCGTGCTGGGTGGCCCTGTGCATCACCGCATCAGCATAGATGGGGTGGCACACCGAGTAGCCAGTGAACTGAGTGGCAAATGCATCATAGTGCGCCCCAAACACTTTGTCGCGCGGTGAGCAGCTCCAGTAGGCGGCGTTTGAGGGGTCGTGGTCAAGGGGGCATGCCATTTTCTCTTGGGTAACTTTGGCCCACTTTTGGAGCGCTTTGTGAATATGGCCTGGCAGGACACGGGTGTATGAGTCCTTCACTTTTTGGCTCACTGAGCTATCAATGGTGCGGCTTGACTGTCGCTGGAGCAGGGCGACCACCTCAGCTTCAAAGCCGGCGGGAGGGGGTTGGATACCAGCATGTGCCCCCCTGGTTTTTGTTGTATGGTAAGCGTTGTGGAGAATGTGTATACGCTCAGGGGTAAGCATCCCCACGCATTTGCCAGTGGGGTCCAGTATGCAGGCCATGGAGAGTAGGGTTGTTTGAGGCAGCTTGGCCTGGTTGGTAGGGCTGATGTGCCCACCACACTCAGGGGCTTCTTCATTTGTTGGGCCATTGCATTCAGGGAGCTGGGGGTGCAGCATGAGCTCAACCTTTCTGATCCATAGTTCGCACTTCCCCGTAGGTTTGATGTCAACCTGAGGATTTGTGGGCTGCATATCGATCACCCCCATGGTGCGTGCGTGAGTGCCCAGGGTGGAGTGCCAGGTAGTGGTGGGATTTGGGTTCAGCTCAAAGCCCTGGCGCTCCAGGTCGTGTAGTGTACAGTCGGCTGTGGGGAGCAAGTCATCCGCAGCGTCTCTGGCGTGTTCGAATTCTGCAATGCATTTTAGGAAGTTGGTTGTGTGTTCGGAGGGGTCGGTTCTATCAATGGCCTCCCAGCTGGGTTTCCACTCAACCCGGACTAGCTCGCTCTTGTCTGTGTGGACTGACTGTGCTTGTGCAAGGCGTGCCTTTTTGCTTTGGGTATCCAAGCCCTTGCAGGCCGGGCAATCCCAGTTATCATCAGCATTGACAGCGTTGCGTTGCTGCTCGGTGTAGCAGTGAAGGCCTGAGCAGAGGCAGGACCAGTGGTAGGTCCTGCAGCAGGTGGAGCACACAATCATATCTTGCAGAGTGTGTCCCCCACCTGGGAGTGGCTGCGGGTCTTCATCGTGGTTGGGGTTGCAGCAGATTTCGCAGCACGCGTCAGGGTTGTTGTTCAAGTCATCCCGTGCAATGGGCTGGTTGGTGGTCACGCTGTAGCCCTCAGCTTTGAGTTTGGGGAGTGCCCACCGTTCGACAAGCATGGGTTTGAACTGGACCAGGTACTGTTCCTGTTCATGGGTGGCCTCAATCCCAATGCGTCTTTTGGAATCGGTGTGGAGCCTCCAGTCAAGGACGCGGCTAATAATCAGGTCATGGTGATATATGGTAGCAATGTTGTGACATTTGGATGAGTTTTTCTTGTAGTCATAGAGAGCTTTGGCACGCTCGCGTGGGTCAAGAGGCCGGAAGCTGATCGCGCGATTTTGTGGGATGTGCATAAATGTGGATTTGCGCACGTATTTGCGGGTGCTTTGAGATTTTGGGTTTCTGATTTCCCTTGGCCTGCCCCTTCTAGGGTGGGTGGATGGGGTTGAGGAGGGAGGAGCTGGCTGTGGGGGATGCTGGTCTATTGGTTGTGGGTTGGAATTTCCAGGCGCGGTTAGGTTTGTTTGCTGTGCATCCATGACTTGGGTTGGGGAATGATCCGGGTCATCCCTGTTTTGGCCTATGGGCTGTGCTTCAGTGGAGTAGGATACGGGCGGGAGGTTTGCTCTCTGCGGCTGGGCAGCAGCTCGTCTTTGGCTGCGCGTGTAGGGGCGGATAGCGGGGGTGGGTTGCCCGGATTGAGCCGGTAAAGCCTCAGTTTGTGCATTTTGGCGGTAGAGGGCGCTCACGTTCCTCTTGGCAGATGATCTTTGTAGGAATGTGGGCTGGTTGTCTTGCTGAAGCAGGCTAGCTCGAGTGAGATGAGCAGACAGACCCGGCACACTAGTAGGGCTTCTGTTCACTTTGCGGTCATCAATGGGGAGGTTCGGGTTTTTGTCTTCGTATCGCTGGAGCTGGCTGGGTATCTCAGGGTCGAGTATGTCCTGGACTACTTGCAAGTTGTTAAGTGTGTATGTGAGTTTGATATTAAGTATGGCTGCAAGCCTGTTTAGGGCTATGATGTGCCTTGGTTGTGTGGGTCCAAAGCGGTTTGTGAGTGTGGAGCCATCGATCACGTATGAGGTTCCTTGAGGGTCCAGCTCAAGGAGGTCCTGGAGGCCATTTATTTTTAGGTCTAGGAGCTGGCGCATAATGCAGGCCACCCAGCCTACAAGGTCGTGTGGGATGAAACTGGCTCCTGTGATGGAGGTCAATGCGGCAAGGTAGGGCTCGTCTCCGTTTAGCACAAGGTGCAGCTTGCTCGAGTGCACACTCAGGAGCTGGCATGTGCGGAGGTTGCCGTACAATTTCTTCTGTAGGCTCTTCGGTGTTGCTGTGCCCTGAGTATTGTGTGGTCTTGCATGTTTCAAAAGCTCCTCAAGCTGTGCGTTTAACAGTCCGCGGGTAATGCCTCTATGGCGGGCTGAGTTGTGTTCCAGGCTTGTGATGAGTGCCTCTGCGGTGCGTGCATGGTATTCCACGGCAATTGAGGGGCTGCCCATCCCGAATGCGGATGTGTCTTCCATGATCATTGCCGAGGGGGCAGGGCGTAAGAAAGTCCATGCCTTCTTTACGGCTCCTACGATAAGTGTGTCCCATTTTTTCAGTTGTGCTGCATCACACGGTGTGACTGGGAAAGCGTATGCCAGGCTCGGGATGATAGCTGTGGTGATGATGGACTGGATTTGTCTCGCAGAGGCATACGAGGCGAGGAGGCCATCAAGTTTGGTCTGAAGGTTTGAAGTCATGCGCTTGAGCTGGTGGGACCAGTCCAGGTCCATTGTGAGTTCCACTCCTAGATACAGGAAGGGCTCATTCGATTCTAGAGATTGGGCACCTTGGCCTTGTATCATGACCTGGGCAAGTTGTGTTTTGAGTAGCTTCTGGCACTGGCGCTCTGGGGCTTGCCCATATACGCCAGATTTGGCAGTGCCGTGCAGGATGCCTGTCACTTTGGTTTTGCTGCCAGAGACCTGGAGCTTGGCCCAGTTGGAATAGCGCGTGATTTTGTCGGCTTGTGTGTGCAGGTCGCTGATGTTACCGGTGAGGCAGGCCAGGTCGTCGGCAAAGGCAGCACTGCTCAGATTGTTACTTAGGTGATTGGCCTGTGCGGTGCTGGTAGGGATGCAGCTATGGTTGTACCCCTTGCTTCCCACGTGCAGCCATCTAAGCAGGGGCTCCATGTACAAGAGAAATAGGAAGGGTGAGAGCGTGTCGCCCTGGATGGTGCCACGCTCAACTGGGATTTGTTTTGTGAACCCGCCTGTGGGAAGTTTAATCTGAGTGGTGGCATGTGTGTAAAGGTTTTTGACCGCATCAATCGCATCTGTGGGGAATCCCAGGTCATACATGATCCAGAGCATCCGGTCATGGTCTGTGGTGTTGAAGGCAGATGTGAAGTCTACGATGAGCGCGTACACATTCTTGCTGTATAGTTTGGCATCTTCAAGGGCCATTATAACATTCTGGAGCTGGTGGATGGTGTCCTTTTGCTTGCGGAAGCCCGCTTGGGTGGAGCTGAGCAGGGAGTTCTTCTCAGCATATTCGTACAGGGCATTGGTTATCAGCCGTGTCCACAGCTTGTACAAGGTGTTTGCCAGCCCAATGGGCCTGTATGAGGAGAGGCTGGTCTCTGGTCCCTTCTCCTTGTCTATTAGAGAGGTGTTGCTTGTCTTCCAGGCCTGTGGCGTACAGCCTGTGGCCCACATGACGATGAAGAGCATGCGTATGGTGCTGCGCATCTCTGAGGGGAGCAGGGTGAGGAGCTCATTCACAATGCCATCGGGCCCAGGGCTTTTATTCTTGCCCAGCGCACTGATGCATTCATGGAAGGCTGCTTGGTCGAGGATTGAGGAGTGCAGCCATTGCCTGGTGCCCTTGTTTTTATTTTCCATGGCAGTGATAGTGGTTTGCAGAGTGAAGGGATCAGGGGGTTTCCCTGCTCCTGCCCTATGCTGGAATGGGTAGTCTCGGGGGTGGTCAGGTGTGTACAGACCAGTTTTAGGTCCAACCGCATTGAGGATTTCAGTGTAGGACCTTTCAATAATGCGTGCAATCTTTGCTGGCTCAGTTTCGATTTGTTTGGTTGCAGGGTCCTGGAGCGCCTTGAGTCCAGCACGTTGTTGGCTTGTTCCGCCCGCGGGCTTTAAGATTTCTTTGTGTGCTTGCTTGGGCTGTTTGTTAATCTTTTTCTGCTGGGTGCGGCGTGCGGTGGCGTCACACTCTAAGTTGTACGCTTTATCGATGGTGGCAATCTGTTCCTGGGTTTCCCTCTCGATTGCCCTTAGCTGTCGGCGCAGAGGCTTGTTTTTATGTTCGTCCGTGAGCATGGATTGGAGGCTGTGTCCCAGCTTGTGCAAGGCCGGGTTGCCCTGGTTCTCACAGATGAAGTCAACAATGCTGGTGGCTGCTTCTACATGCATACCCGCCATATGAGCCTTCATTGCTTTAACAATGTGCAGCTTCTTTGCTAGCTTGCTCCTGTGTTTGCCCGT
>PUOC01000311.1 GCA_003551965.1 Clostridiales bacterium | reverse complement strand
CAGGACGTCCGTTGGAGTACGCGATTTCCGTGGACAATGCCGACCGCTTCAACCCGGTTGTCGTGGATGTTTACGTGGCGGATATCGAGGAGGATGTCAACGGCACCTATCACCTTCGGGACGCCGGCACTACCGCTTATTCTGCCTCACCCTATGTTTCCTTGAGCACAGATCGTCTTTACATTCCCGCCGGCAGCACCCGGACAATTGCGGTGTCGGTCCAAGTTCCACGCGGCATATCCGGCGGTCTCTATGGCGCCGTTGTTCTATCCATCAGCGGCGGCGAGCCATCCCCGGGACAGGACACACTCGGTGGTACGCAGTTCGTGTTTGTCTCAGCCAGTTTCTTAGAACTGGTCATCGCCGATACGGCCGTTCGCCGAGAAGCCTACGTGGATTCCTTTACGTTGGGCCGATCCGCCGATGTGCCTCATCTTATTAGCCAGGTTGGGCTCGATGCCGTGGTATTCAGTATGGTTGTAGCGAATCACAGCAATACGCATATTTCGGCACGGGGTGAACTGATAATCCGCACAAGCGAGGGCGCCACAGTCGACCGTTTTCCTCTAGGAGGGGGCCGCGGAGTAATTCTTCCCGGGGCTTCGGTGGCCCTGCGATCGGTTCTTTCTAGGAATTACCCCCCGGGGGACTACACCGCCCGGGCCATTGTCATCTACGGCGGCCACCGGCCTTTGGTCAGTGAAATGTCCTTTACCATTGCTGCCGACGAGTTCATGGTTTCGGAAGCGGTGATTGAATCGTCTGAGATCTCCCGCCTTTTCATTGATCCTCCGGAGTTGGATCTAGCCGTGCGGCCCGGTGCCTTTGCGTCAGCTATTTTGGAAATATCGAATCGAGGCGCGGAGCCGATCTCCGTTGACGGATTGGTTTTGCCACTTGTGTTTGATCTTTACGGGGACTTCTTACCCGAGATCGAACGCGGTGCAGCGCCGGATTGGATCGAAATGATGCCATCGTCTTTCGTCCTCGACCCTGGCCGAAGCCGACGGGTTCGGATATCGCTGCGGCCGCCTAGAGAGGCTGTCGGGGGCCACTATGCCGACATTCTCTTCCGTTCCGGTGACGGTGGACTTCACACCGAAACCGGTGCCAGTTTGTTTGCTTTTGTGGGCAGCGACATGCAGCGTCTGGCCCATGTGGAAATCGCGCATGTGGAACAGTCGGGAGCGTCGCTGCAGTTGGATCTGCGGTTAACGAACAGTGGTACCGTCCATCTTCATCCCGCTGCGGAATTGGTCCTGAATCAACACTTTCCGCCTGAGGAGCTGGAAGGCGGCCGGATAATCGGGGCTCGCAGTGAACGGTTGGCTTCCGTCTCTATTCCCCCCGGGGGCAACCCGGTGCTGCCAGGAACGGAACGGGCCTTTTCCTTTCTGGTTCCCACAGACCTTGATCCCGGCGATTACGAAGTCTTGGTTCGCATTGACTATGGCGGTGAAGAACCGACCATTACGGGAATCCGATTTGATATAGAAAGGGATGGCAGCAATGAGAGCATCTAGCGGCTGTAGAACCATGCTTTGGGTGTTTATCGCGGCCCTTGTCATAGGGGGGCTGGCCGCGCAGCCAGCCGCGTCCAGAACCGATGTGCTTGTTACAGACATCTTCTATGACACGTTTTTCGTAGATGCCCTCAACGATCTATCCGCCCAGACCGGTGTTTCCATCGTGGCCGACAGCTCAGTATCGGGGTTCGTGACCATGGAATTTGAAGACTTGCCCCTAGAGGATGTCTTGCGCCGTTTGTGTGTTCCCTTTGGGTATACCTTCCGCTACATGCCGGGAGACTATTATCTGGTCGGAGCCGCCGATATCAATAACCCAACCTTTGGCCTGCTCAGCGAGATCCGAGTGTTCAAAACGCACTATGTGAAGGCAGAGACCGTGGCTCGGCTTCTATCCGACTTCTACAAGTCCTTTGTCAAAGTTGATGAGACACTGAACACCTTGGTCGTGACTGGCTCTCCGGAAATGCTGGAGCGGATCGAAGCCGATATTGCCCAGATCGATACGCCGATCCGCCAAGTGATGCTGGAAGTGTTGGTGGTAGAACTGACCGACGATGCCCGCAGATCCTTAGGCACCGAATGGCAGTGGGAGACGGAGAAGGTCCGGGGCGAACGGGCTTCGGGCGGACTGGAGCTGGTGGTGGGAGCTCTGCGGACAGCATCCAGCATTCGCTATGAATGGCCGGCAGGGATAACCTCCTTTCTGCTGTCCCTGAAGCCGATGGTAGAGGACGGCAAGGCACACATCCATGCCAATCCGCGGATCGTGGCCATGGACGGCCATGAAGCCGACATCTTTCTCGGCCAAGAGCAGTCGTACGTGGTGGAAAGCGAATCGCCCACCGGTGCCATTACCAGGCAGAGGGTGGTCATAAAAAGCGGGGTCATTCTCAACTTCCTTCCACAAGTGTCTCCGTCCGGCCATGTGACCGTACGTGTGGAACCGGAGGTAAGTCAGACCACCGGTTTTAACCAAGACGGATTCCCTATCGTGTCCAGCCGTCGAGCCAGCACCACTGTGCGGGTCGGGGACGGGGAAACGTTTGTGCTGGGCGGACTGCTGCACGAATTCGAAAGCCATACCATGGGCAAAGTGCCTCTGTTGGGCGACATCCCTCTGATCGGGAAATTGTTCAGAACAGAAAGGGTTGAAAAGAGCGAGACAGAAGTCATCATCATGATCACGCCGCATATCATCGATGGTGAGGTGTAAGCATTGAGCGTTTTCAGACGATTACTGCTGCTTTCCGCTGCAATCTGGCTGCTTTCTATGCCCACGTTGGCCATTACTCCTGAACGCGGCCTGGAAAACCCTGTGTTCCTGGCCGAGATGGACCAAGAGCGCCTGCTCTACGGCTCCTATGCCTTGGATCTGGGTGAGTTCTTGGTAAGCTATGCTGAATATGATGTCTATGCCAGGGGGCATGGAGCGTTTCTGCTGCGGGGGGGAGGCGACGCAGACACAACTGTGTCGTTTATTGGTACCCGTGAAATGGAGGGCGTGAACTTAGGCCTCGGCCTTCACCGTGTCAGCGGCACCGAAACCCAATGGCTGCTGGATCTGGGGGCGTCATACCAAAAAGGAAGCGTTGCCGGAAGGGCCGGAGTTCACAACCTGCCGTTCACACAGTGGAAGGAACTTCCAGATCATCGCGACGTGTCCGTGGGTGCGTCGGTGTACCTTTCAGAGGCTGTGATCCTCGGCATGGACGTAAAGCCCTTCGATGGTTTCACGGCGCAGGGCCATCTAATGATCGTGGTTTCCCCGGATCTTCGGGCCAGGGTATATGTGGTGCATCAGGACGCGCAGTGGGAATCAGCCGGCGCTGATGGCTGGTACCGGAGGGGGGATTTACTGTTCCACCTCGGCTATCGCATGCGTCATGATCGCAGCGGCTACTTTCGTTTTGGCATCGGGTTTTCCTTCTGAGGGCATGCAGCCGTTGGAGAAGAGAACGGAGCCGCGCCGGAGCCTTTACGCCTGGACGCCGATGTGTGATTTGCCTGTACGTTTCTGGCCAAAAAAGAGCCGTGCCCCAGCGATTGGACTCCGGCACGGCTTGTGTTCTTCTTGGAGCGATGTGGCTTCCAGACCGAGCCCGTCGATCAAGGCGTTTGAAACAAATTCTGCAGCCACGCAACAGCCATGCGAAACCACGCTTGGACCCGTGGTTCGACGAAATCGCTGCGGCCGCTGGATGTGATGGGGGCCGCCAGAGAAAGGCCATGCCGTCCCGGCTGAAAGATATGCAGTTCAAAGGGGCAACCTTCGTCGGCATAGGCCGCCGCTAGTTTCAGGCTGTGGTCTGCGGGCAGAGGTTCATCTTCCCATGTGTGCCAGATAAATGCCGGCGGTGCCCCATGATGAACTTGTTTGTGGAGGCTCCACTTGTCCAAATCCGCCTGGGTGAAGTTGCTGCCAATCAAGGATTGGATGATGGGATTGTCTTTGGCGGCTTCACTGTCAGCTTGTCCCAAATCCACGGCCGGATAGCACAAAACAGCGGCATTAGGACGGTGGGAGCCGAACAAGCTGACCGCGCCGGCTAGATGGCCGCCGGCGGAGAAGCCGCAGACAGCGATCTGGTCAGGAACGACATGCCATTGCTCGCCCCGGTCCCGGATCTTCGCAATGGCGGCCGAAGCTTCCTTGAGCGGTTCGAAGCCGCGGGCATTTGAGCCTACGGAATAGCGGAGGACGAAGGCTTGGAAGCCTTGGGCTGCAAATGCCAGGGCCACCGGCTCTGCTTCCCGATCCGATGTGAACTGGTACCATCCGCCGGGAAAGATCAGAACAGCCGGTTTCGTGGCTGTGTTTTCCATTTCCTGCGACGGTTCCTGGATATAGGCCGTCAGGGTGACGTCTTCGCGTCCATTGAGCTTCTCTGCGGTTACCTGCAAGTGACATGCTCCTTTCTGCGGACGTGTGCCCCGCCGTCCACTGGGCACTGCTGTCTTTTTCGTCCTCAGCCGGCAAAATCCTCTATGGAAGATAACCATTAACCGGAAGGGGAACCGGCAGCCAAGGGGGAAATATGCAAGCAGTGGTCTACAGAAAGAACTTTCTTGCCCGAGGAGGCTGTGATCAATGGCCGAACCAATAAACGTGAAAAGGGCTGTGGAAATTGCCACCGAGTTTGCGGAACAGATCTACGGAAGTGGCGAAGAGGGGGCTTTGGAAGCCGTGCAGGTGGAGGAAGTGGAGTACCTGGACGAGCAAGGAAAATGGCTGATTACGCTGGGTTGGAACGAGAAAGGTTACAAGGAAATACCCAGTGCCGAAATGGCTGGGATTCGCTTCAAGGCCGTTCGTACCTACCGAGTCTTCCATATCGACGCCGAGAAAGGCGAGGTAGTTAAAATGGAAGCCGCAGATAAGTCATAGACCCCATGCCGGAAGGCAGGGGCTTGAAAAAGAGCCCCGCTATGACCCGCCTAAGCCTTAAGAGGCTGCGTTATCCCGGTCATGATACCCTGGAGTGCTTCTCCAGCTCCAGGCTCTATCGTCCAGTATTAAACAGCAAGTAGGGGTTTACGAGCAGTGTGCTGGACGCAACAAGCCAGAGGATAACAT
>PUOC01000140.1 GCA_003551965.1 Clostridiales bacterium | reverse complement strand
GGGAAAATGGAGCAATCCAGTTGACAGGCGCCATGCCCTATGGTAAGATTTATCTTGTCAGTCCGGCAGGCTTAGGCATGACAGATCGGGGCGTGGCGCAGTTTGGCTAGCGCGCCTGCCTTGGGAGCAGGAGGCCGGAGGTTCAAATCCTCTCGCCCCGACCACTACTGTACATCGAGCCATGGTCCGATGCATGGGTATTACTGCGGGTGTAGCTCAATGGTAGAGCACCGGCCTTCCAAGCCGGCTATGGGAGTTCGATTCTCCTCACCCGCTCCATCGCTGTATCGTGCGCCTGTAGCTCAGGGGATAGAGCATCGGACTTCTAATCCGAGTGCCGCAGGTTCGATTCCTGCCAGGCGCGCCACGCAATCCAACGTGGTGGGTATAGCTCAGTTGGTTAGAGCGCCAGGTTGTGGCCCTGGAGGTCGCCGGTTCAAGTCCGGTTACTCACCCCATTTTATGCATTACAGCCGGTTCTGCCGGCTGTTTTTTTGTTTCTTAGGACATTTGTGCGGCAAGGAAAAGGAGCCCGGAACGCGGAATATATGCAGCAGGCCCTGCATGCATGTCCATGGTCGACAGCCTTACCGGCAGCCGGGCCGGCTAAGGAATGGAGGAGGCATTGGGGCATGGCAAATGCCGCATAGAATGGAAGAATGAACCAGTGTATGGCTTGGCGAACCGAGCGGCTGTCGATGCTTTCCGCCAACAATGCCGTTCGGCGGCGGTGTAGGTCTGGCCGTGCGGAACGGGCCATGGCCTGCAATCGAGGGGTACCGGTAGGGCGCTGAACCGCGCCCGGGCACAAGGGGAAGGAAGACGCTACGGCTTTAGCGAATAGAACTAAGCATCTGTCTGCGTACGGAAATGCAGACAGACGCGGGTAGAGATTTTGGCAAACACGGGAGCGGATGAGCATGAGTATATCTTGGCAGGGAAGCGTCGTCTTCTTTGGCACTCGAGACTTGGAAGCAGTGGATCGATTTTATCGGCAGTGTCTGGGACTTCCTTTGTTTAAGGACCAAGGGCTGTGCCGCATTTATGACGTTCCCGGCGGCGGGCGCGTCGGATTTTGCACACATTTGACAGCCGCTCCGCTGAAAAAGAGTCCCATCATAACGCTGCTGGCACAGGATGTAGATCAGGCCTATGAGCAGCTGATCGAGTGCGGGTACCAGCCGGACACCGAACCGAAGGTCCATGATAACTTCCATATTTACCACTTTTTCGTGCAAGATCCAAGCGGATATACACTGGAAATTCAGAGGTTTCTTGATGATTAAGGGGCAGCAGAACACCGTCCAGCTGGCGCTTACAGGTTCCTTAGGTGCCCGTTTGCTGACCCTCTGGGATGGAGGCAACCGGGTTGGAAAAGCTTTATGGGATAGCCGCCGCCTGCGGTTTGGCACTGGCTGCCAGAATGATACCTTGGAACGGTTTGGGGTTTGGCTCGATGATCTGGGCCATAGGATTGGGCGCCCTATTGGGCTGGCGCTTCGGTTCAGCGCGCCCCTTTGACCCTGGCCTGAATTTGGTCAGCAAGCAGTGGCTCAAGGCAGGCATTATTTTGATGGGAGCCAACCTGCATTGGGTGGATGCCGTTTCTGCCGGGCCCCGTATCGTGGTGCTGGATATGGTCAACATGGCTGTTGTGCTGATTCTGCTCTTGTATGTGTGGCCATTTGGAGGTCTTTCCCGCCGAACGCAGATCCTGACGGCCGTGGGCAGCGGCATCTGCGGCGCCAGTGCCATTGCCGCAGCCTCCCCCATTATTGCAGCAGAAGAGGAAGAAACGGGGCTGTCCCTGGCCTTGGTCACGGGTTTGGGCATGGCTTCGATGCTGCTGCTGACGTTTCTTTACCGATCCTTTGCGTTTTCGGCGAGCGTTTTTGGCTTACTGTCAGGTTCTCTCTTGCAGGAAACGGGTCATGTGGTTGCAGCAGCAGCTCTGGCCGGCCCGGAGGCTTTGGAAACGGCATTGCTGGCCAAACTAGTGCGCGTAGCGATGCTGCTTCCCGTCACTTTGGTTTTGACAAGACAGTTCCGCTCCACGGCAGGAGGCCCGGCGGTGCCGTGGTTCATTCTGGGGTTTGCAGCCATGAGCGCCCTGCGCTCCATGGAGTGGCTGTCACCTCCGATGATAGACGGAATTACGGGCTTGTCCCGCTGGCTTTTGACCGCTGCCATGGCAGCCATTGGAATGAAGATGAAGCCGAACCAGCTGAGGAAGCTGCGCTGGAGTCACCTGGGCCAAGGATTGGTGCTGTTTGCCGCCGTGCTGGCGTTGGATGCTCTCCTGCTCTGGCTGGTTCTCTGACAAAAAGAACCCCGGCGGCCCATGGGGGCCGCCTGAGGTCCGTAGAACGCTTATGGATATGCCGAGGGCATAGGGTGAGGCCGACGGAATGACGTATCATGGCCTGCGGACGTTATGGAGTCTGCGTTCGTTCTCAGATTTTCGTAGACGCGTCCGCTTGGGCTATGGCATGCAGGAATTCTCCGTTGGTGAACTTGACCCATGTGCCTTTTACTCCCAATGAGCGGGTTTCCAATATTCCTGAAGACTGTAGTTTGCGGAGGGCGTGGACAATGATTGGACGTGCTATGCCTAGTTCGTCCGCCATATGGCTGGCAATGAGGATGCCTTCCGGCAGCGGAGGATAACTGCCGCATCTCTCCTGCAGGTGGCGGATAACGTGTTGGGTTATGACCAGCTCTGCATGGGTGAGGGAAGACAGTGCTGACACGGCCATACGTTCCCGCTGCTGCAGTTGGTCAAGTGCCTGCTGCTGGCGTTGGAGAAGGACAAAACTAAAGAGGGTGCCGGCCAGCCATACTGCATCTTTGTCTGCCTGTGTCAACGGCTGGTCCTTGACCGCCCACAGGGTCCCAAGATTCTGGCTTTGGGCATGGAGGGGTACAGTGCACCAATACTCGTCGTCAGATTCCTGCAGCACATCCAGTTCCAGTGCCAGTTGTTCTTCCATATCCGGCAGCACTTCGGTGTCAATGCCGGTGTGGGCTTCCAAATTGCCAAGGCTATCCATGAGATAGACCGACGAGAAATGAAACTGCTGGGCCAGCAGCAGTACACATTCCTGCAGATCGAGCTGCGTGCCGTCCTGCCGGACTCGGTCGAATACTGCCAAATAGCGGCTGCGAGACACCAGCGCCCACCTCCCCCAAGAATAGTAGAAGTGTATCAGAATTCCTATGGCGCGTCAATCATCGAAGCCGCTGGAGCAATGGCAGGGGAAGGTTGCGGCCCGCGGGCCGCATGCTCCCGGCTGGCCGGAACCATATCCGATGACTGAGGATGACAGCGAATGAACAGACGACTAGTTCGCATGCTTAAGGGTGCTGCCGTGCCAGTTCTGCTGGTGGTGTTGTGGTATGCAGCCGCAGCGCAGGGGTGGCTTGAGGCCGGGCTGCTGCCCGGGCCGCAGCAGGTGTGGCGCAGTTTGCAGCATCTGGCAGAACGGGGTCTTTTGGGACAGCATATCCGGGACAGCCTGCTGCGTGTCCTGGTTGGTTTTGGATGGGCTGCCGTCTTGGGTATACCCATAGGTATAACGCTGGGATGGGTGCGGCCTCTGCGGCCTTGGTTGATGCCAATGCTGCATTTTCTTCGCCAGATCCCGCCTGTGGCATGGATCCCCCTATTTCTGCTCTGGTTCGGGTTGGGAGAAGCGTCGAAACACGCTGTAATCGTCTACGCAGCCTTCTTTCCCATTTTCCTGAATACAGTTCTGGGCGTGGAACAGATACCCCGTCCGTTGTGGGAAGTAAGCAGGGTATTGGAATTTTCGACGCTCCGGAATTTGCTCCTTTTGGTACTGCCGGGAAGCGCCCCCGCCGTCGCCGCTGGTCTGCGTCTGGGCTTGGGGATGAGCTGGCGGGCCCTGGTGGCCGCAGAGATGCTGGCGGCCAGCAGTGGCCTGGGGTATCTCATTATGTCGGCACGATCCTTGGTCCGTACAGACGACATGGTCGTCGGCATGCTTTTGATCGGCATCATTGGATTGTCTATGGAACAGCTATTCTCTGCGGCGGAGCAAAAGCTGCTGCCTTGGCGCCGGAGCGCACTGAGTGTAGGAGGTGGAGAGGATACCGGCACTGGTGGAATTGAAACAAGTAGCGAAACGATATCCCGGCCGCCCTCCAGTGGAGGCTGTGGCCAGCGTTGACATGGGCGTGGCAGAAGGCGAATTCCTGGCTGTTTTGGGACCGAGCGGCTGTGGCAAGACAACGCTGCTGCGGCTGATAGCAGGGCTGGAGCATCCCACTTCAGGACAAATTCTGTTCCGCGGGCAGCCCGTGCGGGGACCTGGGCGGGAACGGGCTCTGATGTTTCAGGAACCGCGGCTCTTCCCTTGGCTGACAGTGGAGAAGAACATCGCCGTGGCCGGTGACCCGGCTAAGGTGGATGTCCTATTGGAGACCATGGGCCTGACGTCCTTTCGTCACAGCTATCCCCATGAACTTTCCGGCGGCATGGCCCGGCGGGCCTCGCTGGCCCGGGCTTTGATGAGTGATCCTGACGTGATGCTTTTGGATGAGCCCATTTCCAGCTTAGACTTGGCTGTGAGGCGGGAACTGCAGGGAGAAGTGCATCGAGTTTGGCAGCGCGGCTTGACCTGTGTTCTCGTCACCCACGAACTGGAGGAAGCGTTGGTCATGGCAACCCGTGTCATAGTCCTGAGCCCTCGGCCGGCTAAAGTCTTGTATGACGGCAGGGTTCCGCTGGATTTCCCACGAAATAGAAGATCGGAGCCATATCAAGCCGTAAAGGCTGATGTCAATAAGGTATTGGAGGGATTGCACGGATGATTAGACGTGTGTTGTTCGCTGTTTTTGTTCTGGGTATGTCCGTGGTATTAGCTAGCGGTGCAAGCGCCGGGGAGCCGGATCTGCGGGTCACGTACAACCCGATGCCCTTTAATGTTCCCAGTATGATTGAGCACGATCAGCAATTCTTGGCGGAGTTGGGTATGGACGTGGAGTATAATACCTTTCTGGCAGGCTATGCCATGACCGAAGCCATGGCAGCCAACGAGTTGGATATTGCCGCGGTCATGGGCGGCACATCAGCTATTGTGTCCAAAGCCGG
>PUOC01000244.1 GCA_003551965.1 Clostridiales bacterium | reverse complement strand
GCCCATAGAGGCGTTTACTCAAAGCCGAGGGCGATCCCTCCGCTGTCACTTCCCAGAAGTAGCCGCCGTGTTCCCGGTCCAAAAAGTGATCCTGCAAATATTGGTAGAAAAAGCGTGCCAAACGCAGATGCCGCTCCTTCCTCGTCCGGCGGAATGCAGCCGAGAAGGTCCAAACAAGGCGCGTGGTTAGGACAATATGCTTGGGTGCCGTGGGGTCTGCCTGCAGATTGCTGTCGACCAGGGAATGGAAATCAGTGGTCTCCGGAAAGAAGAGCCGGTATTCCCAGAAGTCCAGCAGTTGGTTCAGACCCAGCTCCGCGCGCTGTTGAAGCTGTTCTATGCTGCCGCGGTCCATGGCAATGCTCCTTTCGGTCGGCTGTTTTAGGTCAAAACCGCGCCGCCGTCGGCTCGGATGCTGCTGCCGGTCAGATACGAACTGCCATCAGAGGCCAGAAAGGCCACCAGAGAACCGATTTCGCTAGGCTGTCCGGGTCTGGCCAGGGGACAGAAGGGATACTTGCGTTCGCGCTCTACCGGCTTTCGTTTCATCGGCGTCGTGTAGCCGGATTTGAAGTCGATCTGTATGGCGCCCGGCAGCACAGCATTGACGGTAATGCCGTAGGGGGCAAACTCCACGGCGGCTTCCCGGGTCAGCATCGTCATGGCCCCTTTGGTCATGGCATAGCCCACATCAAAATCCGTGGGGCGCTTGGCGTGCACTGAGGAGATGTTGATAATCCGAGGGCAGGGGCTCTTCTTGAGATGGGGAAGCGCAGCCTGCATGCAGCGGAAATATCCCCGCAGGTTGATGTTCATAATATCGTCATAGAATGCTTCTGTGTATTCATCAATGTCCAAATTCGGCTGCCAAGCGGCATTGTTGACCAAAATGTCCAGTCCGCCGAAGGTGTCTACCGCAGCGCTGACCATGGCATCCACCTGCGCCCTCACCCCGACATCGGCTTGAAATGCCAGGGCGTGGCCGCCCTCGGCTCGAATAGCAGCTTCTGTCTCAATGGCCAGATCCGGGTTCGACCGGTAGCCGAGGACCACAGAAGCTCCCGCAGCTGCCAGCTGCCGGCTGATTCCGGCACCGACGCCTTTGCCGCCCCCAGTCACCAGGGCCGTGCGCCCCTGCAAAACTTGTGTCATGGTTGTCTGCCTCCTATCGGTCGCGGAAATAGAGCAGGTGGCCGCCGTCGACGATCAGGTCGGCACCGTTGATAAACCCAGCCTCTTGCGACAGCATGAAGGCCGCTGCACCAGCGGCGTCCAGGGGTTGAGAACTGCGGCCCAACGGCACTTTGGTGCCCACATCGTATTGAAAGGGTGTACGGGTGCTGTCCAACAGTGCCGTTTGAACGTCAAGGGCGTCTAGCTGCAGGAGATTGGCCCGCACCCCCTGTCGTCCGTAGAACAGTGCCATTTCCCGGCAGAGCATCTGTACTGCTCCATGCCCCATGCTGTACCCAGGCGCGGCACCCGTAGGCTTTTGGGCATGCACTGTGGATAGATACAACAGCGAACCGCCGCCGTTGTCCGCTAGATATTGCCCAAACACCTTCGATACTAAAAAGGCGCTTTTGGCATTGCGCTCGAGGCACTGCTTCAAAGCTTGTTCTGTGATGTTCTCTAGATCCTGGCGCACAATACTCCAATCACTTTGAATGACGTGGGACAGCCGTCCGAAGCCTTCGCTGACGGCATTGAGCATATCCTGAACAGCTGCCAAAGAGCAGGTATCGTAACGCAGCCCATCTTGGCCGCGATCATTGTCCGTTGTTTCCAGCGGCGGAACGTTCATCACGACGTTGTAGTTGTGTTTATGGTGCAGTCTATCGGCGATGGTCTGTGCAGCCGGATGGGACGCGTCGGTAATCAGAACCGTTTCTCGGATCTCTGCCATGGTGCAGCCTCCTAACTCCAAAGCCTGTCGTGGGAATAGTCGTCGTCCCAGGCGTCGGTAGGTTCCCAGAGCCCGGGTATGTCCCGGTGCAGATGCTGCCGCAGGACGTCGTCATTCAAGGACTCAATGCCCAATCCTGGTGCATCCGGCACGGTGATGAATCCATCCTGCACCAATGGTTTCGGCAGTCCCGTGATGATCTGGTCCCACCACGGCACATCGACACTGTGGAACTCCAAGGCCAAAAAGTTCTCCGTAGCCGCTGCGGAATGAACGGCTGCCAAACAGCCAATGGGGCTTTCGGCCATATGAACAGCCATAGCCACGCCCCATTCTTGGGCACGATCTCCAATTTTCTTGTTCTCCAAGATACCGCCGGATGACAGGACGTCGGGATGGATAATGGACACGCCGCCTTGTTCCAGCAGGGGTTCGAAGTTTTCCTTCAAAAAGATGTCTTCGCCGGTGGCGATGGGTGTGGTGGTGGAACGGTTCAGCGTCACGTACTGATCGGTCAGCTGCCACGGCAGCATGTCTTCGGCCCACGCCAGATTGTATGGCTCCAAGCGGCGGGCCAATTTGATACAGCTCTCAAGGCCCAAATGCCCGAAATGATCCACGGCCAGCGGAACTTCGTATCCGATGACCTCCCGCACCTGGGCTAGGTATTCCTCTAGTCGGTGCAGCCCCTTTTCGGTGATTTGGATGCCAGTAAAGGGATGGGCAGTGTTCATGTGGTCATAAAGGCGGTTGCGGGCCGCGTAGAAGGCCAAAGGATCCCGCTGTCGTGTTTCAGCTGCCCGCTGCAGCTGTTCCCGCAGTTGCTGCTGCTGTTCTAAAAAACCCAGAGGCGCTGACAGCGTTCCCTCTTCTCCGAACAGCTGGCCGATACCCAGGTCCATTTTCAAAAACGTATAACCCTGTTCCATACGTTTCTTCAGGGCATGGCCCATTTCAAAGCCGGTATGCCGGCCGTGCACATCGGTGTCGCAGTACATTCGGATGCGGTCCCGGAACTTGCCGCCGAGCATTTGGTAGACCGGGACGCCGTAGGCTTTGCCGGCCAAATCCCAAAGCGCCACTTCGACGGCACAAACGCCGCCGGCTTGGCGTCCATGGTGTCCAAACTGCTTAATCCGGCGAAAGAGCTTGTCAATGTTGCAGGGGTTTTCCCCCAAAAGAATGCGCTTTAGCATCAGTGCATAGGTTTTGCTGGCGCCGTCCCGCACTTCCCCGTACCCGACCAAGCCTTGGTTGGTATAGAGCTTCATCAGTGTGCAGTGCATGGGGGCTCCTTCGATATCGGCAAAACGCATGTCTGTGATGCGCAGTTGGGAAGGGCTCGAGGCCGTGTTGACTGTATCGGATAGGCTCAACGCGTTCATCCTTTCTCTACGTTTATGAGAGGACCATTCCTCTGCAGTGACTTCTCTGTTTCGGGACCAATTCCTCCGCTGCCAGGCAGAATTCCCGTTTTCTGATAATGCCCGTTCTCTGGGTGCGTTGTGTTCTGGGTTCTAGCCCGGCAGAAGACGGCACAGTAGGCATACTATCGGTTCAAGCGCCTCGATAGCCCGGTGTTTCCAAAAACGGCAACAGGAAGCCCAGTTATTTCCGTCGAAGACAGTCACGATGAAGGCTAGACGGTACTGTTTCTCCCGGCTCTGGTCCCAGAAGGGGTACCGTCGCGGTGGAAGCGATGACGCCTTAGGGGGATGGCCGTCCTTGAGGCCGGCGCTGCACTGCCTTCCTGGGGAGGGATCTCATGCATCGGATAACGGCGGCAGCTGTGGCCATTTTTGCTCTGATACTGTGGCTGCGCTACTTCAAAAACATCAGCAGAGGCATTCCCATGCACTATGGCACTGGATTTTCCCTGATAACCCTCACCTTTGTGGCCATGGGTGCCTGGATGGAAGTGAACTGGTGGTTTTTAGGTCTCGCGGTGCTGGTGTGGCTTGCCATGCCCTTGATTACTGGGTATGCCTTTTCCAAGCAGATCTCGCCCTGGTCGCCGCTCTATCCCATGAACACCATCTCTCTGCTGCTGGTGCTTTTTTCGCTGGATTACCCAGCCCAGCGGGGTTATCCTTTGATTCTTTCGGCACCCATTTTTCTGGTGCTGTTTGTGATATTTACGATGCTGTTGAAGGCGGCGTTTCCCCGGGGACAACGGGGCAGTGCCGATGACGGAGAGGACGATGGGTAGGTCGTGGGTTGGTTTCCAGCGGGATGGCCCTTGGCAGGCGGCTGCCGCAGGAACAAACCGTGAAAAGGAAAGCGCCGGCTGCGGGCGCAGGCACGGTGCAGAATTTCAAAAGCATGGCAGGCTCGGCAGCATCGATGGCGAATCATAGGAAGAATGATAAATTAACTAATTGGTTCGTTAGCAAATAGATTGCCTAGACCAATTATACCGGCCGTTGACGCCCAAGGGTGGGCTTGCAGGCCAGTGCCGGGATTTGTCGATACTTGGAAACGGAGTGTAGTACTATGGACATCAAGACACGCCATCACAACGATAGGGATGCAGCGACATCGAATCCAGTGGATATGGAAGTAAGGGAATCCCTATGACTGGATGGGCACAGATAGTCGCACAATTGGTTTTGCAATCGTTAGTGCCTCTGGCAGCGGGGGCTCTCGCTGCAGCCATATTCACTGTCCTGTACTCCCCTAGAGTGGAGGCGTCGGACTGCCGTGATCAGCGTGACCGCAACCTGGCCAACCTGATGTCGGTGCTGTCCGAGGCCTCTGTTCTGATTGATAATGACGGCCGGATTGTGTCCATGAACGCGGCTGCAGAAACGATGTCGGGCTTTTGTTTAGATCAAGTGAAGGGCTGCCCCCTCGAACAGGTCCTCCAGCGCTCGGATTTATCCACCGGCGAGACCCTGCAGCAGCCCGATCCAAAAGCCCATGGGAATACGCTGCCCCGCTGGATAACACTGACGGGGAAGAACGGTGCGGCCACCAAAGCAGTGGAGCGAACGGCTGTTGTGCATGGAGAAGACGGATGCCCCGCCGGATCTGTGGTGGTCTGGTCCGAGAGCGCTTCCCCGGCCTGGGCTGAACAGTCTCTGCACAAGTCCGAGGCCGAGAAGAATCTTCTGCTCAATGCCATGGACCAGCATGTCATTTACCGCGATCTGGACGGCCGTATTCGCTGGGCCAATGAAGCAGCGGCACGCTTTGCCGGCATAGGCCGGGATGATCT
>PUOC01000017.1 GCA_003551965.1 Clostridiales bacterium | reverse complement strand
TCCCAGCTGTCCTTGTCCATTGACAAAGCGCTGTGGTAAGAAAAAATGTCTGTGCCCTAAGGACCCATGCCATCTTTTCTTTCATCCGTTTTCTTTCCGCTGTTTAGTTTTCAAAGTCCCAGCCGCCGATCGTCGTTACACTACGATAACATCCTTCGGCGACGTTTCTAACTATACCATGTATTTGAATAACGATCAAGGGCTGATTTAAGCTGATGAGGAATGGTTTTCGCCGGTTTAAGCCAGCTTGCTTCATTTAGAAGCTCTTTGCTTTTGATTGATACTGCAGACGACAGATTTCAGCACGTCTGATGCCGTCCCGGGAGCCGGGCGAAATCGGCTCCCAGACCCAGCAAAAACATCCGATTTCCTTAATCTCTAGGTCGCATATGCGGAAACAGTAACACATCGCGAATGGAAGCCGAGTTGGTCAACAGCATGACCAAACGGTCTACACCGATTCCCAGGCCACCGGCCGGCGGCATACCGTACTCGAGGGCACGAACGAAGTCCTCATCCATCATGTGCGCTTCTTCATCACCGGATGCACGCTGTTCTGCCTGCTTCCGGAATCTCTGTTCCTGGTCAATGGGATCATTCAGTTCCGAAAAACCATTGGCCATTTCCCAAGTAACGATGAACGGTTCAAACCGTTCCGTGAGTTCCGGGTTGTCCGGATTCCGTTTCGCCAACGGCGACACCTCAACGGGATGATCTGTGATGAAAACAGGCTCGACCAGTTTGGGTTCGACAAAGCGGTCAAAAAACTCCTCAATCACGCGGCCCTTAGAGGCATCTTTGTCAATGTCCAGGCCTCTTTCTTCGGCTATTGCACGGGCCTCTCCAGCATCCATATCTGACAGATCAACACCGGCATGCTGTGCAATCGCATCGAGCATCCGTATGCGCGGCCACGGTGGCTGCAGGTCGATATAGTGCTCTTGGAACTGGACTTTAGTCGTTCATAGAACCTTCTCTGCAACATAGGAAAAGCACTCCTCCGTCATTTTCATCATGTCTTCCATATCCGCATAGGCCTGATACACTTCCACCGAAGTGTACTCTGGATTGTGTTTTGTCGATACCCCTTCATTTCGGAAATTCTTCCCCATCTCAAATACGCGCTCAAAGCCGCCAACCAAAAGTCGCTTCAGATAGAGCTCCGGTGCAATGCGCATGTACAGGTCCATATCCAGCGCATTATGATGGGTGACAAACGGCCTGGCGGTCGCGCCACCGGGAATGGGGTTCAACATCGGGGTCTCCACTTCAATGAAACCCTTTTCCTGCAGAAACTGACGAATGGATTGGACAATGCGGCTTCGCGCAACAAAAACGCTGCGGACCTCAGGATTGACCATCAAATCGACATATCGCTGACGGTAACGCAGCTCCACGTCCCGCAGCCCATGCCATTTCTCGGGAAGTGGTCGCAGTGACTTGGACAGCAGCGTCATATCTTTGACCTCAACACTGATTTCTCCACGGCGAGTACGAAACACACGGCCGGTCACACCAATGTGGTCACCTATGTCCAAGCGTTTGAATTGTTCATAGACATGCTCACCCACCGTATTGACACGCACATAAAGCTGAACACGGCCGGACATATCCATCAAATCAGCAAAACTGGCCTTCCCGTGCGTTCGAAAGGACATAACACGTCCGGCAATGGTGACATCCGACTCTTCGAGAGCATCAAAGTCGTCGACAATGCTCTGGGCATGGTGTGTTCTGTCAAACCGCCCTCCATAGGGAGTTTCGCCTTCCTCAATTAACTCGTTTAGCTTATCGCGACGAATCTGCATGAGCTCATTGTAGTCAAGCTGCCGTCCTTCGCTTTGATGCTGTTCACTCTGCTGGTTATCTGCCACATTGTTCCCCTCCAAAACACCGGCCTAACGAGAAATCTTCAGAACCTCATACTGCAGTACACCGTCCATAACCTCTACATCGACAACACTTCCGGTGCCTTTGCCCATAATGGCCTGTCCAACTGGCGATTCATTGGATATCTTCGACTGGGATGGATCGGCTTCAGCGGATCCCACCACTTGATACTCGAAGACGTCTCCGGTCTCTAGGTCCTTTAATGTAACCCTTCGTCCCACCGACACAATGTTTTCGTCGATTTCGTCCGAGTCCACGACGCGGGCGTTGCGCAAAGTATTTTCAATCTTCATGATCCGTCCTTCAACAAATGCCTGTTCGTTCTTGGCATCGTCATATTCCGAGTTCTCGGTAATGTCTCCAAAGTCCAAGGCATCCTTAATGCGCTGCGACACTTCGCGACGTTTCCTTGTCTTGAGATACTCCAATTCATCTTCGAGCTTTCGCAGACCCTCTGGTGTCAGCAATACTTCCTTTTCGGCCATTCAACTAACACATCCCTTCCCGTTCAGCTCCCACGTCATTTTCTTCGTCTATCGTCTTTTCTCCACCGGTCGGCGGTGCAGAAAAAATCGTATGAATCCGCAATTGTCTTGTCCATTATAAGGAACAAAAAAAGGGATGTCAAGATTAGACAATCCCTCGCTGACTGCGTTCATGGGCTGCTTCATGGGCCGCGTTCATAGGCTGCTCCAAGGCCTGCACGCGGCCAGACCAGCCTACCCGGCAACCACGGCTTGGTGATCGTTCACGAGCTGACCTTACTGAGCTCTGCCACCCATGGGACAAATTCGATCCTGTCGAGCATATCCAAGTAGTCCTGGGACCGGATCTCTTCGACCGGCCTCTGCATCAGCGCCACTAAGAGTGCTTCCATAACATTAGTTCCGAAGGACCTTCCGTGAATATGCGGCGTCGTAGTCACTAATCGGCTGGCGCCGCGACTGCGCAGGAGCTCTACATCGTCATTGGTGACTGTGTTTGTTATGATTGTTTTTCCCTGCAGCGTACTGGGCATATACTTGTTGATCATGTGGAAGTCGCCCGCCAAAACGTGCGCCCACTCATAGTATTTCTCATACCTCCGCCCACTACTGCTGCTCTCCTGCCTTTTCCCGGTCGGATAAACTAAACGAAACGGAAGTTGCACCACGATCGGAGCAGCACAGCGAGCCACTCGATTCAAGGTCTTTAGGCTGTGTATTGGAATCGGGAGCCCTAATGCAAACATCAGATCACCGTAGATGATATTTGCTCCAGCCTCCGCGAGCGCATCGGCCATTCCAAAACGGTCCATAGCCGACGTCATCAGGACATTGCGCCCCTGCAGTGAGGCTGGCGAACGTTCCTCCAGATATTCGATGACCTTGCGTTCTAACGAGTTCTTCAACCCGGACCCATCCACAATGGGAGTTCTTTTCGCAGCCGCTGCGATGCGTTTGGCTTCGCGAAAAATGTAACGGCGCTGGCCAGCCCAGATATAGAGATCAATGCCACCCATCCCGAACGCTGCAACCGATCCATCTAGTTCGGATATTAACGCAACAGCCTTGGAAATACTGCCATCGGTCCCAATACGTTCAATGGAAAACCTCTCGCCAAGGATGTCGAGCTCAGCCGTGTGATTGCGCTTTGACGAACCGATACTGACACTGACAATGCGCTTCATGCCTTGTCGCGCCCCCTTATGGTGCCAATGGTATCGGCGAGGACACTAACATCAAGGACGACATCCTGCTCGATGGGCGACTGGCCGATTTGAATCCCGATAACCTTATCCCCGAAAATGGCGGAGGCCAACCGGATGCGCATGTCTGATCCAATCATGATCACCGTATCGAAGTCCCGCAGCCTCGAAATGATGCCCATTATTTCATTAAGAAGCTCCAATCCGCTGCGGCTCTCCACATACTGATAACGTTCAGCCTCGTTCATCAATAGAGCGTACTCCACCCCGTATTCGTCACAGACCTTCTGGAGCTCGCCTTTGTTACCCAGAGGAAATCCTATTACCGCTACAGCCCCGCCTTTCCGTACCTCAGCCAACGCTTCCAAGCGGGAAATCAACGTCCGGTCACACCCAAGGCGGTGCGCCGTTTCCTGCTGTGACAACCCAGAGGCCCGCAACGTTAGAATACGGTCGACAGCCCGCATCAATTTGTCATGGCTGATCAGCTTGTCGCCCACCCGGTAAAATTCCATGGAGCACCCTCCCCGGTTCAAGGAATTGTGCACAACTTGTTCACACTCATTGTATCAAATCCACCTCGTCGCAGCAAGCTTGCTGTTCCAGCCAATTTGTGAGCACTCGCACGTAGTCCTCACAGCTGCTGCAGGCGTTGAACCGCCGCCGGAGCGGTGCCGAATCGGGAACGCCCTTGAAGTACCATGCTGCATGGGAGCGCATTTCCAGGACAGCTCGTCGTTCCCCTTTGAGACAAACCGCCTTTTGCAGATGGTCTTTAACAACCTCAACTCGTTCATGCGCCGTTGGCGGCCGACGCTTTGCCCCAGTCTCCCTGTAGTGCTTGATATCTTGGAACAGCCACGGATTTCCCAGGGCAGCACGGCCAATCATGAGATCCTCGGCACCGGTTGCGGCACGGGCTTTCGCCGCAGCTTCAGGGCTATCAATGTCTCCGTTGATGGCAACCGGAATGGCGAGGGCCCGGACGACGTCTGCCATAGCACCCCAATCGGCCTTGCCAGCGTAGTACTGCTCCCGTGTCCGCCCATGGACAGCCAACCACTCGATGCCCGCGGATTCAAGATAACGTCCAACTTCCACCGCATTGATCGTGTCAGACGACCATCCGAGCCGGATTTTGGCCGATACGGGTATCGACACGGCCTCCACCACGGACTGGGCGACCCGTGCTGCTTTGGCCGGTGAACGCAGAAGAGCTGCACCATCACCGTTCTTTACAATCTTTGGGGTAGGACATCCCATGTTGATGTCAATGAAATCAGGCTGCACCTCCCCCTCCACAATGCGGGCTGCTTCGGCCATACACTGTGGTTCACTGCCGAAAATCTGCACTGAAAACGGCCTTTCCTGTTCCGAGAACGACATGAGTTCTGCAGTACGACGATTTCCATATATAAGTCCTTTGGCACTCACCATTTCAGAAACAAGCCAATCGCAGCCGAAAGATTTAGCCACCAAGCGAAACGCTTGATCGGTAGCGCCGGCCATGGGAGCGAGAATAAGCATTTTATCTCACCTCGAATGCGGG
>PUOC01000067.1 GCA_003551965.1 Clostridiales bacterium | reverse complement strand
CGCCAATGTCATCATCCCGCCACACCCTGTGATAATCCCCCCAGCTCACATCGCACCGCAAATGGTCCACTTCTCGCTGCACACCGATCTTTAACGGGCAGTCGCCATCGGACAGGCCGTGACCGAGGCTGTGAACGACAGCACCTTCCGCCGTCTTCCGGAATTGATCGGAGACCTCTAGGGCAGGATGCCGCAGAGAGCTCATGTAGTGACACGTTCCATGGAAGGATTGCTGCGCTTTTCTTTGCCTATGGTGCTAGGCTGCCCATGGCCCGGGTAAACTACTGTATCGTCAGGAAGCTGTGCAAGGCGCTGCAGACTCCGCTGCATTTGTTCCTCGCTGCCCCCTGGAAGATCAGTACGTCCCTGGGAACCGGCGAACAACGTGTCTCCTGAAAACAACACACCTTTGCCATGGAGACATATGCTTCCCGGCGTATGCCCGGGTGTATGAATGACGGTCAGTGAAGCCGAACCGAACTGCACCTGCTCACCGTCCTGCAGATATGCATCCGCACCGGGCCCCGAGAGAGTTTTTCCCATAAACGGGGACAGATTCCGTTCTGGATCTGTCAGATAGGAAGCATCCGCTTTGTGGATCAGCACCTCCGCATTGGCCTTTTCCACAAAGAGGCCATTGGCCCAAATATGGTCTCCGTGACCATGTGTATTGATAACGGCGTGAACAGTCAGTTCTTCGCTTTCAATGTAACGAAAGATCTCCTGCGCCGTTCCTCCTGGATCAACGACAATCGCCTCACCATCACTGCTGCAGACATAGCAGTTGGTTTCCATTGGCTCGGTAGAAAACATCTTGGTTTTCATCGCATTAAAACGCCCCTTTTGACTCCAAGAGCATGGTAACCGGCCCATCGTTAACCAGTTCCACCTGCATATGAGCCTGAAATACACCTGTTGCTGTATAAATTCCTTGCGAGGAGAGACGCTGGGTAAACTTTGAATACAAAGTCTCGGCAGTATCCGGCGGGGCAGCGCTGGAAAAGCTGGGCCTGCGGCCCCTGCGGCAGTCTCCATACAACGTAAACTGCGATATGACCAAAGCCTCTGCGTCCTGGTCCCTGAGGGATTCATTCATCCTGCCATGGGCATCGCCCAGGATACGGAGCCCGGCGATTTTGTCTGCCAGATAGTGTGCATCCGCTGCCGTGTCGTCTTGACCAACACCCAAGAACACAACAAATCCGCTGCCGATAGATCCCACAACTTCGGAATCAACATGGACTGCTGCCTTTTTCACTCGCTGTACAACGGCCCGCATAGCTTACCTCTTCCTCATATCATTGTATTGTCCTACGTGGGATTGGCACGGCGGACACTGATCACGCCATCGATCTTCCGCAATCGGCTCATGATGGAGTTCATATGCCCCACATCATGAATATCCACAACCAAATGGATCATGGCCAACTCCTGTTTTACGGCTCTGGCGTTGACTGCTTCGACCTGCGTCTTGCCCTCTGATAAAGAGTTCATAATGGATGAAAGCAAATTCATACGATCGAGGGCCTTAATTTCGATTTCCACCGAATAGGATTCATCCTCTTCGGTGTCCCACCAAACATCTATCTGCCGCTCTTTGTCACTGGTCAGATCTCCGATATTGGGGCAGTCCGTTCGATGCACCGATACGCCGCGTCCCCTTGTAATGTAACCGACAATGTCATCACCGGGCACTGGATTGCAGCACCGTGAAAACCGTACTAACACATCGTCAATACCCCGAACTTTGACCCCTTTGCCATCGCCCTTGCGCTGTCGACGCGGCCTGGTAGGGAGGGCTACTTTTTTGTCCTCCGCCTGCTTCCCTGTGATCTTCTGGACCACCTGCTGCGGTGTAACTTTGCCGAATCCGATATTCGCCAAGAGTTCTTCCACTGTACTGACCCCATGGCGTTTGGCTAGTTCGGAGATGCGCTCTCCGTTGAGCACTTCCTTCGGCTCTACATGAACCCGTTTCAGCTCCCGCTCAAGCATTTCCTTGCCGCGCAAATAGGATTCTTCTCGCTGCTCTTCTTTCAGCCAGCCTCGTATCTTGTTGCGAGCCTTGCTGGTCTTGACAAAAGTCAACCAATCCCGGCTGGGGGAGGCGTTTTTACTGGTCAATATCTCGACAAAATCGCCATTGCTGAGAGTATGGTCCAGCGGCACGATTCGACCGTTTACCTTAGCCCCGACACAGTGAAGCCCCACATCTGTATGCACGTCGAAGGCAAAATCCACGGGCGTGGCTCCGTTAGGAAGCGACTTGACATCACCTTTCGGTGTGAATACAAAGACCTCATCTTCATAGAGGTCAATTTTTAGGGTTTCCATGAATTCCTGCGGGTCTTTGGCTTCCTGCAGCCACTCCACTGCCTCACGCAGCCATTCTACCTTATCATCATGATTGTGCCGCCGCCCTTCTTTATAGAGCCAATGGGCAGCGACACCCTTTTCTGCAATACGGTGCATGTCCCAAGTCCTGATCTGAATCTCATACGGCTCCCCCTTCGGGCCGATGATCGTCGTGTGGAGGGACTGGTACATGTTCAATTTCGGCATGGCGATATAGTCTTTGAATCGTCCAGGAATCGGCTTCCATAGTGTATGGATGACTCCCAAGACAGCGTAACAATCCTTCACGGAATCCACGATAACCCGAACTGCCATCAAATCATAGATTTCGTCTAAGTTCTTCTCCTGCCGCTGCATTTTCTGATAAATACTGTAGAGGTGCTTTGGCCGTCCCTGAATATCGCTGGATATGTCGAGGTCATCCACCTTCTCCTTGACAATATCCATCACATTCTTCAAATCGCCTTCCCGTTCCTGACGCTTCTTGGCTATACTATTCACCAACGAATAGTAATCCTTGGGGGCAAGATAGCGGAACGCCAAGTCTTCCATTTCCCACTTGATTCTCCAGATCCCCAGCCGGTGGGCCAGGGGCGCAAAGATATCCAGTGTCTCCTGGGCCACTGTCCTTTGTTTGTCCGGAGGAACATGCCGCAGGGTTCGCATATTGTGCAGTCGATCCGCCAGTTTAATGAGTATGACGCGAATGTCCTTTGCCATGGCGAATATCATCTTGCGAAGGTTCTCCGCCTGCCGCTCGATACGATTTCGGAACGGAAGCTTCTCCAGTTTCGTGACACCTTCCACCAAAAGCATAACCTGGGTTCCGAACTCGCGCTCTATATCTTCACGGGTAACCGATGTGTCTTCGAGAACATCATGAAGAAGACCCGCGGCAATCGTTTCCACATCCAGTTCTAGATCAGCCAAGATCATAGCAACCTCGTAGGGATGCTTGAAATACGGATCACCAGATTCCCGCAGCTGTCCTTGGTGGGCCTTCTCGGAAAAATCATATGCTTTTTTTACAAAGGCTTGATCAGCCCGAGGATAATACGCGGTTATCCGCTCAATCAAGGCTTGAACGTTCAAGGTTTCACCTTCTCAATGAAGTTAGTCCTCGTACTGGACCAGGGTCAGGATATCATAGTTCGGCAGTCGCAGACGGCCCTCTAGGAAGGTCAGTTCCATCAGAAAAGCAAACCCGGCAATTTCTGCCCCGACCTTTTCCACCAACTCGGCTGCGGCCCCCACTGTGCCGCCCGTAGCCAATAGGTCATCCACAATCAATACTCTGTTTCCCGGATCCAAGGCGTCCCGATGGATCTCCAAGGCATCCGAACCGTACTCCAAATCATATTCCACCGTTAAGACATTGCCTGGAAGTTTGCCGGACTTGCGGATTAGGGCCAGGCCCATTCCCAGTTCGTAGGCCAAAGGGGCTCCTAGTATGAAACCTCTCGATTCGACGCCGACAATCACATCGACTTCCCTCACCCGTGCATACTCTGCCATCTGTTCAACGGTATACCGCAGTGCATCTGCGTTCCGCAGCAGTGTGGTGATGTCTTTGAAGCTGATGCCATCTTTAGGGAAGTCTGGTATGACCCGTATGGTGTCTCTCAAATTCATGAAATAGTCCCCTTTCCAAACAATACCGCAGATAATCGAGATATTGCCGGCGTTTTTCCATACCCCCATTATACAGAACGGAAGAATTCAAGTCTAGTTTCTTCTTCGGCTTGGGCAGGAGCTTTATCCCTTGCTCGTCGTACTGCAAAAGGTTCAACTGCGCAAAAACCTCAAGAGCGAAGTGCAGGCCCGTCTCCAGCGACAGCCTTTGGGCCGTGATTTGGAGTTGATTCCAGTTCAAGCTCGCCCCCTGTTTGGCCATGGCTG
This sequence comes from Clostridiales bacterium, assembly GCA_003551965.1. Lineage (GTDB taxonomy): Bacteria > Bacillota > Limnochordia > Darwinibacteriales > B1SED10-159 > B1SED10-159. The sequence goes on along the minus strand of PUOC01000067.1, from coordinate 15,984 downwards.
CATACAGTGCTGCCAGCCGACGCCTGTCGGGGTACGACATCTGCACCTGGGTCTGCAGCCGTGCCTTGTCGTCCTTGCCGTACACAACAGCGATGGTCTGCACAGTGGACGTGCATAGGGACGGAATATAGCTCTCGCTTAATGGAGGATACCAGTGGATTAAGGTTTTCCATGGTATGGCCGGGAAGGGCTGCACGGATGCAGGGGCTGCAATCCATGCCAGACGGCCCTCTTCCAGCGCTGCCATGATATCCGCCTGATCTCCGTCGGAAAGAAAGCCGTGGAAGAATCCGATGTGGTTTGGACGGCCCGGGTACGCAATCCGCAATTCTCGACAGATGTGCAGAGCTTCCTCCGCCGTATGCACGACAATCCAACACGGCGTCTCCGGTGCTGCGTTTTCCATCACCCATTCTTTCTTGTTCCACATGCCTCGCAGGTCAAGAACTACTGCAGAAGCGTTCGATGAGGCGCTGGCGGCCGCAGGACCTAGAGCCCGGTACTTCCAGTCCAAACGCCACGGATAGGAGGCCATCCATCGTTCCACACACGTGCGGCCGCGGTTAGCCGGTTGCAGATCATGAATCTGCAGCTGTAGAGTGCGGCGGTTCTGCCATTCGTTGATCTGCGGGTCCACAAGAAAATGCATCCAGTCGTGGGAATAACTCGTTTCCTCTACAAGGTCAGCCATGGAAAAGGCAATCGCTTCCATGGACTGCTGACTGTGATCTTGCAGGACCATCTTGGCATGACTTTGATCGTTACCCACTCGCCGATACTCGACCACACCAGCGTCAAGCTGGAGTACAGGAGCAGGATTTCCCACTCCGCAGGGCTCAATCCAATGCAGTTGCCGTATGAAAGCCTCGTCCACGTCATCTAAGGAAAGCAGCGCATCCACCGACACTTGGGGCACATAGTCTTCAGGGGCCAGCTGCGATTGTGCTTCGTCAGCCAACGCTCGCCGGAATCCGTCGACGGAAGCCTTGGCTATGTTCAATCCGGCCGCCATCTCATGGCCGCCGAACTGCAGCAGGTGTCCGCGGCAGTTCTGCAGGGCACGAAACAGATGGAAACCTGTTATACTTCGGGCTGACGCCTTACCCTCTCCATCCCCGTCCAATGCAATCACGACTGTCGGTCTGTAATAGATCTCCACGAGACGGGAGGCCACGATACCAATCACGCCTGGATGCCATCCCTCACTGGCTACAACAAGAACGGGATCATTCTGCCAGCCGTTTTCTTCTACTTGATTAACAGCTTCGTTGGCAATGCTTCGCTCTATTTCCCGGCGTTCTCGATTTTCGTGATCCAATTCCGCAGCCAGCCGGGCCGCCTCTTCCTCGTCGTCAGTCAGGAGCAGGCGGACGGCCCGTTCCGGTGCACCCATGCGCCCCACTGCATTCAGCCGCGGCCCGACCCGATAGCCGAAATCGGAAGCTTGGTAGGGCGGTTTCAGTGCGCATACTTCCACGAGTGCCCGCAGTCCGACATTGATCGTCGACGTCAGCTCTTTAAGGCCTTCACGGACGAAAAAGCGATTTTCCTCCACTAGGGGGACAAGATCTGCCGTGGTTCCCAATGCAACCAAGTCAAGATAGGAACGGCAGCAGATACCCCAATGGTCGGCTAGAGCCCGGACCAGTTGAAAAGCAACGCCGACCCCAGCCAAACCCTTGAAGGGGTAGCCACACTCAGCCTGATGCGGGTTAATTACAGCTGTCGCCCGCGGCAGCTCCATCTCTGGTTCGTGGTGGTCGGTGATGATCACCTCCATACCGTGCTCTGCGGCCAGTCCGACCTCCTCCACAGAGACAATACCGCAGTCGACCGTAATCAACAGGTCGGTTTCGGCAGAGAGCGCCTCTATGGCCTGGCTGTTCAGACCATACCCCTCCTCCATTCGATGCGGTATGTAATATCGGATCCGTTGTGGTTCGCGGGCCACAGAACGAAGGAAGCGGACCAACAGAGCCGTGGATGTTTGGCCGTCTACATCGTAGTCACCATAGATGCAGACCGTCTCACCACCCATGAGAGCTTGGTTGACTCGCCTTACGGCCGTTTCCATATCTTTCAATCTATAGGGGCTAGGGACGCAATCCCAGCTCGAGTACAAAAAACCCTCCGCTTCCCCTGCGCTGCCGCAGCCTCGATTCACCAAAAGCTGCGCCACTATAGGATGCAGACCCAGCGAATGCACCAAATCAGCAGCACGGGGGCTAGGAGGGCACATATTCCATTGCTTCTCCACCATCATTAAACCTCCAGATAACTTGCGTTGCCAGCATCCCGGCGGCTTTCCGCACGGTTGATCTTTCCATGACAGGATAGTATGATGTAGAAAAATCTCGATAGGGAGGCATTCCTTTGGACATCGTCGACCGCATCGTACTTACCGAAGACGTTATACAAGCCCGAGTCAAAGAGTTGGCCGCCGAAGTATCCCATGACTACTCTGGCGAAACGATTTCGCTGCTCTGCATTCTCAAAGGCGGCCTCATGTTCTTAACAGACCTTTCCAAACACATCACCGTGCCCGTCAGCTTTGACTTCATAGGCATTTCCAGTTACGGAGATTCCACACGGTCCTCGGGCGTCGTCCGAATCACGAAGGATTTGGAAGAGAGTATTGAAGGAAGACATGTCCTTATCGTCGAGGATATCATTGATACCGGCTTGACCCTGAGCTACCTGATAAAAAACCTCACCAGCCGCCATCCAGCCAGCATCCGCATCTGCACGCTGCTGGATAAAACCGCCAACCGCAGTGTGGACATTCCCGTGAACTACGTGGGATTCCAGGTGCCCGACGAATTCCTAGTGGGATACGGCCTCGACTTCCGCGAACTTTTCAGAAATACCCCTTATATCTTCGTTTTGAAGCCGGAGCTTTACAGCGGCGGATCAAATCCGGCCTGAGCGGATAATCGCTACCAGCAGCCACACACCCATGAATCCTGCCAATACAAAACCTGAAAGCCCGATAATGGGCGTGTCGAACACTCTCGGGCCGCGATCCACCTGCACCATAAATGATGAACCAATGACCAGCGAACCAATGATAATCCCAAAGGTCAACCGGTTGGACACAATGTCCAGCCGGTTTATCAGTTTGTCCAAGCCTTCGTGGCGAAACCGGATCTCCAGCAGCCCCTGATTTACTAGCTGCATGGAAGTCTCCAACTCACTTGGTAGTTTGCGCAGAAGCCGACTCCAGTCCTTGGCGTAGGACACACCGCGGTGGGCCATGGCCTTAGGGCTGTACTGCTGCTCCATCCACTCCTTGGCAAACGGTTCGGCCACTTCCATAACATTGAACTCGGGCCAAAGCATCGAGCCTAAGCTTTCCACAGTTACCATGGTTTTTGCCAAGAACAGAAGATTTGCAGGCAGATTGACCGGATGCCTGCGAACTAGCTCCAAAAGGTCCTCAAAGATCTGTGAGAAATCCAGCTCCTTAAGGCTGCGGCCGTAATGCATGTCGATCAGTTCAATCACATCGCTGCGGAGTTCCCTTGTCGGACGCCCCTCTAAGGCGTCGAGCTCCTGGAGCACCAAAATCATCTCTTCTACATTGCGTCGGGTGACGGCCACCAACAACCGCGCCAGACCCTGCATCGTCTGATCATCAACTCGACCCACCATACCGAAATCCACAAAGGCCAGTCGATTGTTGGAGAGAACCATCAAGTTGCCCGGATGCGGGTCTGCGTGAAAAAAACCGTCCTGGAAGATTTGTTTCATAAAGCACTTGGCAATAACGTTGGTCAACTCGCGCACATCATAGCCTTGGTTAACCAGACTCTGCACCTGGCTTACCTTGGTGCCGCGGATGTATTCCATTGTCAAGACTTTTTCGGTGGACAGTTCCCATTGTACCTCCGGGATGACGATCCGATCATCGCCTTCGAAATTTTTCCCAAATCGCTCGATATTTCGCCCTTCCTTGGTGTAGTCCAGTTCTTTCCGGATCGTGCGGCGAAATTCATCGACGATCTCCAGGGGGTCAACGCTGTTTGAAGGCATCTGATCCCGCAGGGTATTGGCCAACCCATACATGATCTCCAGATCCGTCTCAATCATGCGGCGGATTCTCGGCCGCTGGACCTTAACCACCACTTCATTGCCGCCAGCCAAAACGGCATAGTGCACCTGGCCAATGGATGCGGCAGCCAGAGGTTGTTTGTGGAAAGTCTCGAACACTTCCTGGATAGACCGACCCAATTCCCGTTCAAACTGTAATTGAATGTCTTCATAGGATATCGGCGGCACATGATCCTGTAGTTTTTCCAGTTCGTGTATGACCTCCGCTGGAACCAGATCCGGCCGGGTACTTAACACTTGTCCGAACTTCACGAATGTGGGACCTAAGTCTTCAAGGACCCGCCGGAGGCGGGCAGCCGGGGGCGAAGATTGCCTCGTGGGCTGCAGTGAGCGCAGCCGCTTACTCAAAGGTAAAATATGCGTCAAATCCATTTGCTGGATTACGTAGCCAAACCCATGGCGCAGCAGCACTTCACCGATCTGCCTGTAACGTTTTAAATGACGATACCGTCTGTTGAGTCCCAGTGGCACACCTTCACCATCCCTTCTTCGACCGCACTAGCAATCGTCACTCTTCATCCTGGGAAAACACACGGTCCTCAAGGGCCTGCACCCGCTGTTCCAACCTCTGAAACTCGGCCTTAAGGTTATCAAACTCCTCTTGAGAGGCAGCTCCAGCACTATCCACAATCTTGTGGACTTCCCGCTGGATGCGCGTACGGATCTCTTCTTTTTCGCTGTCCACTTTGCGAACCCAGTTGTCAATGAGTTCTTTGCCCTCGTCTTTGCTCAACTCACCTTCCTGTACCCACTCATTCACCATTTCCTCTGCCTTTTCCTTGGTCAGCACGGCCAATCCCAAGCCCGTGGCCAATAACTTCTTTGCCCGATCATAGAACATATAATCACCATCCCTTTCTGTTAGTATATCACAAAAACTCCGAGGGTTCGCCCCCGGAGCTTGATGTGTAGTACCGCCGTAGAATCATAGACGTCCGCTTCCCGCCCCCCGAGGCAAGAACACCGACCTCTTGCACCGAAGAGACGGGCAAAAGCCTGTCAGGCAATGGTTTCGCCGGCTCTCGTTTTCGCCCGCCTTGCCGCCTTCAGTAGATGGTTCATCCCTGGCGTACAGTCTAGCCGACGTATCCACTGTTTCCTAGGCCCGTGCTTGGCTTGTCCGTCGCTTGCGACTGAACAACGTCCATTCAAGCCAAACAGGACTAGCTACAAACAGTGATGAATAGGGTCCGACAATGATACCAGCCATTAGCGCCAACGCAAAGTCTTGAATCGTGGCACCACCAAAAATGAAGAGCAAGAGCACCACAGTAAAGGTCGTTAAACTTGTGTTGACAGTCCGGGCTATCACCTGGTTAAGACTGCGGTTTACCACAACATCATGGGTTTCACGCTTACGATAAATCATATTCTCGCGCACTCGGTCAAAAATAACGATGGTGTCGTTGATGCAATAGCCTATCACTGTCAGCATGGCAGCAACAAAGGGACTGTTGATTTCACGGCCCGTTATAACGAACAGGCCAAGAACAATCAACACATCGTGAAGAGCTGCAATGATAGCCGACACCGCATAGCGGTACTCGAATCGCAGACTCACATATATTAGGATGCCGACAGCTGCTATGATCAGTGCCAAAATGGCCTGCTGAATCAACTCTTGGCCAATCACAGGCCCGACCACTTCCGTACGCCGCTCATCCAGACTGCCAAACGCTTCATCAAATGCACTATCTAAGGCGCCAATTTGCTCTGACTCCAACGTCCGGGTCCGAACAATAAACTCGCGCGGGTCATCCAGGATCTGTATAGCCGCTCCACCGACATCCAAATCCGGTACTCCGGCCATGGTCTCCTGTACCAAATTGGCTGTCACTTCAGCATCGACACGACGTTCGATAATGGTACCGCCCGTGAAATCGATGCCCAAGTTCAGTCCAGGTCCCAAAAGCAGGATGATCGATATGACCACAAGAGCGCCGGACAATATAAAGGTCTTTTTCCGCAGATCTACGAAATTCACTTGGCCAACCCCCTCATGCCGAAGTACTGCGCCATTTTTTCCGGATCCTTTTCTACCACTGCTTCCATAAGGATACGGGTGATAACCATTGCCGTGAACATACTGGCGACAATCCCGACACTGAGGGTCACAGCAAAGCCGCGTACCGGCCCGGTTCCGAAATAGAACAAAACCGCCGCCGTGATGAGAGTCGTGATATTGGCGTCAACAATGGCGGAAAAAGCATGGGTAAATCCGCCGCGGATAGCCGGGCGCAGCCGTTTTCCTGTCCCTAGTTCATCCTTGATGCGTTCAAATATGATGACGTTGGCATCCACAGCCATGCCGATACCTAAGATCAGCCCGGCAATTCCAGGCAGTGTAAGCGTCGCGTTGATGGAGGCCAAGATGGAAAATACCAGTACCACATAGGCACCGAGAGCAAGATCAGCAATGATCCCAGGCAATTTGTAATACATCAACATATAAATCAAAACCAGAATGATCCCGATGATCCCCGCACGCATACTGCGGTCAATGGACTCTTGGCCCAATGTCGGCCCCACATTCCGAATTTCCATAACATCCATAGGAACCGGCAGTGCACCTTCTTGCAGCAGTACAACTAAGTGGCGGGCTTCTTCATGGGAGAAGTTGCCAGTAATCTGCGCCTCACCCTGCAAAATGGGTTCGCGGATCATCACTTCCTGCAGCGTTTCGCCGTCTAGGGTAATCTCGGTAACTTGACCCTGGTAACGGGTGGTCATGTCCGCAAAACGCTGCACACCTTCGCGGTCAAACTCGATATCCACCGCCGGGCGTCCAAAACGGTCCTGCCCCAACCGTGTGGCGCGCAGATAAGCACCGGTCAAAACGGTGTTGCCTTCCGGGTCTTTAAACTCCAATTGGGCTGTCCGGCCCACAGTATCAATGGCCTGCTGTTGATCGTAGATACCGGGCAGTTCAACAATAATCCGCCGGCTCCCTGAACGCTGGATAACCGGTTCGGCCACTCCCAGACCATCTACGCGGCGCTCGATGATGGCTTGAGCACCTCGCATGGCATCTTCGTCTACCGTCACTTCCTCGGTATCCTTGGCCTCAAGTACTACATGTACCCCACCCTGCAGATCCAAACCCAAATTCATGGGGGTGAAATACAACAGCACTCCAGCGCCGACTACGATGACAAGAATAATAGCAACGCGTATACCGCTTCCCCTTAGCAAATACGACTCCTCCTTCTCCCATAGTCCCGTTGATGACACAAAAACATTATACTATCGGCAGTTAAGCATTGTCAATTCTCTGCCGGCGTACACCCATGCCCGTCAGATAACAATGCACTCGGTCAATGAGCTCTTGGGGCTCTAGTCCGTCGGTTTCCACGATCAAGTGAGCATGGGCCCGGGCATGGGACAGGGCGTCCTGCTGCCTCTGATAGCGGTCCTGCCCCCACGAAATCCGGCGGCGTGCCTGGATGGTGGTGTAGCGGCAGCGCAGAAGAATCAGGACGTCAGGATTGCGCCGTTTCCAAATCTTAGCACTGTAGGAATGCTCTTGGGAAAAACTCGAAGCATAGTACCCCAAGCGCCGCAGCCCTTGTGCCAGAGTCGACTTTCCTGCAGCACAATTACCCACAATCATGATGCGCTTGCGCCCTTCTTCCCCATCATCCATGGCAGTCGCTCCTTAGCTAAAAGGGATAGGTGACGCACATCCGCCGGATACCCAAACCTTTGTCGGCTTCGGACACGTGCAGTACGGCTACCACCATGTCGTCGTTAGGGCGATAGCGCTCGGCCGCTAAAGCCTCCTCTAGTATGGCATCGGCAGCCGTCTGCGAACGAAACACATCGTTCGACAACTGCTGGTAGACACTGCCGAGCGAAAAGGGATCTCCGCTGCCATAGCGTCCTGCATGAATCACACCATCGGTGAAACCTATAGCAGTGGTTCCTGGATAGATGGGCCAGTGGGAAATGGCGGGACGGTTTTCCCGATGCACTCCGATGGGTGTCTGCTCCGAATCCAGACAATGGGACCCATCACTGTGTCCTATGACAACAGGACAGTTGGAGTTGCGGGAGACCACTAAGGACTGTGCCTCGAGATCCAGAGTCAGAATCGTCACCGTACACGACACTCGCCCATCGCGGAGAGCATACAGGAAGTCGTTTATACTGCGCATGGCCACACCATCGCGGGCGCCGTCTCCGATCAATGTCGCCGCCTTCGACGCCACTTGGTGACTGAGGCGCTTGGCAGGACGGCCGTGTCCCTGGCCGTCAACAATTACCACGGACAGACCGCCTCGGGGCCGTTCCACAATCTCTACCGAATCACCCGAATCCCCTACCGCATATTTGCCTACTTTTGCCAGTCCTATATCCAACTGCACCGCTATTCAACCCTTCCCATACTCAATCCCATTGAAAGCCATTGACTGCACGAAGCCAGTACTCGCGCAGGTCGCCCGCATACTGGCGGCTCCTCAGCGTCATGACCAGATAGACAATGTGGTCGTCATTCTCAAACACGACTGCGCGCACCATGTAACGATTTCCTTCCCGGTCATCGCCCTCGGCTGCCCAAAAGTGGGCCGTTTCATTGCCGCTGGTGTTGATCTCTCGGTCGTCAGTTACAGAGAAGTCGTCTAGAAGAGGATGGTATTGACCTTGGAGGCTGTCAAGGACGCTGCCTTTGCCAGTGCCCGCCAGCGAAACCACCTTCATTACCACACTTCCCTCTTCCCAGGTCATCTCCAGGATATCTTGGCCTGCCACGTGCTTCTGCACATAACGCTCAGCATCATTGGGGATTACAAGGCTGAAGTCCGGCTCCTGTTGGACAAACCACCAATACGCATCATGTTCATGAAGGTAGAAGCTGCCCGACACTGCAGCGCCTGCAGTTGCGGCCAACATGAACACCATCACAAAAACCGTTCGCGCCACCGCCGTCATCCTCTCTCGACCGTCCACAGAACGAAAGCCCCCTCTCGGCGGCTTTCGCAAACAAAATCACTACTGAACCACAGAACCCACTCCTGAGCGGTTCATCTTGATCTCTACGTCTTCGGCCACTTTAAGCATAACAATATCATCGTGAAGGGCGGTAATTTCTCCGTAGATACCACCCACCGTAATGATTTGATCGCCCTTTTGTAACTGGCTCAGCATTTCCTGGCGCTGTCTCTGCTGCTTCTGCTGGGGCCTTAGAAGGATGAAGTAGAAGACCGCCAGCATAATGATAAACGGCATTAAAAGGCTAATAAGGCCTGCGGGTCCCCCCTCGGCCTGTAGAAACACGATAGGACATCCCCTCCCTTCATTGATCTAGCAATGGTTTCTATTGATACCACAATTATCCTGCATATTCCGCAAAGAATTGCTGACAGAACTGCGCAATGCGGTCCTGCCGAATTGCTTCACGTACATCGGCCATCAACGCCAGCAGGCAGTGAATATTATGAATTGTCGTTAACCGATACCCAAGCATTTCTTTGGCCTTCAACAAGTGCCGGATATAAGCTCGGCTGTGGCGCTGGCAAGTATAACAGCCGCACCCTTCCTCGATTGGTTGAAAATCCCGGGCATAGGGAAGATCCCGTATGGAAAACCTGCCTGTACGCGTCAACACCGTACCGTGACGAGCGATGCGTGTAGGAAGAACGCAGTCGAACATATCAATGCCTCTGAGCACACCTTCCACTAGGGCATCGGGCGATCCCACACCCATCAGATACCGCGGCTTGTCCTTCGGCATATGGGGGACGAGTTCATCCAATATCTCATACATAAGAGGCTTTGGCTCTCCCACGCTGAGGCCGCCCACGGCATACCCGGGAAAACCCATAGCCGTGATTTCCTCAGCGCTTTCCCGGCGCAGATCGTGGAACATCCCGCCCTGGATGATCCCAAACATGGCCTGATCCGTCCTGGTATGAGCCTTTCGGCAGCGATCCGCCCAACGGCTCGTCATGTCTTTGGAGCGTTTCACGTACTCTCGTTCTGCCGGGTAAGGAGCACATTCGTCAAAAGCCATGATAATGTCGGCTCCGAGATCCATTTGGATGCGCACCGCATCTTCAGGTCCGATGAAATGTCGGGAGCCGTCTAGGTGCGAACGAAACTCCACTCCGTCTTCGCTGATTTTGCGTAAATCACCCAAAGAAAACACCTGAAAACCGCCGCTGTCAGTAAGAATCGGGCGATCCCAACCCATGAACTGGTGCAGGCCGCCGGCCGCCGCTATGACGTCGGTGCCGGGCCGCAGATACAGATGGTATGTATTACTGAGGATGATCTCCGCACCCGCACGGATCAGCTCATCTGGCGTCAACGTTTTCACGGTAGCCTGCGTTCCCACGGGCATAAATACCGGTGTATTCACTGTACCGTGCCTTGTCTGCAGTCTTCCCAGCCTGGCAGCACTATCCGACGACCGTTCCAATACCTGGTATGAAAAAGGCAATGTCTGTTCCTCCTAGATCAGCAGCATGGCATCGCCGAAGCTGAAAAACCGATACCTTTCCTTGATCGCTGTTTGATAGCTCTGGCGTATGGTCTCGATCCCTGCAAACGCTGAAACTAGCATCAAGAGGCTCGAGCATGGCAGGTGGAAATTGGTTATCATAGCGTCGACCGCCCGAAACGTGTAACCGGGGAATATAAAGATATCTGTCCAGCCCGCCCCGGGCTGCACTGTCCCGCTGCGGTCTGACAGGGTTTCCAAAGTTCGCACCACAGTGGTTCCCACAGCGATTACCCGCCCGCCGCGAGCCCGTGCTCCGTTAATCAATGCTGCCGTCTCCGCAGAGACACGGTAGAACTCTGCATGCATGGCATGCTCTTCCACGTTCTCGGCTTCCACTGGGCGGAAAGTGCCCAGCCCCACATGCAGCGTCAACGAAGCGATGTCAACTCCTTTTTCTCTTATCCTTCGGAGCAGTGCTTCGGTGAAGTGAAGCCCAGCAGTGGGCGCAGCTGCCGACCCCGCTTCCCTGGAAAAGATCGTCTGGTACCGTTCCTTGTCCTGAAGCTGTTCATGAATATAGGGCGGCAATGGAGTTTCTCCCAGCTGCTCCAGGACGGTATCCAACGCGCCCCGGCAGTGAAAGCGTACTCTGCGCCCCCCTACGTCCGTGTTAGACAGCACTTTGCAGGATAATTCCGGGCTGAAGTCCAGGTCTTCTTCGGGTCGAACGCGCCGCCCGGGCTTAACCAATACTTCCCATTCCTTGTCAGAAAAAGGCCGGAGCAGCAGCAGTTCCACCCGGGCTCCGGTCTTACGCCGGACACCGTGCAGCCGAGCTGGCATAACACGGGTATCGTTGATCACCAGAACATCTTCAGGCCGCAACAGATGATCAAGTTCACGAAACACGCGATGTTCTGCAACCGAACCGAATCGTTCCACGACCAGCAAACGACTGCTGTCCCTCGGCTCTAATGGCCGCTGCGCAATGAGTTCTTGGGGCAGATCATAATCAAAGTCCGATGTTCTCATTCGTTCAGTTCACTATCCCCTATTCTCGTAGTAGCCGGGAAGATCTCGGCAGTCGGGAAGCGCGGCCCGGAAGTTACTTCTTCGCCTTGTTCTGACCAAGAGGCCGGAGTAAGGACGGGGCGGTTGACCGCAAATTCAAAGACTTGACGACGCCCTTGGTGCTCAACAGTGGCAGCCACCATTGTAGGTTCGCCTGGGGTCTCCACTGTTTCCACATAGACTGAGACATAGTGGGCTGGAGTCAGCCCTGCCATAGCTGCATCCTCCCGAACATGTACTGGTACCTGCCAGATGCGCAGTTTCGCGTGGTACGTGGTTGACAGCGTATCCCGAACAGCTTGCTCTAGTTCATGCTCAACACCCATTCGATCTTGATGAACACGCACTTCATCCAAGGAAACAAGCTGCGGTTTATCCGCATCCGGTGTGGCAATCGTAACTAAGATCTCACCAAGACCTGCCTGGAGGAAACCTTTTCGATCCAGCTGATCGGTAATGCGCTCAACAGCAGTTTTGAAATGGCGGCCTACCACAGAAACCTCTGATGCAAGCTTCTCACCTTCAGCATTGAGCCCAGAAATGGCCACAACCCGTTGGCTCCTGCTTACTCCTAGCTCAATCGAGGGGTTCACTTCCAACGTCACATAGAACTCGGGCTCGCCGGGGAAGGGAATGGGAATGAGGCCCTGGTACCAGCCACCTGCAGCAATGACGGTAATGAGCAGCAGAGCAGCAGCACTAAACCCCATCCAACGACGTCCAGATTCGACGGCAAAGGAAATTTCCTGGCCAATGCTTACAGATCGCCTACAAGGCACACGAACAAAATCGCCGCGGGACGTCATGACGATGACGCGGTTTTTGGCTGCTATCTCCACGACAACCCCCTTGCCTCGCATATGCGTCCCTCCCTCCGGTCAGATACTGCGTTTCAAATATTCCTGAAGATAATAGAACTCGCCCACCAAGATCAACGTCAGGGTAATAATATACTTTCGCTGACGTTCCAAGGTTTTGCGGCTGACGCCGACACGAGATTCCAAATCTTTCAGGGGAAGCGATCTTCGATTCGTTAGATAAGCCAGCATCTTTGGATCGTCAGCCAGAATTTGGGCCACTTCCAAAGCTCGTTCCCGAGCATCTTTGTGTTTGGGGGAAATCCTCACTAGATCCGAAAATAGAATTCCATAATCACTTAACACTTGGTTTAATCGAAAGATCTCCTCCCGCCGTTCCTCCGCCTCCTCTTGTTCACGGAGAACCGAAAATGCTTCCTTAGACTCGATCCGCTGCACAACATTGTCATCTTGTTCATCGTTCTCCAGCGAAGAAATCGGAATTTCTGACTGCCGCCGAGACCGGCGGCGGAAGAAATCCACCATGCGGCGCTTGATCACAAGTTCAGCGAAACTGAGAAACGAAGCCCCCGCTTCGGAATTGTACGACATGATGGCCTCGTCAAAGGCCAGCATGGCTATACTCGCCTCGTCATCTCGCCCCAATACCAAGTATTTCTTAGAAACCCCTGATGCAACACGGAGGAAAAATGGACGGTAATCGCGCAGTAACTGCTCGCGGGCCTCTTTGTCCCCTCCTTGGGCTTGGGCCACCAAATATCCTAATTCCGCCTTTTTGTCTTCCTGCCTTTTTTGCGAACGCAGTGCGTCCATGGCCATGTCCGCCTATCCTCCTTTCATAGCTCTTCGCCCACCATGACGTCTATATAGGGGTTAAGAGCGATAGCCGAATTCCTTCAAACTTCCACTTTTGTGGCGCCAATCCTTCTTCACTTTTACCCACAGATCGAGAAACACCCTTACCCCAAGCAGTGTCTCGATTTCCCTACGGGCCCCACTGCCAATATTTTTCAGCATATTGCCATGTTTTCCAATCACAATACCTTTCTGGGAAGTGCGTTCCACATATATGGTAGCGCGGATGCGGACAAGCGGTTGCTTTTCATCGTCTTCCATGGCGTCCACATCGACTGCAACGGAGTGCGGAACCTCTTGGTCCGTATATGCTAGCACCTGTTCCCTGATCAACTCAGCAACCACAAATCGTTCGGGATGGTCCGTTATCCAATCCGTCGGATAGTACTGCGGTCCTTCGGGCAGAAAAGTCAATATCAGACCGATGAGTTCAGAAAGGTTCGTGCCCTCAACAGCCGAGACCGCAATTACCTCAGTAAACCCGTACTGCGACCGCATCCGCCCTATTTCCCGTTGGCAGTGACTATCGGTCACTAGATCGCTTTTGTTCAAAACAGCAATTACCGGTGCTTCTGCCGTTTTCAGAAGACCTAAGATCAATGCATCATCGGCCGTCCACATCGATACATCCGTCAGGAACAGGATCACGTCGACCTCATCTAGAGCCCGCTTGGCCGTCTGCACCATATACTCTCCCAGCCTGTGTTTCGGCTTGTGTATACCCGGTGTATCCAGGAAGACGATTTGAGCGTCGTCCTGCGTATAAATGCATTGAATGATATTCCGCGTCGTCTGCGGCTTTTGCGATACAATCGCCACCTTCTGTCCAATCAACGTGTTCAGGAGGGTCGATTTCCCCACATTCGGCCGCCCGACAACAGCAGCAAAACCACTGCGAAACGCAGGCTCAGGCATTGGTGTCCTCCTTCAAGCGGGACAGAACAAGCTCCATGGCCACTCTATCTTGACCGGGTCCATATTCATCAGGCCGATATTCAGTCTCTTCAAATCCCAAGTCGTGATACAGAGCCATCGCCACTGCATTGTTTGGTTCGACAGTCAATTCCACCTTAAGAATACCATCTCGGCGTATATCTTTCAAACTTTCCTGCAGAAGTTGCTTACCAAGGCCATGGCCTTGGTATTGCGGGTCCACCGATACACCGAATAGATAGACCAAGTCATCTTCTTCATAATTCTTCATATATTCCGCCAATCCTGCCGTAATCCCGGCGTCCGATCGAATCACATATATGCGTCCATGTCGCATGAACGGTACCAAAAACCACGGATTCATGCCCGCTTCGGCGAAGGCCATTTCTTCGATGGCCTGCAGCCGCTCCAGCAGGTCCAGGTCAATTGCTGTCATCCGTTCCGTGCACCACCGCATGCCCTTACGACTCCTCCGCCAAATCCGCCTTGGTAAACGCTCCCGGCAGCAGTTCGCCAATGGTTGTACTCCCCTGCTCCCCCTGCACGTTAGCTAGGTACACCGGGAGATCGGGCGGAAAGAATTCGGCCATAACTTGACGGCACACACCGCATGGTGAGACTGGCCCTTCTGTGTCGGCCACAACCGCCATCGCTGCGAACCTGCGCTCGCCTGCCGATACTGCTTTGAACATGGCTGTCCGTTCGGCGCAGATTGTCGCCGAGTAGGAGGCATTTTCGATATTACATCCAGTATACACCAAACCAGCGGCAGTTAACAGTGCTGCTCCAACCTTGAAGCCCGAATAGGGTGCATAGGCATACTCCCTCGCTTGCAAAGCCTCTTGGATCAAAGCTTTCGGTGTCACGCTTAGACCTCCTTTATTGTCCCTTTAATTGGAAAAACAATAGAGTAACCAACGCTCCGACGATCCCTCCGACGATTGTTTCCAACAGCGAATGAATTCCACTTTGCACGCGACTGTGACCGACCAAGGCCGCCATGGCAAAGGCAGCAAAGCCAGCAAAACCCTGATGGGCAAAGAAAATCGCAGTGGCCAGGCTGAACGCCACTGCCGCATGACCCGACGGCATCCCACCCTTGAGCACATTGGGCGAACGAGACCACGCCTTCAGCACAATCGTAACCACGAGTACCACGGCCAGTGCCGCCACAGTAAGGTGTGCTTGATCATACATTTGGTTTAAAACGGCGGGGCGGAAATCCATGAGTCGGTCTGCAAAAACGAAATAGGCCACAAACACCGAGATGATAGAACAGATTAGCACACTGCCCGCCGACACATTTTTTGCCCGTTCAGCTATGGGGTGGTATCTTTGGGTGACCAAATTGACCACTTCTTCCACGGCCGTATTCATTATCTCTGCACTGATCACCAAACCCACCGTAAGAAACAGTATCAACAGTTCGAACCGGGAAACATTCATGACAACGCCTAAGATGATTACAAGAATTCCTAATAGTAAATGGATACGCATGTTGCGCTGGGTAAAAAGAACGTAGATAATTCCTTGAATGGCGAAATTAAAGCTCTCCGCAAGGTTTTTTGACTGCAAGCCGAGGCCTCCTCATCGTTCCCGAAGCAGTTGGCAAGCCTGCATGATATCCTTCTCCCAGGAACGCATTCGTTTTTTGCCCTCATCGCTTTCATGATCAAACCCCATTAAATGAAGCAGCCCATGGACAGCCAAGTACCCTACCTCACGATCGACACTATGGCCGTACTCTGCGGCTTG
>PUOC01000328.1 GCA_003551965.1 Clostridiales bacterium | reverse complement strand
TACGCGCTGGCCGTCAATGCAGGAACGTCCGCTTTGATTAGTGCTTTGATTGGTATTGGGGTAGGCCCCGGCGATGAAGTGATTATACCCGCGTTTGCTTGGGTAGCTACGGCGGCCGCAGTCTTGGAGGTCAATGCCGTGCCTGTCCTATGCGAAATAGACGATTCCCTGACGCTGGATCCTGCAGACTTGGAGGCAAAGATCACGCCCCACACGAAGGCGGTGATAGCCGTTCATATGCGGGGGATGTCTTGTGACATGGATCCCATCATGGCAGTGGCAGATCGCCATGGTCTTCTGGTTGTGGAAGATGTGGCACAGTCTAACGGCGGAACCTACAAAGGCAGACCGCTGGGGTCCATCGGTAGGGCGGGCTGTTTTAGCCTGCAGCAGTACAAAATAATAACCTCCGGCGAAGGCGGTGTTGTCGTCACCGACTCGGAACCGGTGTGGCAGCGGGCGGCTATGTATCATGATTGCGGGCAGAATCCGTTTAAATACAGCGAGCGCAAGATTGAGACCTTTTCCGGCCAGAACTACCGCATTACAGAGCTGCAGGCCGCGCTGTGCCTGGGGCAGATCGATCGCATGCGGTCGATCATCCAATCGATGCGGGAGCAAAAAAGGGCGATTGTAGCCGGGCTGCAGGAGATACCGGGCGTGTTTCTCAGTTCGGCCTTCGGTTCGGACAGGGACCTCGGTGTCAGCGCTGTGCTTTATATATCCGAAGCGGATCGGGTTTCCTCCTTCGCCGAGGCACTGTCTGCCGAGGGTATTCCCTGTGAGGTCATCTACCGGCCGGAACGACAGAATCTGCATATCTATCCATTCTGGGACTTTTTGATGCAAAAGCGGGATCCCTGGGGCGGCGGGTATCCTTGGAATGCCGACGCATACAAAGGCCAGGTTTCGTATGCCGTGGATATGTGCCCGAAGACCTTGGATCTTTTGGGGCGTGCGGTACAGATCCGGCTGAACCAGTATGTTACGGCGGACGATTCGGAGGATCTTGTCCAGGCCGTGCGCAAGACGGCTTTATCTATTCTGAAGTAGGGGACAGAGGGCTATGGGCAAAGTGCTCCACCGTGACCATCGCACCGGACTGACTGGACAGCTGCTGCAGCTGTCCAGTCCTATGATTTTGGCCAACCTAGCCTATGCCCTTCTCGGAGCGGCCGATACCTTTTTCCTGGGCCGTGTAAGCACCGTAGCCTTGGGAGCCGTAGGATTGGCCAGCCTGATGTTTCTAACGTTTTCGCTTTTAATGCGTGGTACCATCAACGGTACCACGACTTTTGTCTCCCGTATGTTTGGTGCCGGCAATCATGTGCAGGCGGGCAAGTACTTTCAAACATTTCTGTTCCTCTCGGCGATCATATCGCCGGTGATCCTGCTCCTGCCAGCGCTATTCCGGCTGTATTTCGGTGCCATACGCCCGGATCCGGAGGTGGCGCAGCAGGCTCTCTTGTATGTTTCGATTCGTCTTTGGGAAATACCGTTTTCTTTGGCGGTCACTGCCTGCATTGGTTTCTTTGTCGGTATCGGCAACAGCCGCACGCCCATGCTGCTGTCTTGGATATCCGTCATTGTCAACGTTGCGGCCAATTATGTACTGATATTCGGGCATTTAGGGTTTCCTGCCATGGGGATTGCCGGGGCCGCGTTAGGTACGGTGGTGGCTGTGGGCTTGCAGGCTGTGATCGCGCTGTATCTTGTCTTTCGGCGTTATGGAAAAGACTATGAACTGCATCGATGGGAGCTGCCGAGTTTTGCCGCATTCCTCGCCACGGCCAAAGTGGGATTGCCCATGGGTATCACGGAAGCCATGGAGGTGGCGGCGTATACCACATTCTTTGCTCTCATTTCCCGTCTGGGTACGTCCCAGTTGGCAGCAAGCCAAATTGCCAACCAGGTGGCGTCGGTGGCCTTTATGCCGGGATTTGCCTTGAGTGCAGCCACGGGTTCTTTGGTGAGCCGTTTTATGGGCTCCCGACAGCTGCATCTGTCCCGTTCTGTGGGTTACACGGGGGCCGCCCTGGGTGCTTCGTTTATGGGCTTTTTGGGAATTCTGTTTTGGATATTTTCGGCCCAAGTGGGCCGTGTGTTTTCGGCGGATCCTGAGGTTTTGGCTTACACCCGTGTTGTCCTGCGCATGATGGCTTTTTACCAGGCCTTTGACGGTTTTTGTATCGTCTTTCGGGGAGCTCTTAACGGCGCCGGCGATACCCGGTTTACCATGGCGGTAACAACCATTGGCTCATGGGCGGTATTCATTCCATCGGTATATGGGCTGGCCTTTGGCCTGAATGCGGGATTAGTGGGTGCCTGGCTTGGTGCCATCGTCTATATCTTCTCCATCGGTCTTGTGTTCGCATTGCGCTTTTGGCGCGGCCGCTGGCAGTCCATCCGCCTCCAGTGAAAAACAGAAGTGCCAGGACTCCAAGTTTAGGACAATGCTCCCATAGCCGCCCAGAATGGCATGTGCTATACTAGCCCATGAGGTGATATATGTGGAAAAGATAAGAGGATTGATTGTCGTGGCGGCTGTTGGTCTGCTTCTAAGTGGGTGTGTGGGAGGACTTGGGGGCAGTGGAACCGATGTAGGAACTCTCAAGGTTTCGATCACCGACGCACCGGAGCACGGCATGGAAACGGCAAAGATCGAAGTTACGGGAGTGACCATCAAACCACAAGGGGGGCAATGGACCCGTGTCAGTGATTTCTCCGAAGAGCCGGTGCCCATTGATTTGCTGTCCTTGCGTTTCGAGGAAAAGGTATTGTTTGAAGAGCATGTGGAGCAAGGTTATTACAACCAGCTGCGCATTGAAACGAAAGGAAACGGCACAATAACCTTTAACGATGAACGAGATGACGCTGAGATCCATATACCCAGTGATGGCTTCAAAGTGATCGACGATGCCAACGAAGGCCCCATTTATGTGGGAGAAGGCGAGAATTGGATTTTGTTGGATGTAAACGTGGCCCGTTTTGTCGAACGCGGCAACAATGGCGATACGTACAACATTACCCCCAATGCCATTCGCGTACTCGACAGGGCCGAAGTGGCCGTCGTTAAGGGAAGAGTGCTGGATGCAGACGAAGACGAAGAGCCGTGGGACAAAGACATACTATTGGGGCTTGTCCCCAGTGCGGAAAATAACGCGGGCGCAGAAAAAGTTAAGCCAGAGGACGCATTGGTCTTGACCTACGCCCTGCGTGAAGAACAGGATACGAGTGGAAGAGACCCGGGCGACTTCCAGTTCAACGGTGTCCCCGACGGTGAGTATTCGCTACATGCCTGGGTGGCTGAAGAAAATGAAAACGAAAACGAGAATGGGGGGTGGGTACAGCTGGACTTAGATGCCGAGGTGGACTTGGAATCGATCAAACTCGATGGCCAATATACCATGGACGATCCTTATAACCTCGGTGAGATAACGGCGACTTTGAATTCCAGCGACTAGGGATTAAGCCCTAGCGATAGCCTCTCCACACGGGAGAAGGTCTTTGAACGTGCAGTTAAACGGGGAAGGTAGAGTTCCTGTACCTTCCCCGTTTTCGATCCCTTGGTTGGCTCCGATTGGCAGTCTAGGTAGGAATTATGGAACCTCCCTCGAACTATAACGGAAGGAGGCCGGGCCTGGTATTGTCTGCCGTCTGTGGCATGCACGGACTCTTTCGGCCGATCGAGGTGATAGATGTTGGTTTCATCACAATGGGAACGCATCGTCGTATTGAGTCTTTTCTTGTTTATGGCTTTGTCCATGGTTGGTCATGCGGACGAAGTTTCAGACGAAGACCACAGGCGGTTGTTGGATTTGAGAGATGCGTTAGGCGGGGCCTATCTTGACTCGTGGCGGGCGACCTATGAGCTCGTTGACTGCGGTTCTTTGGCGATTCCTTATTTGGAAGACTGGGTAGCGAATGATCCTGATGTTGAGGTGAGGTTCAAGGCATTGTATGCGTTGGGTGCGATAGGTGATGTCTCTAGCACGTCTATCGTTGCAGCGCAACGGGAGATCCGGCTGGGGAGCATTGTACGGCCCATCCATGAAACAGCCGCAGTCCTGGAATATCCAACGAACAATGCATCGTCGTCTAGCGTATTAGAGAAGCATCGTGCAGCGTATGTTGCAGGCTCTAGAGAGACCATGGAAGAGCGCTGGTTGTTTGTTATGCCCATGCCATTATCCTTGGAGGCGCCGAATTTGCGTGATTTCGATCCCGGTTGGGTAAGGGCGGCTGACGTGGAGTCCTACCTCAGATCCATGGCTGATAAGGTTCTGCTGAAATTCCACTTGCTTAGAACCGGACACCGAAAAGCAGCGATCTTGTGGACGGACTACCATGTATTGAGGCTCGAACCCAATTTGGAATCGCCTGTTATCCAGAAACTAGAGGCTGGCACGGCCATCAAAGTGATTCAACAAAGAGTCCAGTCGCCCACAGATGAGGTGGGGGGACGAGGCGGCATCCAGGTCTATGATCAGATTCAGATCATGGAAACAGGCACAATCGGTTGGGTAGCTAGAGCCGGAGACAATCTGCTGCCTTGGTTTTAGAAGTTTCGTTGGCGGGTGTTCAAGATGGTGACGGCATGTCTATCTGCATGGGCATCCCCCGGCGGGCCCGGAAACGTCTGCTCGGCCGACAGTGCTATCATGGATTCGCGGTGATTTGCCCGGTTCCCAGGGCACACCCATAGCCATCGACCATCGACAGCCGACACCCGAGACCCAAGCAATCATGCAATGTACCAAGAGACGCTGGAAAGGATGACCGATGTGCTTGACAAGACACTGGTGGACACGCTCCATCGCATCGATGGACGGGGATATAAAGCCTATAAGGACCTCCGCGGCTCTTACCGCTTGTCCCGTTGTCAGCTTTTCTGCGATTATGTACAAGGAGATCCCTTTGCATCTCCGAGCCGTATCCGCCTGCGGGTCGAGCAGAAGAAGGCGCAGTTCCCCAAGGAAACCTTCGCGGGGCGGGCACGGAGAAAAGGTCTGGAAGACTATATCGTGCGGCAGGCTGACACATTCCTCGAGCGGCAGCCGCGGCGGGCGTCGGGTACCGGAAAGAGCGGAATGATTGCTGTGGACCGTCCCGGGCAGCAGGTCTTAGAAAGCACTGCCGCCGTGATAACCGAAGAG
>PUOC01000259.1 GCA_003551965.1 Clostridiales bacterium | reverse complement strand
CATGTAGCTTTGTCATTTCATTCTCTGGATCATCGACGTCTCCCCGCCAATGACTAAACACCCAGCCTTGATCGGGGATGGCCTCCACAGGCCACGCTCCTTCCCCCAGTGCATGCTGCCCTTCCTTATACGGGTCTACATTACCATTACCAAGCACTTGCACTGAAAGTTCCGTGGAATCTGGTCCGCCACCGGCGCAACCGGCTGCCAACAGCACGAGCAATAGGAGTCCCAACCAGTAGGTCTTGTGCATGGATCAAGCTCCTTTCTGGATTCGAAGTACCGGTGAAAACGATTAAGTTGTCCGGTTGACTTCCTCCTCTCTCCATCCAAGTGGACATCCGTTAAGAAAGGTACCTTCCGCTTCGCTCTATGCGAAGTCAGCTCTTGTGTTGTCCGATGGAGGGAGATCGCCTTTTGAGCACCGCATCCAATGTTTGGAATCCAAAGGATATCTGCCAACCACCTCCGTTTCATTGCCAATCCAGGGTCGTGAGGTTGAAACTGCACCGTACATGAAAGAAGTCAGCATACTAGATTGGGCTAAGCTCCCCATCGGCGCTGGTTGAATAACCTGTTACACATCTTGTGGTTTGATGATTCCTTCAGATAAAAGCTAGCGTTTTACTATTGAAAAAGTTAAATCAACAAGCACTTCTTTCTATTCTGTTATATTCCTGTTTCGTTCTTGGTTCTCTTGATACTGTAAGGTTCGCGCGCCCGTACCTGTTTCACCGGTGTTTTGGAGTATGATGGGCTTGCTCTAGAGTGCGCCGACGGCGAACACTGCTGCACAAGCGTTTGAACGGCGCTTGTGCGGACTGCCAAACTCGGTTTAACGTGTGCGGCCGGTATCACTGTGCTCTTCTCTGTATCCGACAGCTTGCACCATTCGACGCGGATCCTGTGGATACCCAGTGTGTCACACTCTAGATGCTTCCATTGGCACCCATCGGATTTGGTCCTGTGTGACCAGATGCGTAAGATAGTGGACAAGAAATCCGATCACAAGATGGGTTTCTCCACGACCACCCCGCGGCTGCACAGGGAATACAACTGCAAAAAACCATTGCCGTAGAGAAGGAAGGAAGCCTTCGGCGGGCCGTCGGTTGGTGCCGAAGGATCTGCGGAGGTGCCATGGTTCAAGTGCTTTTTCCTAACGAAGTGATATTTGCCTTCCTATCGTTGTCACGGGCACATGGGGTTGTGATCCGGAAGAGTTAATCGCAGGCAGGTTAAGCACATATGACGACCCGGCTGGAACCGCAGGGGCTGTCGCGGCTGACCTTAAGATGCTGTTTGAAAACAGAGAAGACGATACTGGCGGCAAAATGATGCTCTCTGAACTCTCTGCCCTGCTCGAAAACACCAAAGTATCCAAAAGCTCGGTGAGATAAGGAATTACCTTTGGAGACATTACACCCATTGGATCTGGTATATTGGTTACCGGGGACAGCGCCTGCCTTGATGGATACGATGACGGATTGGCGAGGGGCATTTTCCACGCCCTAGCCCATAAGCGACATATGCAGCCAGTGGCATGGACCGGGGGCGGCCGAAAAATATGCAGCATTTTCTGTGTGGGAGGTCCAACGGCTCCTCTTGTTGATGTTTTCGGTACCCGTTGTGACGCGCACATAAGGCCTTATCCATCCATGATTTCCCAGGCAGGAATGAATAAGGCGAGGCTATGAGGAAAACATGTGGGACTTCCATCCAATGCCCCGAAAGGGGCATTGGCGTGCCGGCAAACGGCCCGGTTTATTTCTATACAGTCAAGAACAGATAATGGTTTCGGGATGTGTTGGGTTGGTACGCTGGCGTTTTGGCCCGAGACGATCCCGGCACAGTCATCTGCGGCTGCGTGGTTTCCTATCCCAGCGCACCGTTGCATGAAGCCGCCGTAGTGACAGACGGCGGTTGGGATCAGATTATATGATTGCCGCAAATGTAAGGCACTAAGGAGCGAAGGGATGTTCGATAACAACGCCTGATAGATCTATGTTGCCCGTCTTCGAAACCACTGCACAGATCGCAGACCTTGGTTCTGCCTGTGCGGGATCCGTTTGCTGATTTTCCTGAACCAACCGACGATGGCCATCATCCCAAGTTGGGATTCGGGCAGCCGGACAAGTTATGTATCTGGGCTGGTGAGCAGGTTGCGGCTGGATCTTCTCTGCCATCAATGCATAGATCGCCGGAAGGAACTGGGTGTGCAGTCGGTATGCCGCTTGAAGACGCGGCAGAAGTAATATACGGTGGAAAACCCGCAGGATGCTGCTATTTGACTAACACTTTCGTTCGTATGTATCAAGGCCCGTTTGGCCTGCCCGACACGCATGGCGATGACATCTTCGATGGGGCTGACACCAAAAAACTGCTTGTAGAGAACGGAAAAGCGGTTTTTGCTCAGGCTCATATTTTGCGCCATTGTATCGATAGTCCACGGCGTGGCATATTCATTGGCAATATGCCTGCGAAATTCCAGGAAATTGGCGTAATGCCCGCGCTCTGCTGTGCTGTATTGCTGAAATGTCTCATATAGCGCACTGTATCTGGCAATGGTTAGGAACAGCTGGGCAGCGAGTAGGGAAATGGCTTCTTCATTGTAAGGCTCCCGGGCAAACAGTTCCTGCTGCATGGCTGTTAAAACCGGCGAAAGGACTGCACTTCTACCGGTAGGAATAATCTCGTTAAAGTTCAGTTTGTACCTGCGCATCAGTTCGTCCACACCATCGCCGGCCATATGCACCCAATCATTGCGGAATCCTTGCTTCCTGCCCGGCGGGGTACTGCACCACTGGGGGAAGGCTGCATCATGTATGATACAATCGCCGGCTTTTCCTTCCTCCATGCCGTGCCTGGTCCGGGTGATAAAAGAGTTGGCAAAACACATGACTACATAGGCCGGAAAACCGCTGGGGCGGTCAACAACATGTATGGGAGTATGCGGTGTGCCAAGGCCGAGCATGCTGACTCCTACCATGGGATATCCTCCCTGACTGTGCAAGTATAGTGCAAAACTACAGTGGATTTGTGCATTTTCATCGAGGTGCCCCTTTGCTACAATCAAAGTATGGTACAAATGCACGGAAAGTCAAAATGGAGGAGGCAATGGCATGAGACTTGGCGGACCCATTTTTCAAACGGCAGACAGTCCAGCTGAAGCGGTGGCTTTGCACCGTAAGTTAGGCTTCGGAGCTGCCTACTGTCCTTATGTCAGTGATGCTGGCGCTCGCAGGGAGTACATACAAGCCTTTGCGGATGCTGACATCGTGTTGGCAGAGTTTGGCGCTTACTGCATCAATATCTTGGATACCGATCCAACACTGCAGCAGAAGAACATCGACGAAATCTGCCGCAAACTTGAGCAGGCTGACGAGATGGGAGCTCTCTGCTGCGTGATGCATGGCGGAAGTGTGCAGACGGGAGACTGGGGCGACGCCAACCCGGCCAATATTTCCGAGCAGAGTTTTGCCGACACGGTCACCATCGTGCAGGGAATTCTTGATCGAGTCAAGCCAACGAAAACCAAGCTGGTCTTGGAGACCGAGTCCTATCTTCTGCCCGACAGTCCAGAGGTCTACCTGCGACTGTTGGAAGCCGTTGATCGGTCGAGTTTCGCCGTGCACCTCGATCCAGTGAATATCATTGCCAGTCCTCGCAGGTATTACCGCAATGCCCAGTTCCTGCGGCGCTGTTTTGCTGTACTTGGGAAGCATATTGTCAGCTGCCATGCCAAAGACCTATTTATGCCGCCTAAACACCCCACCGTTCGCATTGATGAAACGTTCATCGGCGATGGAGTCTTAGACTATGCAGTATATCTTGCAGAAATTGACAAGCTCAACCCGGCGCCGCCCCTTATGATTGAACACTTGAATGCATCGCAGCTGGTGCAAGGACTGCGCTTTATTTTTGCCAAGGCCGCTGCGATCGGCATCACCTTTGAGGGCAGCCAGTTTCGCCAAGAGCTCAGCGAACCAACCGATGCCGATGGTGATTGGTTTGCGCCCCACCAGGAATGAGGAAGGAGAAAAATAAATGAAAAAAGCTGTTATCAGCGGGGTTAGACAAGTGGAGTTGATAGATGCCCCTGTACCCAAGCCGAAGGAAGACTGGGTGCTGATCAAGGTCCATGCAGTTCCGCTCTGCACAGAGTATAAGGGGTGGCTGGCCGGCCAGCCCTATGGCGGACATGAAGCCGCCGGCGAGGTCGTGGAAGTGCCGCAGCCCTGCAGTGTCCAAGTGGGTGATCGAGTGGTTGTCATGCCCCAGTTTCCCTGTGGCTCTTGTGCCCTGTGCATTTCCGGAGAGTATATACATTGCCAGAACAACTACGATTATCAGGCGTTCACAGGCAACGAAGGCGACGCGGACACCCACGTACAGTACTTAGTCAAGCCGGCGCGGCTGTTGGTCTCCATACTGGAGGGAATGTCCTATGAGCTTGCTTCACTGGCCTGCTGCGGACTGGGGCCGACATTCGGTGCCCTGGAAAATCTGCAGATAACCGCATTTGATACAGTTCTGATTACGGGAGGTGGTCCGGTAGGCCTCGGCGGTGTTGTTAATGCCAAGTATAGAGGTGCCAGCGTCATCCTGACAGACCCCGTTCCCTACCGGCGCGACAAGGCCAAAGAACTCGGTGCCGATCTTGTGCTGGACTCGCAGGATCCCGGGGTGCTGCCTGCGATCATGGATTACACTGAGTCCCTGGGCGTTGACGCCGGACTCGAATGTGCTGGGGCGGTAGAAGCCCAACGTCTATGCATTGATGCAGCACGGACAAGGGGCCATATTATGCTGATTGGAGAGTGTTCTGATCCGCTTCCTGCGGAGGCAAGCAGCGACTTTATTCGCAAAGGGATCTCGCTCACGGGACAATGGCACTACAATTTCAATGGAATACCCAGGATTATGGAGGTCATACAGAATTCTCCGGTGGTCAGCCAACTGATCAGCCACGTATTGCCTCTGCGTCAAATGCAGGAGGCGCTCGAGATCGACAGTCAGCACCAGTCAGCAAAAATTATTCTCAAACCGTGGGAATGAAGCCGCGCAAAAAAAGGCAGCAGTGAAGGGCACTGCTGCCTGGAATTATTTAGGCTACGCTTTCCATAGTCCGTGCAGATTGCAGTACTCACGGGCTGTAACGTTTTGCGCATCCGATTTGCACTGGCAGAATTCCGCCACGGGCGTATCACCGGGATTCAAAAACTGCCGGTGTACTTCGCCGTCGGCGATAATTTCAATCCATTCAATATAGTGTTTTTCTTCCATGGGATGGAGCGTGCTGCCTACGGATACCTTGATGCCGTTCGCTGTGCGTTCGATGACCGGAACGTGTTTTTCCTTCGCCGCATCCACCGTGTTTTCGTTAAGCAGTTTCATCGGTTCGCCACAGCACACCAATTCGCCGGCACCACCGTCTAGAACGCTGACAATGATACCGCATACCTCACACTTATACACTTCGTTTCGCTTTGCCAATCAATACAACCTCCTTATGTCATAGGAACACCACGCGTTGAGCACCAACAAGAGACAGGAAAGGGATATACTGCAGCCAAAGGCCTGCATCCTCCATGCCCAGTACACCTTTCGCTAGTACTATATTCCCTGTCGTATAGCGAATTCCTTCTTTATAGTAGTTATTTTTACGAGCCATCCCGATCATTTCTTATGCCAGCCTTTTCCTCATGGGAGCTCTATCTATCTTCTGACACCGTGGATCCTTACCGCAGCGATATTTTGCATGTCGCACCAGCCCCCGCAGCGCCTAACCAGTCTTTCTGAATCTAGGTTTAACCGCTTCAGGCTGCAGATGTTGCCTGCGCCGGCTTGTGTCGATCGTTATACGACAATTTCATCGCCCCGTTTCGAGCAGTGAACATTCCCTGTCAGCCAAGGTCAGAGGTTTTAAATGTAAGGTTTGCATGCAAGCCCTGTATGCTGCGGCGCTGGAACAACGCTGTGCGATGCACATACGATGGCGGGTTCGTCGGCTCAGCGCCGCAGAGCGCTTCTTCCCTGCTGGTCCGGGAGAAACTTGTCGGCAACCCTGGCCGCGCTGGCCAGAGAGGCTTACGGCGCGGTTCCATGAATTTGCCCGGAATGAACAAACGGGGTTGCCGATCATCGTTGCCGAACACGGATCAGGACGATGTCAGCTCTGGGCCGAATTCGGTAAAGGAGTAAGTGCTGGCGGCCGTGGCAACAGCGCTTAAGGTTTGGCGAAACACCGCCGGGAACACACTACTCCGAGGCACGCGGGGGCGCGGCCTCAGGCAGGCGCAAGGCAAACAACAAGCCGCTGCCGGTCAGCACAACCGTGACAATAAAGAGGAGCGGATATCCCAGCTGTTGCAGCAGCAGGCCGCCTAGAATGGGGGCAAGGGCCACGGGGACGTTGCCAACACCCATAAGGCCGGCATAGAGGGTGCGCTGCCGCTCGGGAACCACTGCCAGCATGTAATTGATAAACGGCGACCATCCCTCCAAGAAAAAACCCAGCGCGAAAAACAACAGCGAAAAGAATACCATGTGAGGGATCCATGTATTGAAGACCGCCATGACAAGCGCTAAGACCGGCGGAACCATACATGCTGCCGCCACACCGCGGATGGCCCAATGATGGCCGTGTCTATCCCCAAGCCAGCCCCACGCTGCAGCCCCCAGAATGCGGCCTGCGATCTGCAGGGGAATCAACAAGCCCAGAGCCGCCTCTCCGATACCAAAGACGTGACGTCCAAACACAATGTAGAACGGCAGGCTAAGCCGCGCCAGGTTAACGCATAGAAAGACCAGCATCGTCAGGGCAAATGCGGGACTCCGGCGCAGATAGTCCGGCAGTGCCGGCAGCAGCTGCCTCACTGGGAGCCGGGGTGCGGTGTTTCCTTTTCTTTCGATCAGGCCCACAAAAGTGCCGACATTGGCGGTATACAGCAGTGCCCCGATAGTGACAATGACGCCGTAATTGGCCGGAAAAGCGAGCTGATCCCAGCCGAGTATTCGGGCCACTAAAGCGCCGCCCAGCACCGAAATGAGGCCACCAACCACTTGCCGGGTGGCAAAGAAACGGCCTCGCCTGTCGTCGGGCACAGATTTTCCGACCATGTCCATCCAGGCTGGATCCCCAGCGGAATCTCCAATCCAAAACAGGAGTTGGACCGCTAAGAGCAGTGCTGCCCAGTACAGCGGGTTGGCCGGCGTGATCCAGATGAGGCTCAGTCCCAATATCCAAAGCGGCAGCCGCCCCACCGACATGGCCGTGACCAAAAATCGCTTTTTGTACGGCAGGGAGTTCACCCAGTTTCCTGCCAGAAGGGGGATCAACCCTTTGGCGAACGGCTCCACCGCACCGACAACGCCGATCAAAATAGCCGATGCCGTTAAGCGTTCCATCAGCAGCGGCAGTATGGTATTGGGATCAAAAAACACGAGGCCAACGGTAAACAAAATGCCCTCTGCCACAAGCAGGTTGTAGTTTCTGCGGGTTTCTCCGCCCTTCCGTGCATCGGCCACTTCATCGGCTCCTTTTGATCCTTCTGCACCGGAACACGCGCTGTCTGCCGGCCAATACGGGATAACCGCGTGGGCCGTGGAGAACATAGTTCCGGGACGCCTGCTGGCGGTCGCAAAGGTTTGCGCCAGTGCGTTGGCTTGGCTGCAGAGCTGCCAGGGTCAGGTAATTGGCGTTCCTAATCTATTGAGCACTGTGCGGGTGCTTGCCCTAGAGAAGACGAGCAGCGCACCGTGTTTTTCGCTGATCGGCTGAACAAATCGAGCGATCATGCTTCGGGGACCGCCTGCAAGGTGCAACTTGGGGCGCGGTGGCCACGGCCTCGCTGGCATTACTCCCGCACCGGTCGCGGGCAACGGATACCCACTGTTGGGCAAACCAGCCCCTGCCGTCTCCCATCTCCTGCTGGGTGAACGGCGCCGGGGTCTATCGTGACCCCCTGCCAGACAGAAAAGGAGCCAGAGCCTAAGCCTGGCCTGGACGGCGGTAAGGGGCCGTATCCGAGTATGATAGTCTTCGTGCTGCCAATGGCTTCCCATGCCGGGTCCTCCAGTGGATGTACATATCTCCTGGTATTGGCTTGCGCCAACACCGCCCAAGCGTAGACCGGAGCACCGTATATCTCCCCTTGCATTGGTCCTTCTCAACATGGCCCCATTCTGCCATGGAAAGAACCGCAACATCGTTCTTGTTCGCTGCAGACAAACCATTTCCTCCAAATCTGAGACAACAGCTTACGCTGCCAGTGAATCAACTGACCGAGAGTCTTGGAATAACACAACAACCGCAGCCGCATGGACCTGGCTGCCGTTTCCGCCTCAAAGTTGGCACCGATTTCCTTGGGGACAGTGCCGTCAATTCCTTGCTGTCCGGCCTTCCCATCGCCTAAATGTCCACTCTAAGAAACCTAGCGCCGGGACGGCAAGGGTACCCTAACCTTTGCCTTATCCGGGAATTCCTACTAGTACCCTTCTAGTCTTCTGGCCATTAAGACCGATGGCCGATATTTAGGGTCTGTTTTTGTTGATAGCGTTTTTCAATGCTTTGGTGGTGCTTATGCGGGCGTGGGTACAAGGAGAACAACGGCTGGCTGCCGAAGATGACGGCAAACAATTGCTACTAGACGCCGTCTGTTGCCCTGAGCTTGGCACCAATCTTGCCGGTGTGTCTTTGTTCGCTGGACCCGGGTTCGGATACATGTCGAGGCTTCGGGAATTCGCTCCGTGTACATGGTATGCCGAATGTGATGAACACCCTTTAGGAGGTGCGGTATGCAGTTTCTTATGCATGGTTTGGACAATAACAATAAAGCGCAGTCATTAAAAAGGCTGCAGGACATGGGTATTCGCGGCATTGTTTCGGGCTTCGACGAAGAGGCGATCGCACTGGCAGCTGAACAAGGCATGAAAGCCTATGTCTGCACCCATGCCTTTACAGCCGAAGGCCAGTTTGGTGAAAACCCCTATTTGGCTGAAGACGTCCATGGGCAAAAGCATGTTTGGTTCAACTCGGCCTGTCCCAATCACCCAGAGATCCAGAAAGACCATCTGCGGCGGATTGACACCTGGTCCCGGACCCCGGGTGTTTCTGGTATCTATGTAGATGGGGCGCGCTTTTCATCGCCATGTTCCAGCGCCGATTTCCGCTCCTTTTTCACCTGCTTCTGTCCGCACTGCGCAGAGAAAGCCGCTGCCCTTGGCTTTGACTTTGAGCGCATGCAGCATGATGTCCAAAGATTGCTATCCGTATTCGAAGGCCGTGAGTCTTTGCCCTTAGTAAACAACCTGCCCTATGGCGGTGTGGATCTGCTTGTTTTGTTGAATGCGCTGCCCGGCGTTGGGGATTGGCTGCGTTTCCGTGCCCAAAGCATTGCCGAGCACATGGCCGATGCGGCAGCAACACTGCGGGCTGCTGATCCGGACGCCGTGTTGGGCATGTACATTTTTTCACCCAGCATTGCTCCGTGGGTGGGACAGGACTACAGTCAATTGCGCCAGCACGTAGACGTCTTTGCTCCCATGATCTATCGTTCGCTGCAGGCCGGCGAAGGACCGGCTTGCCTAAACAAAGAAACTAGCCGGCTCGGCCGCGAGCTTGTGAACCATGACGTCATGACGGATGAGAATGCCGTCGCCTTCCTGCAGACATTGACCGGCTTTCCCTTGTCCGAGTATGCGACCGTGGTCGAGGTGGACCGAGAACTGCCGGTCGCCGCTGTCCAAATGGAAACGCAGCGCGCCCGTAACCTGTTGGGGAGCAGGCACCCTCTGCTGCCCATTATCCAGCTAGACGATGATGGGCTCGCCCAGAGCACTGCGGCGGCCCTCGCCGGCGGTGCAGACGGGGTCAATTTCTTTGTGTACATGGCGGAGCGTTTGCCGCTGCTGCAGAAGGTACTAAACCAGCAGCTGCGCCGCGAGTCGTGATACGCCGGGGTGTGTGACGTGACAAAATTTCATCCGCTGCGCAATGTGAGAGGCCAAAGGCCGGAGCGTGAACTACGGCCTTTGGTTCCTCTCTCGTCCCATCTTCCTATGTCGTGATCCCATTTGCTTCATTCCTCTCAATCTCGTATCCTCTTTTTGATCCGTTGGACAGCGGTTTATGGGCTGCCTTCAGCATTTCGGCACGATCTATGTCTGCATCGCCCTGCAAACTACCGATAACCTGCACCATGCCATGGCCTTCGCAGGCCTTCATGTTTTAAGCCCTACTCCGCGCCCATGGCAATGCCGCCAGATCGCAAATCCCCCTGTCCGTTGCTGTCTCGTCGTGCCCTTTGGCCTGAGCCATAGGTCATTACCCGTCCAAGCGGTGTCAACGAGGTTGATGATCTTAGTCCCGGCTGCAACCCAGAAGCCCATAGGCCCGTACTCTAACTTCTGGCAATCCCAGGCTGGTTGATCCGAAGCTGGCCACGGATACATCCAGGGCAGTCCATCCCCATGTCTTGCCGCCGCACTGTGTTCCAATCAGGGCAAACGCCTTTAGAAGTTTGTGTGGATTTGCTTTAGCAATTGGTGCCTATCCTGAAGAGACACGCTATGTCTGCGGGTAGTTGGAACAGGCCCCGGCCCAGCGTTTCCGGCGGATAACCAGCCCGCAATTGGCTGACGGGTGCCCCCTTCAGGCTATGGCATGCCGCAAGAGTATGGTATAGTTAGAACAAATCCTCAAGGAGGCTGAACCTATGATCTATGAACTGCGTATCTACCATATTCATGAAGGCCGTATGGATGCTATCCATCGGCGTTTTTCCGAGCACACGCTGGATCTTTTCGCCAAACACGGTATGAAGGTGGTCGATTTTTGGGAAGACTTGACGTCCAATACCCTGTACTACACGATGGAACATCCGGACAAAGAGTCCCGGGACAAGAACTTTGCGGCTTTCGTTGCAGACCCGGAGTGGATTGAAGTCAAGAGTGCCTCCGAAGCCGACGGCCCCATTGTGCAGCAGGTGGAAAGCTTTCTGATGCAGCGTGTTCCTTATTCGCCCTTGGCCTAGCAGGTTAAGGATATCGACAGGGAGATTCGGTTCGAGCAGGCCGTGCTTTTTGGCTGGAAACATAGTCTTGCGATCGCGTCTGGCCTGAAATCGGGCCACATAAAAGAACTAGAGCCTGCGGCTTTTTCAGCTGCAGGTTCTTTTGGATGATCGAAATACCCAGAGATGTTGGTCTGTTCGGGCAGGGGCCGTTGACCAATGGGAAACGGTGCCCCGGGGATTAGGCGTTCGAATCTCTGGAGTTTCGGGCACGTCTGCATCACCGGGCGGCATCGTCTGTGGGCATCTAAAGAAACCAATGCGCCGGGGTTCGCCAGCAAACTCGGCGCGTCTAGAACGCGCGCAAACAACGGAGTTTGGCTTACGCTACCCTTTCAAGCCACCCCGTGCCCTTCCCGTTACAATCCTCCTCCCGGCAAACAAAACCAGGATAATGACGGGTAAGACAGTGATAGGGGCAGCAGCCACCAGTCGTTGGTAACGCAACCCGCCTTCGGTAAGGAACGCAAAGAGACCAAAGGGCAATGTCCGTTTGCAGATCGAGTTAATAACAATGGGCACAGAGGGCCGCTGGCATGCAGGGTTGTCCTCGGTGCCTTAGCCTCTAGCCCATTTTTTGCAAGTTTATCAGTTCCTCGGACATTTTCTGCAGCTTCGTGGCATGGCCGGCAATTTCTTCGATCACACTTGATTGCTGTTGGGTCGCCGAGGCAATGGACTCACTGTTGCCTTGTAGAGAGTTAACACTGGACACGACACCCTTGATGTTCTCCGAAATCCTGAGAAACTCTTCAATGAAACCCTGGATAATCAAATCTGTTTGTTTGACAGCCTCCAAGGTGGCTTGCGCCTCGTTGGAACCTTTGGTCATCTCCTCCACAGAGGCGTCGGTGTTGGCCAGCGTCTCCCCGATCCGCTCTTCAATGGTGCCCGCAGATGCCGCAGATTCCTCGGCAAGCTTGCGGACTTCGTCAGCAACAACGGCGAACCCCCTGCCATGTTCACCTGCCCGGGCCGACTCAATGGCTGCATTCAGCGCCAGCAGACTCGTCTGTTCCGTGATGTTCTTGATGGTCGTAATCACACTGCTGATCTCCTGAGAACTTTCGCCTAACTTTCCAATGGAATCCCCGATGCCCTGGATCCGTTGGTAGAGGTTATCGGTATCACTGACCGACTGGGTCAGACTGCGATGGCCTTCATTGGCCTGTTGGGCAATACCTGACGCGATTTCGTCGATCCCCTCAATGGTTGTGCCGATTTGATGGATTTCGTCATCAAAAACCTGGGTGTTGCTTGCCACCTCTTCAATGGACGCACTGGACTCCTGTGTGGAGGCGGCCAGCTGCTCCGAGATTTGCATAACACTCGTAATAAGATTGCTCTGCTGGGTGTAGTTCTTTACGATTTCCACGGCACCGATCGGTCGGCCCGTGCGGCTATACACTCCGGCATTGGAGACCAACGTGGTCAAAGTATCTCCATTCTTGTGAAAGACATCGACCATGACATCCTTTAGGAACTGACCTTTCTCTATACAGCGCTGGGTTGGACAATCCGAACAGACTTCCGCTTTGAAGATATCGAAACATTTCATGTGCTTGGCTTCCTCTGCTGAGTAGCCCGTCAGTTCCTGAATAGCTGGGGGCCATAACACAATATTGTAGTCCATGTCTCGAACGTAGTACGGATCGGGCATCGCACCCTGGATGGCTCTTAACATATCAAGTTCCCTTATCTTACGCTTGGCCACTGCATCACCCTCCAAACTCACGTGTTTAGGATCCCTTTTGGACAGATGTCTCCGCTAGAACATCATAGGCGCTCGCGGTATCGTGCCTGTGCTTTCCATGACTGTGCGGAATGATCCAAGCGAGATTGGAGCGATCCAACAGCAGCAATGGTTTCAGCCACGTAGAATGCACGTAACACAAGAGCAGATACACCAGTCCCTAATCCACTTTTCGGTATGCCAAGCCACTGGGGGACAGCATGCCATAGTTCATATGTCAGCTGGGTTTCACCGATCCAACAGTCTTCCTCCGCCTCTGCTCTTTTGCTATCCGTCCGGCCGGTCGGAATGTTCGCAGCATGTATCGATCGTAGTTTTAGGGCGATAACAGCAGCTGTTCACTGGCTTCGGCTCCCTGGTGAAAGCTCCTGCGCCGGTGTGTTCTCGGCTCCGTCAACGGTTCGTCCTGTCTCGCAGTTGATCCAACACAGCATACAACTGGGCGAGATGTTCTCACCGCGTGTCCATAAAGCCAGAATTGGTCGATTGGCTCCTAATGGGGGGCTCAATGTACTGTTCCAGGTCGAGAATGGCCTGTTGCAAGATATCCTGCGGCAAGCCCTGCGGCTCCCACCCCGAAAAGGCATGAACTCCTGGAGCGCTGTCAAAAGCAAAACGACAGAGATGACGTAACCGCATACAGCCCTCTCCTCTCCACTAGGAAGCTGGCGGCTTGTTAACGTGCGTGCGCTGTACCGCAGGGCATGGATTAGTATTTATTCTACGGTATTGCCGGAACATGTAACCATAGCTAAGCCAAGGTGACCCGATCTGCTGCCAATAGGGTCTTTGGTCTCTCACCCGGTCTCAGCGGCTTTGACGCACCCATCCCGCGTTGGTACAATGAAGAGCATGCTATTAGTTCGTATGTTTGTTCCCTTGCATTGCGAATGCCCGATCCCATGCCTCTCTGTGTGCGGGGTCCGCCAATCGGTGTTTCCGCTGCGACGGACGCGGCCGCCGACGAATTGCTGTATCTGCATGCGCAGCCATGGTGTACCGGGAATGGACGCAGGGAAACGAGCTGAACAGATGCAGAATGCATAGGAGGTATTCAGATGAGAAGCATATCCAAATGGACCATCATTGTTGCGTTGGCGATGGCATTGTCCGCGAGTTGGACAGCCCATGTCGCCGGGGAAACCATTGTTTTTGGTGATTTGAGTTGGGACAGCGCCCAGGTTCACAATCGTATCGCCGGATTTATCATTGAGCACGGATACGGCTACAATGTCGACTACGAATTCGGTGAAAGTATTCCCATTTTGGTGGCGCTGCAGCGCGGCGACGTGGATCTGATCATGGAAGGCTGGACCGACAACTGGTACGATACCATGTTGGAAGCCCATCGGGACCAAACCATCATCACTCTCGGTTTCAACTTCCCCGACGCGCCGCAGGGTTGGTATGTACCTACCTACGTCATCGAAGGGGACGAAGAACGGGGGATAGAACCCATGGCGCCTGATCTTGAGTCGGTGTTTGATCTTCCCCAATATGCGGAGCTCTTTCAAGATCCGGAGGATCCCGATAAAGGGCGTCTTTATAACTCACCGACAGGCTGGGTTGCCCATGATATCAATCTCGAAAAGATGGAGGTCTATGGGCTTGACGAATACTTCAACTCCTTCGACCCCGGTTCCGATGCAGCTTTGGGCGGTGCGATGCTGAGCGCGTACGAACGCGGCGAACCGATTCTGGCATCCAACTGGGAGCCCAATTGGCCGCTGGGTTTGATGGATATGACCATGCTTGAAGAACCGGAATACGATCCAGACCAATGGGATGAGAACTACGGTACAGCGTATCCGGATTCGCTGGTGGAAATCGTTGTGCATGTAGATTTCCCCCAACGCTTCCCCAATGTCGCCAGTTTCTTGTCCTACTATGAAACAACCCTGGATCAGAACAACGAATTCCTCGCCTATATGCAGACCGAAGAGGCTTCCATTGACGAAGCCGCCATTTGGTTCCTGCAAAACTACAAAGATGTCTGGACCGAATGGGTATTTGACCCTGACGTAGAAGCCCGCGTGCTGGAAGCGTTGGACAGAATATAAGGAACGCCATCTTGGAAATACCCCGTCGCGGACCCGATCCACGTTCCGGCGATGGGAACACGCAATCCAGGCCGGCGCCAAGGGCGTCATGCGTTGCAAGCATGGGCACCCTCGGCATCACCGGAGGGATAACGTGCACATTTCTTTGTGAGAGCAAGGCCGCCATCCATCCGGTTGGCGGCCTTGTTATTGGAAACAGCACTGGCTTTGCCAAATCGCTTGCTGATACTGCTCTTGGATGTGCCGGAACTTGCCGTTCTATCGTCGTATGGTTCTATACCATGCCGATAGTCTCTGCTGGACATGCCATGAAGCATACGGTTTAATGCTGCCTCTAACAGCTCCTCATCATCAGCGAAAGCCTCATAGGAAGGGATAGGTAATTCGCTGTCAGTCTCTAGAGAACGGATGCGTGGCCGTTCAATCTCTATCCGCTGGTTTCCCGCTGGGATGGTGGTTTTCTGCTTACCATGGCGATAGGCGGTCCGATCTGGGTCATGCTTGCCCTTCTGGCCGGCTGCAGCCTCTACATCCTGTTCCATCATGCCCATCAAGGTCTGGATCCCGACGGACATGCAGAAACTGTTGAAGCGTTGTTTAACCGCTTCCTGGAGATCCAGTTCAACCCGCTGTTTTGGACCCAATTCTTGATCACGGTTTTCATTCGACTGTTCTCCGTGCTTGTGGTATGCTGACATTGGCGGTAACCTCCCAGTATGGTTTGGTCGTTTTTCCAAACCCATTATGCCATAACGGGCTTGGATACCGCCACTTCAATTTCCACGGCTAAGCGGACAATTTCTGGATGTCTGCCAAAACCCTGTTCGAATCTAAGCTTTGGCGCACTCTATATATCACTTAAAAACGCCGGAATAGCAAGGGTTTCTTCCTAAAGGGATTTAGGGACCTCGTTTCCAACAACAAAGCAGCCATTCGTCGCAGCAAAACGGCTGCGTGAAATCCTATACGTTGTTGTCAATCTTCTTGAAGGATCTTTCTTTACGATCATAATGCCTTGTATACCAAAACCGGCACAGAAAATCGGATACAAAAAGAGCCAATGCTACATTCCCAGCATCAGCTCACACAAAGCTTCACGACGTTTTGATGATAAATTGGTCCAGCCATTCAAATGACCATGCACGAGGTCACCGGCAATGATTGCCGATTGCCAGATTGATAGAACCGCTGTCAATTTGACCGCACTGCATTCTCGTGTTCGCAGCATTCCCTACCGGATTTCGATATGAACTTCCTTCCCTAAACTCTTTGCCACCTTCACCAAGAAATCTAAAGACGGGTTGTAGGAGCCACTTTCAAATCTGGATATATTGGACTTCTGGGTACCCACACGAAAAGCCAATTCTTCCTGTGTAAGATTCTGAGTGTTTCTAGCTTCAATTATTTGAGAAATCACCTTGTAGCGAGGTCTTAACTTTTCATACTCAACCCGAAACTCTTCATCCTTCATGAGTTGTTCTTCGATCTCCTCGAACTTCACACTAGGCTTACGTTTGCTGTCGACACCCCGTTTACTCATACTCACACCTTCTTTCGTAGTCTGCCTTATACTTGCGGGCCCGCTCTAGTTCACATGCAGGGATTTTCTCACTTTTTTTCACATAGCCATGAAGTAAAACGAATGTATTCTGCTGAACGGAGAAGTAGAAAATCCGAGCGATGTCGGACGAAAACTTGATCCGCAACTCATAGAGCCCCTGGTTATTCTTCCCTTTAATGGGCTTAACATACGGTTCCCTAAGTGCCGGGCCATGTATCTTCAACAACTCCATCTCTCTATATGCTTTAGCTCGTATTTTCGGCTGTAGAGATTAGAGGAACTCCATCACTGGCACTTTGCCACTTTTGGTCTGATAATACTCCACACTGTAGTCCAACCGCAGCCCCCCCAAACATCAACGCACATCGTCTGCCATTATGTTATCATATACGATAACCGTTCGTCAACTGCTCCGGGCACACGGATCCGACAAACTCTGGCCATCCTTTGGATCACCAGAACTGCATACTCCCCCATTTTTTCCAAGATAACACCAGCTAACACGCCCACTATCCGCTCATGGTATCCAAGGGGATCTTGATGTTGCTCTGAAGTGAAGGGGGGGATCGGAGTCCCCCTGATCGCCACAGATGGTTTCACTTCTCCACGGGTCGTACCGTACCATCCCGCACTTCCAAGACCCTTCCGTTCACGGTGACCGTGTCAGGCAGTTCTCGGCTGGCGATCCACTCTGCGTCACGTACCCTCCAGGCCGCTTCGGCGCGGCGCATGATCCTCTCATACCGGTGCCATTGCCTGGAGGTCATTTCGACACCAGCCCAATCAATACGGGACTCTCTTATTCCGGCGATGGCTCCTCGGAGTGTTCGAAAAAACCCATGCGGTTAAGAACCGTCACCACCACATCTACAATCACGCCAAGGAGAGACTCCAAGTGCCGTTGCAGCCAGGACGGAAACTCCAAGCTGAGTCTTTGAATTTCATCCTTCAGCATGGGTACGACCTTCTTTCACTTCTCCGGTCCGGGCTTTCCTTCCGCTTCAGCGGTTATCTCGGACGGTTGTACCGTATTCGTAATCCGTACTTTGATCTGTAACCAAAATTGATTCTACCACCTCTCCATGGCCGTCAACGTGTACCGTCAAAGGATACTCTTTCCTCATCCCGGTAAAATCTACGGTATCATCATTGGTGACGGTCTCTGAGTCAGAGAACACCCAACCATCCTTTTCTGCAGTGATGGTTGTTCGGCCGCTTAAGCCGACCAGCTCGTAACGGCCGTCGCTATCGGTTGATTCAACGCCACTCTCGTCACCTTCATAGACGATGGAAACACCCTCTATGCCGTCTTGGTCGTCGTCGACTTTTCCAGAAACGTCATAAGTAGAAGGAAGAGCACCGTCTCCACCACCGCATGCCGACAAAGAAAGAACGAAACACAATACCAACACAGGCAACAGGACGTTCAAATTTGGCTTCACCGAATCCTCCTATCGGATTAACCCAGTCACCCTGGGATTGGCTTCAAACCGCCATAGCGATAACTCACACTCAATGCATGTCGCTGCGCAGTCGGTCTTTTCGCATCTCTTTTTCTCAAGACGGACACTATCCAATAAACTTTTCCCACGTCGATCCACTAGTCTACGAGTACATGAGCTACCACAACGAACGCAGAAGACATGCCAGCCCGCGGAATCAAGCACTAGCACAGTACTATCGAGAACAGATGGGGACGTATACGCCCATCCCGTATCCGAGATTGACGGAAGTGAAGGCTGCTT
The DNA here is from genome assembly GCA_003551965.1 of Clostridiales bacterium. GTDB lineage: Bacteria > Bacillota > Limnochordia > Darwinibacteriales > B1SED10-159 > B1SED10-159. The sequence continues at coordinate 2,147 of PUOC01000259.1, read as the reverse complement.
CGTAAAGCCTTGACTTCTAGGGAAGCCGTGGGGATATGTTGGCTTGGGCTGCCACACGAGCCTCCTCGCTGCCCCAGGCCGCTAGCAACCCCATGCCGGGATCCCTAAGTCAAGGGCAGCCGCCCTGTGAACGCACCGTACAGTGAAAAGGCAAACGGTGTAGTTCACTGCACTCATTCCCGACGCAAAGGCATACAAATCGCGACTACGCAATCCAGGCACCGTCAACCTGATTGTCCCCTTCCTCTTCCACCGCGCCCGCAGTCTCAAGCGCGGCACGTTGCTTATAGCAGATGATGACCGCGCAGCCGATCTATTCTAGTTTTGTTGTCGAACGCTGTGAGAAACTGTTCAAACTCCGCTTCGTCAAAACGGACACCCTGCCGGTCTTTCACGTCGGCAAAGCAATGCCCCGTTCGACTGGCGAAGGCCTCACAGGGATAGTCTGAGCAATCAGCACAGCTGTTAATCTGACGATTTAAGACGCAGTTCCGTACTGGACAGCTTTTATCCATGAACTGAGCATCCTTCTTTTTGCTTCGGCATCCATCACAATAGATTTCGCCGGGATGGTAATCGAGGTCGTAATGCTTTTTCCACACGGCAACTAACTCCGCTCGCTGATCGTGTTTCCGTATGTTTCTGACATAGGCTTTGCACAGATCGCAGCGATATCCGCACATGGTTATGCTGGCCTTGTTGGGTCTCTTCTTAATGCCCACCAACCGGAGGACTTCCAGAACATAGTCTTCGTCCACGATGTCAATCCACATCCATTTGCCATCATGGTAGGTCTTGCTTGCATCGTAATACTGTTGAATATGGGAGGAAAATTGCCCACGCACAGTCTCAAACGCCTCCCGCTCTCGCTGGCCAAAGATAACTAAGGCTTGGATTCGATCTCTCCGGAGATAAAGGGTGAAAAGCGTCTTCCCGCTGCGCCGAAACTTCAATTCATCCTTGCCGTTGAAGTGTTCTATCATGGCGTAACGCCCTTGAAGGTATGCAACCATCTGTTCCAGTGCTCGATAGAGCTCGTTCGAATACGCCTCACGGCATTTTAACAACACACTTTCCATACTCAACCGCCCCTTGTCATTTCATTTGACAAAACCTCGCCAGAAAAGGAACAACGGCTGCTGTCGCACCCAGCAAGATTCTCCCACTTTACCCTATCGCTGGGTGAACGCCCACTCTCCACATTGTGTCATGCGTGACAACAGTCGCCTTGGTCTGGAGGATGCTTTCGTAACTGCGAAAACCTTTCTATCGCCACATCTGAAATCAAAGGCCATATCCTTTGATCGGAATGCCGTTGACCGAAACTGCATATGACTGATGATTACCGTTAGACTCTGCTTCACACTCATTACCCTGAACCCCCCTGTTGCATGCAACACAATAGAGAGCACCCAGATTCCCCACGCTGTCAAACATGCAAAGGTAGGTTGCCCTACTCGCTCCGGATAATCCAAAGGAGCAGGTAGAAGACCATCCATCCATAACTGCACTCGTATTTAGAAGTGTCGTTGAGCGCCCGCATACCAGCTATATCTAATACGTTCATCCCATAAGACATACGTACTACCCATTTTTCAGCAAGAGTCGGCTCTTGCTCAAAACCTAAACCGCAGAAACATGTTCACTATTAGCGAATATGTTCCCCGATACCAAATCGCCAATTTAGGGCGGGCTTTCCGCTCGATGTTCAGCACAAAACCCAGCTAAACTGTTCTCAGCACAACTACGCACTCCACATGCCCCGTATGAGGAACCACATTCGATGGCCCCACCGCACCCACCGCCCGACCACTTACGGAAACAGGCCCGGAAGCAGCGCCTCCAGGCCATGGCTTTCAGGAGGTGTGGCGGACCGTGATAAGAAACAAACACTGCAGATTTTTCATTCTCTTAACGGTGCCAGGTACTGTTAAGCGAATTCGAAGGCCCGGAATCACACTCTTCAATCAGCTGTAGGCTGTCGGGCCCGAGGATCTGTTTCGATTATGCGCTCTATGCGCTCTAGGTTCTCTGGAAAGTTGGTATTGATTTCCTGAGGGACAGTCCCTGTACCAAAGTCCCTGTACCAAAAATTGGAAGGTTGGAAAACAGCGTCTCAACGAAAAAAACCACCGACCCTTCCGATT
>PUOC01000175.1 GCA_003551965.1 Clostridiales bacterium | reverse complement strand
TGATATCTTTGCTTATCCACGAGACTCATTGATTCCTTTATCCAAACAAAGAAGCCCGCATTCCGACAAGCCTTGTCGGAATGCGGGCTAAGATACCCGACATTGGAAGTCGGTTTTTACAATAGGAACTACGAGACGAACATAATGGTTGCAGAGGGCATGGGTCTTGAGGAAGTGAAACTGGAAAACGCACCCGAATCGGACACCACCGCAGAAGCCGTGGAACTTCTCGATGAGTTTCACGGAGCCCACACCGCCATGGAGGGCATGTTCATGTCCCACGGGTATGCGCTGATGGAACACTTGCGCCCCGTCGAAGGCGAAGACCTGACATTGATGGGAGAGTACCTCCAGGAGCTCATTGAGCACGGTTTAATGCCTCTGGGGATGTCCATCGATTCCATGACGGAACTCGCCAATGAGGAATTGGAGTCAGATGATGGCGACGTTCCCGACTCGGGAGTTTTCCGGATTACCGGAACACCCTATGAAGGTAATGTGGAAATCGATCGAGAGGATCGTTGGGACAACGAGGATGACTTCTGGGATTGGTATCTGTTTGTGGAAGAGTTTGGCATTTGGGTTACCTTAACGTTTGAAGGCGATGAGCACTTCACCGATGAACTGCCCGACATCTTCAGTCTGAACTATGACGAGATCTTCTCGATTGCATTCCAGCTCAACGAAGGTGATTGGGCTAACTACGAGGGTCAAGAACTACCAGGCCGACAGCTGGGACATGGTAGTGTGGACTTAGAGGCCGATGAGGCTCGTGAGGAATTTAACCTGTATGTGCACGGATTGCTGGTGGAACACATCGGGGCTTGGCAGACAGAACTGAGTGCAGACTTCAGCCTGCTGCTGGAGGAAGAGAAGCTGACTTTGACTCTGGAACCGGCCTCGCTGGATGGACCGGCCCTGGCCGGAAGCGGTGCCATTACCTTGCGTGCGGGATCGGAGCAGTGGGCCGAGGAAGGCAACAATAACGGCAGCAGTTCACGGAGCGCCCCGGAATGGATTTGTCTCGATCTGGAAGGTTCTTGGGAGCTGTTCGCCCAGGACAGCGGTGCTTTCACCACCGAACCACTTATGACCTTAGGGGGAACGATGGCAGTCGACCTCCAGATTCAAAACGGTGAAGAGGATTGGCCGTTCACAGGCACCGTGGAGATCCAAGGGATGTATGGTTTTTCCCAAGACGGGGACAATCATGCCCAATTGGAAGGTTCTTTGTCCCTTGAACTCCATGATGTAGAAAATACAAGCCAAGGCGGCGGCAACTCCGGTGACGGTGTGGAAGTTTCGGCTTCCTTAGAGGGAACTATCAGCGGCTCTTTTGACGGCCGGCCAATTGCTTTTGACATCGACCTGGAAGTGCCGCAGACTGACTTTGAGACAGTTAAGGTACAGGTGCACAGTTACAGCTACAAACAGGATCGTGAGGTCCGGGGCTCGGTTGAACTTGACTTCACCGACGAAGACAATGCGCAGATGCAGATTCAGCTGCGGCTGTACGTCAATGAAGAACTTTCTCTACAGCTGGACGTGGATGCCGACGAAGACAGTGCCACAGGCAAACTCAAAGACAAGTCGGACACGGAAATCGCCGAACTCGTTTCTGGAGTGTGGCACTTTGACGACGGATATACGTATACCTGGTGGGGTCTGTTTTGAAGAGAGCACGGAGACACTTAGGGGCCGGGGGGGTTTGTGCCTTCGTTCGGCCCCTTTTTCGACAGCCCAGGGGTACCATTATGCTGACCGCTGCGCTGTTGGTGTGGATCTGCGGGGGCTTCGCCGGTGCCGCGCCCGTGACGCACCTCCATGGATACAGCTCGGCGCTGCCTCTGACAGACGTGCTCGGCAGCGGTTTTGACGATGCCGGGGCTTGGACGCATCTGCTGCCGGCTTTGGCCGATGCCGACGCTGATGAACGGGCCGGGCTGCGGCTCCATGTCCGGCGGGGCCAGCCGGCAGCTGCTGGATCGATCTCAGTCATGCTATACTCGGACTTCAGCCTTTCCCTGCAGGTGTCACAAGAGACAAGACAGTTTTTCGGACATGCCCTGACGCCGGAGTTCGACGCTTTGGGTTCCTGGGATCTTCATTTTTCCACGGCGAGCGCAATGCGTGACGGTGTGGAACTGACAGTGCCTTTGCACCAGAGTACACATGGGGAGTGGGGTGTACTCTTGAACGGCTGGAATGTCCGCTCAATGGATCAACGCTTCGTAACAGGCGTCGGGTGGATTGACGAAGAGCATTCCCAAATGCAGTTTGACTATTCCCATGTCAGCAGTGACATGCAGGCCTTTCGCCGGGCATCGTTTTCGGGCCGCGGTGCATCCCTGGGTATATTTACCCAGGGCGAGGCCGGCCCTGTCCGGTGGCAGGTGAAGCTCTCTAATCTTTGGTCCCGCGAACGGCTCGATCATGTATTCTTTTCGGAGATGCGGTATACAAGCCATCCGGTGCAGACCGACGACGAGGGCGAATTGACCCGCCGGCCTCCCGGCGAGGGAAGCTGGCGTTACGGTGAGCAGACCTTCAGCCGTCCTCTGCACATTACGGGAGAGTTGAGGTTGTCCCTGGCTGAGGAAGGCCTGCAGCCCCGGGTGCGCTATGATGAACGGGGTCTTTCGTTCGGCGTGCTTAGAGAGTTTTCCTGGGGCACACTGCACGCAGGCTATCACATGGACGACGGCCTTTTCTGCGCTGCCTGGGAAGGCGATGCAGTCGCTGTGGAAGTCGGCACGCGCTGGGGGTATCGAGGACAGCCCCAATCCGTGGATCTCCGCTTTGGTTTCGCTTGGATGTTTTGAGAGAGCCCCCATCTTTCCGTGCAATACAAGAATCATATCCATGCCGGCGGAAGTATGAGGGATACGGAGAAGCATAATATCCCCGTCGATGTGCCGTGTGCGGCGCTGCCTTAGGCAGACGAAACGTTGTTGGCTTCGTGAATGCTTGGGAGGAATTGCTGTGGCATACCGCAGAGCGGCTGGTAACCGCTATACACGGGCTCGGAGAATTGATGCCGAACGGCATGTGTTTCACGGAAGCAGCGGTGGCGCAGGCTTCCCGGAAACATTTCCCGTCGGGATTGTACCGGGATGAAGAGGGGCAGGCCCGTGTCTTTGCCAGACGGTTCACCTTTGCGGGTATGTTCAATGCTGCCTTCCACCAACTGCGGCAGAATGCCGGGCCTGCGGTAAGCTTGTATCTGCGGCTGCTTGAGGTGTTTTCTGAACTGGCGCCGTTGATGCGCACGGAAGAGCAGAAGGAGGTCCTGCGCCTCCACTCTGCCATGGTGCACGAAACGTGCCGGGAAAAGGTTTCCCAATCCAGAGACCTGCAAGCGGCGGAAATACGCTATGCTGAGATTGAAAACTACTTCCGGGAATCGGAAGCGGAAACCAGCCCTTCGGCAGACAGGGACTAGACTGAACGGGCTGTGTTGCGGTGGGTTACAACGTAGAGGAACGTGAACTCCACGGCTTCAGAGACCATCATGGCCAATATACCGATTACGGCGGGGTTGGGAAGATCCAGCAGGGACAGAAGACCGACGGTCACGGTCAGCATGACGACGCTGATGACCTTACTGATACCGAGATACTTCGTTAGTCGCTGTTTGGCCAGAATACCCCAATAGAACTCACGGCCGATCATCAGCAGGGGAAGGATCGAGCCGACCTTCAGCACCTCCACGGCCATTTGGCTGATAAGGCTGCTGGCCCCAATCAGTCTTGTGAGGATGAAATATGCTCCGTCCGAGAAAGCCAGGACTGCCATGGTAAAGGACATGGCCAGGCCCACCAGCAAGGCAAAGAGTTTTATGGTCCGCAGACGCTCGGGCTGCAGCCGGCCTGCGAAACTGAGAGAAACTTGGTGGAACATGATGCTGGGGCTCATGATAATCATGGCCAATCCCCAAGCCACAGCGTAGGCAGACAGTGCCAGTTCCGGCGACGGTGTGCGGGCCAGGCCTGTATTGATCACGGGCATGGCCAAGGTCCGGATGATCGAAGTCAGAATCAGCGGTGAAAAAAAGGAAATGATCATAGGATATGTAAGCCGCGGAGAGGCCGGCCAAGACTTCGAGGCTTTTTCGACCGCTTCCGGCAGCCGGCCGATGAATAGGCGTGCACCAATCAGAAGCAGCAGGCCTTCCATGGCCAGGGCCGTAAAAAACATCAGGCCTGCAGCTGCGGCCTCGGAGATCATTGTCAGCCTATCGATATTCAAGATAAACAGAACAACATAGCCAATCCGGATAATGGTGGCAGCACTCAACAGCGGGGTCACCTGGAGGCGGATCATAATGCCCTGCATGAAAAATTTCACTGCTGAGGCGCAGGGAAAAGCAATGAAAACGCGCATGATGATGTTGGCGGCAGCCAGGGTATCACCGCGCAGATCCATGACATGAACAAATACCGCGTTCGCCAGTCCGCCCATGGTGAAGAAGGCCAGCAGTCCTACAATCACAGCCAACAGGCCCAAGGTGAATGTCCGCACTTTGCGGTAGTTGCCAGGGCCGTCTGCTAACGCAGCCACCGTTTGGGTAATCATGATCATGGGGCTTTCGAAGACGTGCATCAGGCTGCGGGCCACTGCAAACGCCGATATGTAGACCTCGGGCTGTGAAAGGCGCGCCAGCCCGGCGTTGAACAGGGAGTGTGTACTGATGGCCAAAAAGAAAGAAAAGGCAATCGGCGCGTAAAAGACCAGCAGAGCCCTTATGGTCAGCTGCTGTTCTTCGGGGTTCGTCTCTTCGCCGGCCAGGGCTTGACTTGAGGCAGAGATGGCAACCAGTCCTTCCAAAGAAAAAATGAAAACCACTCGCGGTCGATGAACAGTTCGCCATAGGAAACACCTTATCCTGCTGCACATAAACGGTTGTCCTGAACCTGTACTCTGTCTTAAGGGCGCTGCTTTCATTTTACGGCAGAATCGGCTCTCGGTAGAGTCCAACGCCAGAGACGCCGCCGGAGGTCAACGGTGCCCTGCCTGCTTTGTCAGTCAGGTTCTCCTAAGAATTCCATGACTTCGTCGGGCAGCACTGGATCGGCGTCGGTCAGTTCCTCTTGGGAAAACACTGTCTGCAGCCACTCTACACTGGTAGAGAACCATGCTTGGCAGCGGGATTCGACCATGGAACGCCGGCCGCTGGACGTGATTGCCTTGGCCAAAGAAAGGCCGTGCTCGCCTTCTTGAAATACGTGATACTCGAAGGGACAGCCTTTGTCAGCGTAGGCACGGGCTAGTTTCAACGTATGATCGATGGTGACCAGGCGGTCGGCACAGGTATGCCACATAAATAGCGGCGGAGCATTGTCCGGCACCCGCTTATGGAGGCTGTAGGCATCAAGTTCTTCCTGGGTGAATTCTTGACCCAACAGGGAACGGACAAGGGGGCTTTTGGCCGTGGCGTGATCGTCGGCGCGTCCCAAGTCCACAGCCGGATAGCCCAGAATCAGGGCATTAGGCCTTTCAGACCCGAAAAGGCCCACAGCACCGGCTAGATGGCCGCCAGCGGAAAACCCGCAGACTGCAATCTGGTCCGGGAGCACATGCCACGCGTCTGCGTTGGCGCGAATGAAGGCAAGGGCCTGCTCCGCTTCCCGCAGCGGCTGAAACCCGCGGGCCCGGCTGCCCACAGAATAGCGCAGCACGAAGGTCTGAAATCCCTCCGCTGCATAGGCCAGGGCTACGGGTTCGGCTTCCCGGTCGGAGGTGAACAGATACCCGCCGCCGGGAAAAACCAGTACAGCAGGGCGCTGGGACATATTTCCCAACTCTTGGGACGGTTCTTGAACATAGGCCGTCAGGGCAACGCGTCCATCGTCAGTTAACGGGTGTACGGTTACATGCATGATGTGTCCTCCTCGTGCTCCGCAGCAGACGGAGACATGTTTATGTCATTGGCTACCCATTCTGCGTTCGCGGCGAAGATCCTTTGCCTGGTTTTGACTGCGACACCGTCTCCATCGAAGACAACATCAAATCCCGGGGCGTCATTGGCTGCCAAAGAACCCGGTGGCTTTTTTCCTAAAAGTGACAAACCGGGAAGGAATCGGATGGTTTCCGGAGAATTCAGTACCTAACAGAAGCCGAACAGCCAGCATTATGAAGGCCCGTGGTCATGCTGCTTTCCATGGGCGGTTTTCGGCTGGCAGGGCCGTGCTTTAATGCATTCCCACCAGAGATGTCCTGTTGCTCGATTGACAGTCTCCGGCCGGCTTTAGCAACACGTTCCTTTTACTGACAACTGCATCGTTTTGACAGAGAAAAGGCAAACCCGGTGAAAGCCGGGGGCGCAAAGCCACGGATCTACGGATGCAATCTAAGATGGCCGGGCTGCCTTGTATGTTGGCTATACGGCGGCCCTTGCGGTTTGCTGTATTTTTCTTTGCTTGAGGCCGACAACACATCTGACAACCTGCCGTTGTGACTGTATGCTGCGAAAGGAGCCAAGAGTATGGAACGCCAAAGAATACCCATACAAAAACTCGTCGGTGGCATGACCGTGGCTAGCGACGTCCTCCACCCTTCGGGGCGAAAGCTGGTGTCTGAGGGGACAACGGTGACGCCGAATCTGGCCTACCGCCTGAAATCCATATTTTCGTCGCTGCCGCACACGGACATCGAAATTTGGACAGCCGGCGGTGCCCCGGGCAACCAATATTCGACCACACAAAAGGCGCCATCCATAGATGAAGACCTGCTGACGGCTGCAGAACAGCTGGAAAGATCCATGACGGCCCTCAGCCGCGGGGAAACGCTTCCTTTGGAGAGTGTGGAAACGGCCGTTGTCAACCTGGTGAATAAGGAAAACCCGCAGCGTCACATCTGGCAGTTGGTGGAACACACGCTGTCCGTTGATCCGAACCTCTACAATCACGGAGTGGCCGTAGCCGGTCTCTGTGCCGTGATTGCCCGCTGGCAGGATTTTTCGTCCGAACAAATTTTCGAAGCCAGCTTATCCGGGTATTTCCACGATATTGGGAAGGTATGGGCCAGCAACAAAAACCATCCCCTTGCCGGTGTCCAACTGTTGCAGGAGCATGCATCCATGAGTTTGGATGTGCTGCGGGGTATTCGGGACCATCATGAACGCAACGACGGATCCGGTTATCCCAGGGGGCTGAAAGCGCCGGAGATCAGTACCTATGGCAGAATTACTGCTGTGGCCAATGCCTTCCACAACGGCAGTCAAGAGCTCAACGGCCAGCGCCCGTTCCTGCTTCCATTGGCTGAGCACATTGTTGCCGAGGCGCCCCGCTTCTATGATCCCGTGGCCGCCAAGGCCCTACTGGCCAGCCTGATACCGTTTTATCAGGGCCGCTCTGTGCGCTTGAGCAGTGGTGAAAAAGGACAGATTGTCTTCATCGATCCGGAAAGAGCCGGCAGGCCATTGGTCATGACAGACGACAGTATTGTTGACTGCAGCACAGAGACTGCAGCAAGCATTGATGCAGTCCTATGATCGGTGGCTGACCATGGAGGATCCGGAGCTAGAGAGCATCTGCAATGCGGGCAGCTGGTTCGAAGTGCTAATGGCCTTGCCGTCATCGGCCGATGGGAATACATAGGAGCTCTTGACTGCCGGAGCCCCGGTCTTGGGATGGATGTGGTACTCTTGCCTGTCAGGTCTAGGCTGATGTTATGGGAGGAGGAAAGGCCGTGAAGATACCGTCCTTTGACGCAGCTGCATGGCACCTGCCGCTGCAGCTGCCAGTGGTTGACCCTAGCGGTGAAAGCCGTCCAAAACTGGCTCCCACATGGGTAGATACCGTCGAGGAAGCCAGCCGCATGCAGCCCCGCGGCAGCGAAAGGATGCAGTATGCCTGGGACAGAGATTTGGAACAGAACGTGGTGCATATCATTGAAAACAGTACGGGAGATGTGGCCCGCAAAGCCCTGACCGATGCCCAAAAAGACCACATGCTCCGCACACGGAACATTGTGGGGCGGCATGTGGACGCCGAAGCGTAGGTGCTGTATTTCCGTTTTGGCGTTCCTGTTGGTGGAAGCTATACCGGATGATTGCACAACCAACCAAACCAAGGCCAGCAGCGGTGCTGAAGGCAGTCGGGCTCCTGCCATGAAAGATGTTCGGTTCGCTCGATCCTTCCCTTGGGATCGTGGCACAGCCTCAGCCGTCTCAAAACCCCAATCCGGGGTTTTTTGTTTGACAGCAATGGAGGCCCGGCACAGGTTTCTGCCGGCGGCGAAGCGTCGGCCCATGGTCCAGCGAAGGAAGTCGCAATGCAGACATCGAATTTACATAGAACGACAGTCGTGTTGCCTATGGCGAGGCACTGGGGTAAGGGAAAGGAGAATGTGCTGGATGAGGTATGAAAAACTCGGGAGAACAGACATGCGTGTTTCGGTGGTGGGCTTGGGCTGCTGGGCTTTGGCTGGGGGTTCGGTCTGGGGCGATCAGGACGAGCGCGATTCGCTGCGGACCATCCATGCAGCATTGGACTGCGGCATAAACTTCTTTGATACCGCCGAAGCCTATGGCAATTCAGAGGAAATCGTCGGCCGCGGCCTGCAGGGCAAACGGGACCAGGTCGTCTTGGCCACCAAGGTAAGCCCTTCGCACTTAGCGCCCCGTGCTTTAATGGAGGCCTGCGAAGGAAGCCTGCGCAGCCTCAATACCGAATACATTGATCTGTATCAACTGCACTGGCCGAACCGCGAAGTTCCCATAGACGATACCATGGAAGCCCTTGGGCGGCTGCGGGAACAGGGAAAGATACGGGCCGCCGGCGTGTCCAACTTTGGCGCGCAGGATTTGGGAGAGCTGCTGCAGGTTGGCCGCGTCGAAGCCAATCAAGTGCCGTATAATCTGCTCTGGAGGGCAGTGGAGTACAGTATCCTGCCGCTTTGCATCCGCGAAGAGATCGGCGTTATGTGTTACAGCCCGTTGGCCCAGGGCCTGCTCACGGGCAAGTTTCGTACCGCGGACGATGTTCCCGAAGCCCGCGCCCGTTCAAAGCACTTCAGTGGAGATCGGGAGCGGGCCCGTCATGGAGGGCCTGGGTTTGAGACCGCTACTTTTGAGACTATTCGGCGCGTGGAGCAAATTGCCGACGATGCCGGTGTGTCTATGGCGGCCATGTCTCTGTCTTGGCTTGTGCACCAGAAGGGCGTGGCATCGGTATTGGCCGGGGGACGCAGACCGGAGCAGGTGAAGCAGAATGCGGCAGCGGCTTCGCTGGAGCTGTCCTCGGATGTGCTCCAGGCTCTCGACGCGGCAACTCGGGAGCTGAAGCAGCAATTCGGTGATGATGCGGACATGTGGGATGACCGGATCCGCTAGCCCAGAATTCCATAGGGGCAGGCCTGCCCCTATTGGATGTGATCCAACGAAACTGCCGATCTGACCCGCGGGGTACGGCATATTTTTGCGGTGTTCGGCGCCACACCATGGGGTCCCTGGTAAGTCGATCGGCCAGGGAGGTATTGACGTTCTCCATGTTGTGCCCAAAGAGCACCGCGGAAGGAGGTGTGCGGACCGTGAAAGACGCAGAAAGCAGTGCGAAGGTTTTGATTGTCGATGATTCCCGTACAATCCGCCAGTATCTGACGCAGGTGCTTTGTTCTGAGTACGAGATAATAACGGCGTCATGCGGTGCGGATGCAGTCGTCCAAGCTGTTGAGCACCGGCCTTCGCTGATTTTGCTCGATGTGGTGATGCCGGATATGAATGGATATGAGGTGTGCCGACGGCTCAAGTCCGATCCGGCCACCGGTGATATCCCGATTATCTTTTTGACAAGCCTTTCGTCTGCAGACGACGAGTTGCGCGGGCTGGAGATAGGGGCAGTGGATTATATCACGAAGCCGATTCAAAGCGCCATCGCCCGGGCTCGGGTTCGGGCGCACGTGGAGCTCAAACAGAAGACAGATCTCCTGGAAAGCATATCTGTCCGGGACGGTTTGACCGGCATTTTCAACCGGCGCCAGTTTGACCGCGTGCTGCAGACGGAGTGGAACCGGGCTATGCGCAGTGGCTATCCGCTGTCTCTGGTTCTGCTGGATTTGGACGACTTCAAGGCCTTCAATGACAACTACGGCCATTTGGCGGGTGATCACTGCCTGCAGAGGGCCGCGGAAACATTGCAGACGACCCTTCGGCGAGCTTCTGACTTTCTCGCCCGTTACGGAGGCGAAGAGTTCGCCGTCATTTTACCGGACACAGACAGGGAACAGGCGGCAACAGTGGCGAAGAATCTGTGCCGTGCCGTAGAGACGCTGGAAATTCCCCACGACCATTCTGCCGCTGCCGCTTATGTTACCATCAGTGCTGGAGCTGCGTCGATGGTACCCCCTCGCGGTGAGGACAGCGCGGTGCTCATTGCCGCAGCGGACCAGGCTCTGTACAAAGCCAAGCACGGCCAAGGGAACCAGGTGCAGCTGGCGGATGCAGAGCCAAGCAGCGGAGCCTTATGACAGAGAATATGCCGCTGGGTGCAAGACATGTGCGCTTGGCCGGGCGCCCTGCCGCCAGGCCGGGGTAAGACAGACAGCACAAGCCAGGAGGAATACCATATGTGTTCGCTGTTTACAGGGCAGGCTGCCCGGGAATATGCAGCCTGCGGCTGCATCGAAGAATGGATCCATTGTTTTCTGCGGGCGGAGGGCAACAATATTCCCTTTTCTGACGGCCTGAAGCTTGAAAAACGCCGTTATATCGGGCCGGTATCTCTGCCTTTGCGGCTGTTGCAGCGATGCTGCGGGCCGGAGGAAGGCCTGAAATACATAGTGGATGAAGCGGCATTTGAGCAGCGGGTGGAGTCCATCCGCCAGCGCCTGCAGAGCGGTTGGGATATGCCGCCTCTGATCGTGAACTTCGCCGACGGTGCATTGGAACTCACTGATGGAAACCATCGCTATGAAGCTGCCGTACGCACCGGAATGGAACAATGCGATGTGATCATCTGGACTACGGGCACGACCGACCACAGGCAATTTGTGGAACTCTACAATCATTATTGTTAAACTTTCCCTGCAGAGAAGCGGCGGGGAGGGCGCCATAAAACAGGAGGAGGAGCACACTGGCACTCCTCCTCAGAGATTCATCGATTGTGTTCCTGCAGGGTGGTTGCTGCGGGCGACGGGATATAATCAGTCACCGGTCGCGTACTGCAAGACCAGTTTGGGATGGTACTCCACTGCTTCAGAACCTGTGCCCGTAAAGGCGGCTCCGAAGAAGTCGTCTGCGGAAACATATCCAATTTTGAACCCGTGGTTTTCCGCTGTCCCCTCCAACCACCGATTCACCACAGGAAGCACATCCCACTGCAGCCACTGGGTTTCCCCGGGCGCTACAGCGATAGACCATGCGTCCACCGGATCTTCCGCTGCATCGGGCCGATCTTCCCACGACGTCTGTCCAGACCAAGGCTCTAGAACCTGAAATGCTCCGATGTCTCCATCTATGACCTCGACAGTCTCAGCATAGAGAAACAGTTTGGCAGAGATGATTTCAACGCCGCTGGGAAGCGAATCTAGATCGAAGAGCAGGTAGGAGTGGGCCGTGGGTTCCTCTGGATCAGCCCAGTATTCTGACCAGAGTGCCTCCGCGATTTCGGTATCCGGGCGTGTTGCAATGAAGGTTTCCTTAACGGGGTTGAGAACCGTCTCGCCATGGAGACGGAAGGAGGCCGAGTCAGCATGGTCAGAGCTTTCGGCGGTTAGGATGTAGGTGCCTGGGTCGAGATGTTCCGGAATGCTCTGGTCGATCACTTCTTGCTCCGATTCTCCCGGAGCGAGATGCATCTCGAAGGGAGGCAAAAGACCCTCCGGCGGGTCGCCCTCTTCGTAATCGACGGAGAAATCGATCCACTGGGTATCCGGTTCTACTCCAATGTTTTCTACGGTAATGGCAACTTCGATGGAATCATCCCAAGTTCCCTCTGTGGGCGATACTTCAACGGTGACATGGAAATAGGCGCCCTCCTGGTACGTGAAGACGCTTTCCACCGCCTGGTCCTGGTCCATGACAATTGTCGTTTCCCGTGCCTCTGTGTCGGCCACATTGCCGCGCCAATGATCAAAGACCCATTGTTCAGCAACGTCCTCGGCCGAAAGGTATACTGTGGTACCCTCTTTGATTTGGTGCGTGTCCGCTGGCGGGTCCGTGTTTCCGCCGCCTATGGTTTCCATGGTCAAGGTGTAGAGGGTTGGATCCGGATCGACAAGACAGCCCGCAGACAACAGCATCAAAAGAACAAGAGCAGCGATGGTCCAACGAAGCAGCATCATACTCCCTCCTCCATTGTATGTAAGCTGCGGCACGTTCACAGGAAGCCAAGGGAAACGCATCGGTATGTATATGTGCCGGTTGGGGCACGGAGATGCGGAGCGAGCTGCCGGTCACCCTAAGGGTATCATTATGCAGGCCCCTTTGGCAAACGCGCATGGCGGCTAAGATGTTCTGCCGCTTCCGAGGAAAGACAAAGCACACCGAGCGAAATGCCCCGTTGGCAGTGGCCGCCCTAATCTGATACCATGGACGATAGAAGAGCTGAAAAGGATGCAAGAAGAGAGGAGAATTCAAATCCATGCAGCGCATGATGTGTAAAGGCAAGATTCATCGAGCTACCGTTACAGAAGCCGACTTGGACTATGTGGGCAGTATTACCATTGACCGCCTTTTGATGCAGGCAGCCAACATCCGGCCGTTTGAAATGGTGCAAGTCACAAACCTGCGCAATGCAGCGCGCTGGAAAACCTATGCTGTGGCGGCTCCGGAGGAATCCGGAAAAATCTGCCTCAATGGCCCGCCGGCCCATCTGTTTCAACCCGGTGACTTGGTGATCGTCTTGAGCCAGGGCTGGATGGACGATGCCGAAGCGGATAAACTGAGACCCAGTGTGGTATTTGTGGACGAAAAGAACAAGATAACCCATGTGGAGGAGCATGATCTGCAGTCGGAAAAGTGAAGGACAGGGAAACCACGGCGCACCAGCGGGTGCGTCTTTTTTCTTTCGCGGCATGGGCACTGTTCGATGTCGGGGCAGACTTTCAGGTTGTGTACGATGGGATCGCAGAAAAGCAGGAATTCCGGCTGTCGTCTAGCGAATCCTATAGACGGGCATGGTGTTCTCCTATGATGGAGCATGACCCAGGAAATTCCGCAGTCAAGGTTTACCAGCGAAAGGAAGTGCGGTATGCAGGCCGTCCCTATTTGGCTGCTGACGCTGCTGGCACTACTGGCCGGCGGCTGTTTCGGCGGCGGAGCCGATTCTATTTCCATACTGACGATTTCCGTGCAAGATGTGGAAGGTGAACCCATCGAAGGCGCCGATATTGTCATCGGGGGCATCACCGAACAAACCGGTGCCGACGGCCGAGTACGCTTATCGGGGCTCAGCGCTGGCAGCCGCGCCGACGTGGATGTTCTAGCCGAGGGCTACCATCCTGAATCGCTGCGCATTTCAGCACCGCATGAGGGTGAGCTGGATGTCGTGTTGGTTTCCGGGGATGCTCCCCGGGCAA
Source organism: Clostridiales bacterium (assembly GCA_003551965.1). GTDB lineage: Bacteria > Bacillota > Limnochordia > Darwinibacteriales > B1SED10-159 > B1SED10-159. The sequence goes on along the minus strand of PUOC01000175.1, from coordinate 6,887 downwards.
ACTTCGATACGCCGGGCCAGATCGCTGTGTCCGATACGGCTGACCTGAATTATGAGGATGTGGAATCCGTTGTCATTGAGCTTTACAAAGAAGGAGCTCTTTACGACAGCCACACCATGCAGCCTGAACAGGGCACGGAATATGTCTTTTCGGCGGTGGCTGCGGGCAGTTATTATGTCAGGCAGGTTGTCAACGGCCAAACAAGCGGCCGCTCCCGAAGCGGTATGGTTACACCCAGCTATGCGCTGGCGTTTTATGAGGACAATCTGAAAAGCGGCGTCCGCGTCGACGTCTATGCTTATTCCGATTTCGCCTTAGACGGTGTCGTCGCTGAGCTGTATACCGACGAAGATGGCAGTGCTGAAACGTATTTGGAACCGGGAACGTACTGGTATCGCGCCGCCGTCTTTTCGGCCACCGATGCCTACGCTGTTGAAGAAGGCGAGATCGATCTGATCGAAGATACGGCCATTGGCTTCGAGATGGCGCTCGCCTTCGACGGCGGCAGCGGTTCGGCGCAGGCTCCTTACCGGATCAGCAATTGGCATCACCTGGCCAATGCTGTGCACTATGGAGTGGATTCGGGCATCCATCACAGCGACGAAACGCACTTTCTCATGGCTGCCAACCTGGATAAGACGTCGGAAGGGTATGAATCATTGGTGGCTGCGGGAACGGGATGGCAGCCCCTAGGGAGCGAAGATCATCCATTTGACGGGCGGTTTTGGGGCGATGGGCACACGATTGCCGGGTTGCGCGTAGACGATCCCAGCATGGAACATGCGGGGCTGTTCGGGTACCTCCGGGATGCCATGGTGACCGACTTGGTCCTTGTGGAGGCTGCGGTGTACGGGGCTTCGTTCACGGGTATCCTGGCAGGGCGAGGGGAGCGCTCGCAGGTCGAGCGGATCAACGTCAATGGACGTGCTGCCGGCCAAATGCACGTGGGCGGGCTGATTGGTTTTTGGGATGACGGCGCTGAGCATGGCAAGGCTTATACCGACGAACGGCTGTCGGGGCCCGGGATCAACCAATGCACTGCCCATGCTGATATCTACGGTACAATGCGGGTTGGTGGCCTGGTGGGCTCCAACTACGGTTCGATTTTTGATTCATCTTCCCAGGGCGTGGTGCAGGGCGGCGATCACGTTGGCGGCCTGATCGGGATCAATGCCGGCGGTACAGTGGACGGATGCTATGCGCACTCGGATCTTGTGTCAGGTGCTGAAGGCGTCGGCGGATTGGTTGGGAGCCACACCAGTGTGGGAGGCCAGTCGATCTTGCGCCGCAGCTATGCCGTGGCCACAGTCCAAGGCGATCAGTACGTGGGCGGATTGGTGGGAGATGTCCGGGCCGAAGCCGATGACGTTCGTGCTGAAGTATTGATCCATGACGCCTATGCCAAGGCCAATGTACAAGGGCTGGACTTCGTGGGCGGCCTTGTGGGACGCGGCACGGGCAGAGCAGCGGCGTCCGACGGAAGCAAAGCAGAGGCCGGGCTGTGGTTTCAGCATACCTATGCAGCTGCCACCGTCACGGCGCCGGACGAGGCACTTTCGGTCGGGGCGTGGATTGGCTTTGATGATGTGGAAGGCGAATCACTCAACGGGTCAGTTAAGGCCACCATTCGCGCCATCGGCAATGCCTACAGCCTCGAAGCATCTGGCCCGGGATTGTCAGACGCCTTTGCCGAGCCGAAGACGCCGGTGGAACTTCGTACCCAGGAAACCTTTGCCAGCGGACGCGGCGAAGAACGCTGGGATTTCAGCGGCACCTGGCAGATTGAGGAAGGTAAGACGCTTCCTTTCCTGAGAGAACCAAAACAGGATCCGCCCCCGGGAAGCTGACGGACGCGGCGCAAGCAGAAGGGCCGTGTGGGGCACCGTCAGCGGGCCTGCGCCTACCGTGGGGATAAAAATCGGAACACAGGCGCTGCGCAGGCTGCCGGCGCTGGACTGCAGATAGGGGAGCACGGACATGGAGCGGATACGGGGTGTTGTGGAACGGATCACCTATGCCAACGAAGAGAACGGGTACAGTGTGATCAAGATCAAAGCGAAAGGACACAGCGATCTCATCACCGTGGTGGGCAGCATGGCCTCGGTGCCGGTGGGGACAGTGATCGAAGCCAAAGGATCTTGGGTGCGAAATCCCACCTATGGCCTGCAGTTTCAGGCCAGCGAGTGGCAGGAAAGACTGCCGGCCGACATCTATGGGATCGAAAAATATCTGGGCAGTGGGCTGATTAAGGGAATCGGCCCTGTCTTTGCCGGGAAAATCGTCCGTTGTTTTGGCGAGCGGACCTTGGACGTTTTGGAAGAAACCCCCGAACAACTTTTGGACGTCGAAGGAATCGGCCCCAAGCGGGTTGATATGATTAAGACAGCCTGGCAAGAACAGAAAGAAATCAAAAACGTGATGCTGTTTTTGCAGTCCCATGGCATTTCCACCGCATACGGTACGCGTATCTTCCGAACGTACGGTCAGGACAGCATTGCCGTAGTGAAGGAAAATCCGTATCGACTGGCCGACGATATCTTTGGCATCGGCTTCAAGACAGCCGACAATCTAGCCCAGAAGCTGGGAATCGACCGCCAGGCTTCGGTCCGCTGCCGCTCCGGTGTGCTTTATGTTTTGCGTCGTCTAGCCGATGAAGGCCACTGTTTTGCCTTCCTTGATCAGCTGGCGGACAGTGCTGTGGACATTTTGGAGATCGAAAAGGCTAAAGTCCTTGATACAATCGAAAGGGCGGTGGAAGCCGAAGACCTCATGGCCGACGGCGATGCCTATTACCTGCCGCCCTTCTATTACAGTGAAGTGGGAACTGCCCGACGCCTGGCGGCCATTGCGTCCGGGGTATCCCAAGAGCCGCTCTTGAAACCTCCGCCCACTGCGCAGCGCACCACCGTGGAATATGATCCGGTGCAGCTGCGCGCTATTGCCCTGGCGGAAAGGTCGCGGGCCATGGTGCTGACCGGCGGACCCGGCACAGGAAAAACAACTACCATTAATGGCATCATCGAGATGCACCGCGGCAGTAAGAGACGAGTCATTTTGGCTGCCCCCACCGGACGGGCTGCCAAGCGCATGACAGAAGCCACCGGGATGGAGGCAAAAACAATCCATCGACTGTTGGAATTCAGCCCATCCGAGGGCTGGAAGAGGAATGAAGACAATCCGCTCGAAGGCGATGTCCTTATCATAGATGAGGCATCCATGGTTGACATTATTCTCATGTACAACCTTCTTAAAGCGGTCCCCGAAAACATGAGCCTGGTGGTTGTCGGTGATGTAGACCAACTGCCGTCTGTGGGACCCGGCAGTGTGCTCCGGGACATTATTGCTTCCGAAACCATTCCCGTGATCCGGCTGAACCGGATCTTCCGGCAGGCCCTTGATAGCGATATCATTGTCAATGCCCACCGGATCAACCGGGGACAGCAGCCGCAGCTCAGACGCAACCGCTCATCCAATTTCTTTTTGCTGGAAGAGCAAGAAGACATTGCCGGCACTGTGGTGGATTTGTGTTCCCGCCGGCTCCCCCGCTTCTACAACCTCGAGCCCATCCAGGATATCCAAGTGCTCACCCCCATGCAGCGCACCGAGACCGGCGCTATGCACTTGAACAAACTGCTGCAGGAAGCGCTCAATCCGGAAACCCGCTGCCTGAAGCGGGGCGGCGCGGAATATCGTCTCCATGACAAAGTGATGCAGCTGCGCAACAACTACGAAAAGGAAGTGTTCAACGGGGATATCGGACGTGTTTCCGGGATTGACTTAGAGGACAAGACTCTGCAGGTCCGCTTCGATGATCGGACCGTGGACTATGCTTTCTTGGAATTGGACGAACTCGTATTGGCCTATGCCACAACCATCCATAAAGCACAGGGTTCCGAATTTCCCGTTGTCGTGATGCCCTTCAGTTTCAGCCACTGGATCATGCTGCAGAGAAACCTTTTGTATACGGGCATTACCCGGGCGAAGGAACTGGTTGTTTTGGTGGGTGACAAAAAAGCGGTGTATGCGGCGGTGAAACATGCGGAGGTCCGGCGACGCAACACCCGCTTAAAGGAACGTCTGCAAGCGCTTCTATCTTGAAGGTGGGCCGTGCCCTTCCCGGCAGAGCGGAGTTCGCTGGGGCCCTCTTGTTCGGGGGCCATCGGCCTCTGGCCTAAGGCGGGAGCAGATTGGATTCCGATTGCACAAAGGAATACGGCCCCTCCGTGTCAAATATTGCTTCTTTGGGATATCGAATCCCCATCTGCCTGAACCGTTGTTTATCACTGCGGTACAGGCTATAGCGTGCTCATGGCAGCCGACAGCCAAATATGTGAAGTTGCTCAGGGAGGAAGTAGGAATGCAGAGGATGGTAGGAATGGCAGCACGAGGCCTTCGTACTCCGATTATCAGCCGGGGTGATGATCTGGCCGAAATTGTGGTGCAGACCGTACTCGACGCCGCAGAAACAGAAGGATATGCCATTGAAGACAGGGACATTATCGGGATCACAGAATCGGTGGTGGGACGTTCAGAAGGCAATTACGCATCCGTGGACGCGATCGCCGCCGATGTGAAAAGCAAGTTCGGCGGTGGAACGCTAGGCGTCATTTTCCCTATTCTAAGCCGCAACCGGTTTGGCATTTGCCTCAAGGGCATTGCCAAGGGTGCAGACAGGATTGTACTTATGCTCAGTTATCCGGCCGATGAAGTGGGCAATGCGCTGGCCGATGTCGATACGATGGACAAAAAGGGAATCAACCCTTGGACCGACGTTCTCACGGAGGCCGAGTACCGCCGGCACTTCGGTGCGCGCCAACATCCCTTTACCGGGGTGGACTATGTGGATTATTACCGCTCCATCATGGACCAGTGCGGCGTTGCCTACGAAATTATCTTCGCCAATCATCCCGCCGCGATTCTGGATAAGACCAAGGCCGTATTGACCTGCGACATACACAGCAAAGAACGCACGAAACGAATTCTGTGCGGCCAGGGAGCGGAAGTGGTGTACGGTTTGGATGATATACTCAGCCAGCCCGTTGACGGCAGCGGATACAATGAACGTTTTGGCCTTTTGGGATCCAACAAGGCCACGGAAGACAGCGTCAAGCTCTTTCCGCGTACCGGCGACACCTTGGTGCGGGACGTCCAGAAGCGGATCCAAGAACGGACGGGCCGTCAAGTGGAAGTTTTGGTCTACGGAGACGGGGCTTACAAAGATCCCATGGCCCACGTATGGGAGTTGGCCGACCCGGTTGTTTCGCCAGCCTTCACCGATGGTTTGGACGGAACGCCCAATGAAGTGAAGATCAAATATCTGGCAGACAATCAGTTTTCGCACCTGAAGGGTGAAGAACTGCGCCAGGCCATTGAAGGGCATATTAAGGGGAAGAAGAGCGACCTCAAAGGCTCCATGGAAGCCCAAGGGACGACGCCCCGCCGACTGACGGATCTGATTGGTTCCCTGTGCGATTTGGTATCGGGGAGCGGAGACAAGGGAACGCCTGTGGTCTATATTAAAGGCTATTTTGACAATTACTCCAACTGATCATATTGTATCGGCAGCAACAAGAGAAGCCCGGTGAACCTCTACCCTTCGGCAGAGGGAGTTCCCGGGCTTTTCCCTTATTCAGGGCGGTTCGGTGCCCCTGCTCCTTGCAGCAGCGGCTGTTCCTGTCGGCGATCGTAGACGATCATGCCGGCATTGCAGGCAATGAGCACGAGAAAACCGGCGGCACCGGTGAAACCGACAATCAGATCGCTGCCGGAGAGCACGATCAGTGACAGCCCGGCCCCGGCATTGACCGAACCGTGGAAAATGGAAGCGGCAATCACCGACTTGGCTTTGCATGTGATGTAGGTGAACAGGGGCGTGATCAGTGTGGTGAACACGATCATCATCAAGACGCCCCATTGTGGGTTATCAGGATAGTTGTGTCCCTGCAGAATCAACGGGGCATGCCACAGCCCCCAAATCACGCCAATGATCAGCGAAGCCTGCCAAAAGCCCAGCGGCAGCAGTTCGTTCTGCAGGAGGCCCCGCCAGCCCAGTTCTTCGCCAAAGGCGGCCGCAGCATTGACCGTGATCCCGAACACGATGGCCTGGGCGAGGCTGATCCAGAATAGGTGCACAGGAAAGGCCTCTAGCTGATCCTCCATTTCTGCCAGCTCTTGCGGCGATAATATACCTTCCAACCGTTCCAACAAGCCGCCCATATCCGGCGAAAATTCCACGCCGGGTATCAGCAGGGCAACGGGAATCAGCAGTAGGGCCAGTGCGATGGGCAACAGCCAAGCGGCGGCAAACCAACGGTTCCATTGCAACCGTACATTTAGACCTTTAAGCACAGGTTGCCGGAACACGCCCTTCTGGACGATGATGGCCGCCGCAGCCGGCATATACATGTAGATCACGCCGATAAGCAGTGCCTGCGGCAGGACCCACTGCCCGCCCAAGGCAAAATAGAGATAGATAAAAGACCAGCTGAGGACAAATGCCAGTGCCGTAAAGAGAGCGGCCTTCTTAAAACGCTTGCCCATAGTGGTTGCGCCTCCTTTGCTTTGATCTGCCATAGCGATTCAACGCCATGGAGCCGATTTCCTCTGCCGTCAACGGAACATGTGCCGGGCCGCAACCCTGCTCCCGGCCCAGCAGCTGTGGCGGGTTTTGTGCGGGGCAAAACTGGCATGGGAACGGCAATGAAAATGGGGATTGAGATAACAGGCAGAGGTATAGCCCGGCCCAGCAGCGAAATGAAGGTTACAAGTCTTATTTCTCAGTACAGAGCAGTACGGCCTCGGCACGGAGACGAGCGGGCCGGGACATCCATTATCGGCACAGTGCATGGAAGGAGTGGTGATCCTTGGATAACGAGCAGCTTTTAATG